>NZ_BBUX01000016.1:0-108879 GCF_000974725.1 Methylobacterium sp. ME121
TCGGCCACCTTCGACTTGACGGCATAGAAATCAGTCCAGAGGCAACGTCTGCTTTCGAGATGACGGCGGCACGACCTTTTCGTCCGGATTGGGCGCGAAGCCGAACGTCCGGTTCTGCGCGCGTTGACGATCCGGCATGACGCAGTCTGGCCGGAAGCAGCTCGCCTGCTTCGGAGCAGATCCGACACACCACATTCCGGGACCATACATCTAGCGCTGCTCCGCTCGCGCGAAACGGCTGGATCTCAGTGAACATCGGCCATGGAGCGGATCTCACGGCAGGATCGTCAGCGCACGGCGTCCGGGCACCCGAAACAATCGCTGCAGCTCTCGATGTCGCGAGCAGATCCGATGCCTTCTCTGTGAGCGGGCCGGCTCGCGCGGCCGGCGTCTCCCGGCTCTAGCGCTCCGGTGATGTCGCCGTAAGAGACCCGGATCTTCCGGATCGAGGCTCGGGGCGAGCATCATCCAGGGCAGGCCGGGGCCGCATCGGCTGAGAAGTCAGGCAGTGCGGATAGAGTTCGAGCTTCGCAGCATAGTCGCGCTCGACCCGATTCCGGCCAGACACCGTCTTCTGTGACGATGATGTCCGTAGGGACGTCGTGCACCTGCGGGTCCATCGACGCGCGCCCGCGCGTCGATGGACCCGCACGAGCCTCGGTGGCCTCGCCGAACGCTGTTTCAGCACCTTCGGTTCGGCGACGCGGATCGTGACATCCCGCATCACCACGACCGTCCCGGTCATCCCTCCCTGTGCGGCTTGGAGAGGCACGATGGCGGACTTCAGCGAGATCGACCGCCCATCCTCGCGGACGACCGGGACGGATGGGGGAGCGCCCGCACCATAGTGGCTCTCCCTGGTCGCCGTAGTCTTGCGGCACCCCTCGCGGCGGGGCTCGCGCGGTCGTTCGGGCATGATGAGGTCGAGCGGTCGGCTCATGGCCTCCGGCCCTCTGCTCCAGCCTGTGTCGACGCCGGTCCGGTTCCCCAAATCGCGGATACCGGGTCAGCGCGTCGTGAGCGCACTCGCGCTCGGGAAAAACAGCTCTTCGCCACCGACCTTGTAGCCCGCGATCGCCCCCTGCCCCTCCGGCGAGACAAGCCAGTCGATGAAGGCCTGCCCCTCCTTCGCCTTCACGCCGGGGTGCCTGTCGGGGTTCACCAGCATTACGCCGTAGGGGTTGAACAGGCTCGGATCCCCCTGAACCAGGATGACCAAGTCGGCGCGGTTCTTGAACGCGAGCCACGTCCCCCGGTCGGCGAGGATGTAGGCGCCGAGAGCCGAGGCCGCGTTGAGCGCGGGGCCCATGCCCTGGCCGACGTCCCGGTACCAAGGACCGCGCACGGCGGCGAGATCGACGCCGGCCTCCCTCCAGCTGCGCAACTCGGCGCTGTGGGTGCCCGAACGATCACCGCGCGACACGAACGCCGCCTTGCTGGCCGCGAGCTTGGCGAAGGCCTCGCGCACGCCCAGGCCGCGCACGCCGGCCGGATCGGAGGCCGGGCCGATCAGCACGAAATCGTTGTACATCACGTCGTACCGCCTCTTCGCGAAGCCCTCGGCGAGGAACTTGTCTTCGGCCGGACGGTCGTGGACCAGGACCACGTCGGCATCGCCGCGGCGCGCGGCGTCGAGCGCCTGGCCCGTGCCCAGAGCGACGACCTTCACGTCGATCCCGGACGTCTCCCGGAAGAGCGGGAGGATGTGCTTGAACAGGCCGGACTGCTCGGTCGAGGTCGTCGAGGCGACGACGATCGCGGTCGGTTCGGCGTCGGCCGATGGCAGGAGGCCGGCCGCGCTCAGGAGCGCGGCCAATCCCAGGGTCAGGAGGCGACGACGGAAGGGGTCCACGGCAATTCCCCGGCGAGGTAGGCCCGCGCCTCGGACGTGCGGGGCGAGAACAGGATCTGGCGGGATGGACCATGCTCGACGGCGCGGCCGGAGGCCAGCACGATCGCCGTGTCGGCGAGGCGCGCCACCTGCCCGAGATTGTGTGAGACGAGCACCACCGTGGTGCCCGCCCGCGCCATCGCGGACACCAGCCCCTCGACGATCTCGGTCGAAGCCGGGTCGAGGTTCGCGGTCGGCTCGTCGAGGAGGAGCAGGTCGGGTCCGACCGCCCAGGCGCGGGCCAGCGCCAGCCGCTGCTGCTCGCCGCCGGAGAACCGCGTCGCGGCATCGCGTGCGCGCTCCGCGAGTCGGACCCGGGCGAGCGCCTCCTGCACCCGCGCGGCGCGCGCAGGACGGGGCAGGCTTCCGAGAGCCAGCGCGACGTTCGCGGCGGCGGTCGCGCGGATCAGCGCGGGCCGCTGAAACACGAAGGCCCGCCGGTGCGGGCCGACCCGGACCGTCCCGCCGTCGGGTCGCAGGAGCCCGTCGATGACCCTGAGCGTGACGCTCTTGCCCGCTCCGTTCGGTCCGATGACCGCCGTGACGCTGCCCGAAACGACCTCCAGGCAGAGACGGTCGAGCACCGTTCGCCCGTCGAGAGACAGCGTCACGTCCTCGAGGCGGATGGCCGGCGCCGCGCTCATCCGTACACGCGCGCGGCGTGGCGGCGGAGCAAGGCCACGGCGACGTTCACCACCAGAACGAGGCCGATCAGCACGAGGCCGAGCGCCAGGGCAAGGCTGAGATCGCCCTTCTGGGTCTCCAGCGAGATCGCCGTCGTCATCGTGCGGGTATACCCGTCGATGTTGCCGCCGACGACGAGGACCGCGCCGATCTCCGAGATCGCCCGGCCGAACGCGGCGAGCGCCGCGGTCACGAGGGAGAAGCGCACGTCGTAGATCATCGCCCCGGCCTGACGCGGTGCGGAGAGCCCGAGGGAGCGCAGCTGCTCGCCGAGATGCACCCGGGCGTCGGCGACGACCTGCTGCGTCAGGGCGGCGACGAGCGGGGTCGCGAGCGTCGCCTGTGCGGCGATCATCGCGCCGGGGGTGAACAGCAGGCCGAGCGTGCCGAGCGGGCCGGAGCGGGAGAGGACGAGGTAGAGCGCGAGGCCGACGAGCACCGGCGGCAGCCCCATGAAGGCGTTCAGCAGGCCGACCGCGGCGCCGCGTCCGGGAAAGCGGGCCACAGCCAGGAACGCACCCAGGGGTATGCCGAGCACGAGGCCGATGCCGACGGCGGTGAGGCTGACACGCAGCGACAGCCACGCGATCGCCAGCACGTCGCGATCCAGGCTGAACAGGCGGGAGAGGATGTCCTGGAGCGTCTGCATCACGCGCCCGGGCCGGTCCTCAGGAACAGGACGCGGCGGATGGCGAGATCAGCCGATGAGGCCGACCTCGAGATGCAGGTTCGGCGGAATGGTCCTGTCATGCCTACCAGGGAGCGCGCGGATACCGGGTGAGCATATCGCCCGGAGCGCTTGTTGTCGTGCCGTCGGGACGTTCGAAGTGGCCATCGCCGTCCGTCGGGGATGTGAGCCCCTCTGCGGGGGAACCTGCCCGTCGGGGGCGTCGTCGGTGCCGCGCTCCGGGCGGGCCGCCCGGATTCTCGCCGACGCGGCTTCTCTCGGTACGCGAACGCGGCGCATGCCGGGTCGACCGCCGCGCCGGCCCTTGATCCTCGAACCCGGATGGCGCATCGCCGCCAGGATGATCCGAAATGCGTCCTCGGCGCTGATCCCACTTCGGGAGGCGGCGAACCTGCTCAGCGGCGAGTCTGCGCCCGTCGCCCCCGCGACCGTTCCGCTCGAAGCGGCGCTCGGATGCATCGCCGCGGGAGCGGTCGTCGCGCGCTCCGCCGTGCCCGCGGCCATGACGGCGGTGCGAGACGGATTCGCGGTCGAGGCCGCTGCGGTGGGAGGCGCGTCGGCCTACGCGCCGATCTTCCTGGCGCGGCCACCGCCATGGGTCGAGGCGGGACAGCCGCTGCCTTCCGGCACCGACGCCGTATTGCCCCCGGAGGGATACGCGGACGGGACGGTCGTCGCGGACATCGCCACGCGGGAAGGCGTGTGCGGGGCGGGCGACGACGTCGCTGACAACGCGAGGCTGATCGAGGCGGGCACCCGGATCGAGCCGCTTCACCTGCTCGTCCTGGAGGCGGCCGGCCTGGAGACGATAGACGTCCGTCAGCCACTCTTGCGCGTCGTCACCGCGGGGACGTCGAGCCTCGATACCGTGTCGCCCCTGCTCAGGCGTCTGATCGCGCGGGCAGGCGGGGTGACCGAGGCGGTTCGCGCCCGGGGAGTCGAGGACATCGTCGCGGCCATCCGCGGCGGCACGGCGGACGCGGTGCTGGTGGTCATGGGAAGCGGCTTCGGCCGCTCGGACCATAGCGCGGCGGCCCTCGGCCTCGCCGGAGAAGTCCGCGCGCACGGCATCGCGTTGCGGCCCGGGGAAACCACCGCCGTCGGCTCCGCAGCCGGCAGGCCGGTTCTTCTGGTGCCCGGGCGTCCCGAGGCGGCGCTCGCCGCGTTCTTGGCACTGGGCCGTCCTCTCATCGCGAGGCTCGCCGGCGCGCAGGACCGCTGGCCTCGGCGGCATGTCCTCGTACGGAAGATCGTCTCGTCGATCGGTCTGTCCGAGGTCGTCTTCGTCCGGAGCGGGTCCGAGGGCGTCGAGCCGCTCGGCGGAGCCGGGCTTCCGCTCGCTCGGTTGGTGCAGGCGGACGGGATCGTCGTGGTCGAGCCGGAGAGCGAAGGCTTCCGGGCTGGCGAGGAGGCAGAGGTTTGGGCCCTGTGAGCGGCGACGCAGACCGTGACGAGGCGGCGGATTTCGCCGCGCGTCTCGCCGCGGCCTCGAGCCAGGAGCAGTTTCTCAGGGTGATGAGCCGGGACGACGCGCTCGCGGCGTTCCGGGCGGCGGTCCCGCACACGCGCCTGCCGTCCGAGACGCTGCCCTTGGAGGAAGCGCTCGGGCGCGTGCTCGCCCGCGACGTCGCCTCGCCCATGGACGTTCCGCCCTTCGACCGTTCCCTGGTCGACGGATTCGCCCTGCGCGCGGCCGACACGGAAGGAGCCGGGCCGGCGAGCCCGCGGCGTCTCGCGCTGAACCGCGAGATCCTCGCCTGCGGTGTCGCGCCGACGGTCGTCGTTCAGCCCGGAACGGCGACGCCGATCTCCACCGGCGGCATGATCCCGCGCGGCGCCGACGCCGTGGTGATGGTCGAGCACTCGGAGTTCGACGCCCGGAGCCTCGCCGTCGACATTCTGACCGCCGTTCGGCCGGCGCAGTTCGTGGGATATGCCGGGGCCGACATGGCACGCGGCGAGACGGTGCTGCGCGAGGGCACGCGGATCACCGCCCGCGAGATCGGCATGCTGGCGGCGTGCGGCCTTCCGGCCGTCGACGTCACCCGACGCCCGCGCGTCGCCGTCCTCTCCACGGGGGACGAGCTGGTCGCACCGGGCGAGCCCCTGCCCGAAGGCGCGATCTACGACTCGAACGGCGCGATCGTCGCGGCCGCGGTGACCGAGAACGGCGGGGAACCGGTCCGGCTCGGGATCGTGCGCGACGACGCCGCCGTCCTGGAGGCAGCCCTCCACTCCGCCCTCCGGGACAGCGACCTCGTCGTGCTCTCGGGGGGCACGTCCAAAGGGACCGGCGACGTCTCCCACCGGGTGCTGTCCCGCCTCGGCGAGCCGGGCATCCTGTTCCACGGCGTAGCGCTCAAGCCGGGGAAGCCGCTCTGCGTGGCGGTGGCTCAGGGAAGGCCGATCATCGTCCTGCCGGGATTCCCCACCTCCGCGATGTTCACCTTCCACGACTTCGTCGTTCCCTTCGTGCGGGCGCTCGCCGGGCTGCCGCCGCGGGAGGACGAGACGATCGCGGCGCGCGTGTCCCAGCGGGTGCCCTCCGAACTCGGCCGCACCGAGTTCGTGATGACCTCCCTCGCCCACGGTCCCGAGGGGACGATCGCCCTGCCGCTGCCGAAGGGCTCAGGTTCGGTCACGGCGTTCTCGCAAGCGGACGGCTTCTTCGCGGTTCCCGCCGCGCGCGCCGGCGTCGAGGCCGGAGAGGGCGTCGCCGTGGTCCGCCTGGGCGCCGGCGTTCGGGCGCCCGACCTGACGATCGTCGGCAGCCATTGCATCGGTCTGGACCGGGTGGTCGGCCTGCTCGCCGAGCGCGGCTACCGCGCCCGAACCATCTGGGTCGGGTCGGCCGGCGGTCTCGCCGCCCTGCGGCGCGGCGAATGCGACGTCGCCGCCATGCACCTCTTCGATCCCGAGACGGGCCGGTACAATGCCCCGTTCCTCGCCGAAGGGATGTCCCTCGCGCCCGGCTGGCGCCGCCTCCAGGGCGTCGTGTTTCGCCGCGGCGACGCCAGGTTCGAAGCCCGGAACGCCGCGGACGCGGTCGCCGCGGCGCTCGCCGACCCCGACGCCGTGATGGTCAACCGCAACGCCGGATCGGGCACGCGCCTGCTCGTGGACGGCCTGCTGGACGGTGCCCGGCCGGCGGGGTTCTGGAACCAGCCGCGCTCGCACAACGCCGTCGCCGCAGCGGTCTCGCAGGGCAGGGCGGACTGGGGCGTGGCCATAGCGAGCGTCGCGGATGCCTACGGGCTGGGCTTCCGCCCGCTGACGGAGGAGGCTTACGACCTCGCGTATCGCGCGGACGCGCGGGAGATGCCGGCGCTCGCGGCCTTCCTGAGCCTGCTGGGCGAGCCCGGGACGGCCGCCGCGCTGCGCGCTCTGGGCTTCACGCCCGCCGCGGGAGCCGCGTGACGCGCGCACCGTCGGCCGGCCTCGACGGAACGGGACGGACGATCCTGTCGCCCGCCGGGATGATCGACGCGGCCGTTTCGCGTAGGGACGCCTGCGAGGCGCTGGGGCCTCCGGCGAAGCGGCGGTGTGCGTTGGGCGAGGACACGAGCATCAGTTTGCGGATCGAGCTCGGCTCGGACACCCTGCTGGGACCCGGCAAAGCCGCCCTCCTGAGCGGCATCCGCGACACCGGCTCCATCGCCGCCGCGGGGCGACGGATGGGCATGAGCTACAAGCGAGCCTGGTACCTCATCGACACGTTGAACAAGGCGTTCCAGGAGCCGCTCGTCTCCGCGAGCAAGGGCGGCCGCCGGGGCGGCGGGGCCGTCCTGACGGGCACGGGCGACGCCATCCTCGACAGCTACCTGCGCATGGAGCGGCTCGCCTCGGAGGCCGTGGCGGGCGAACTCGACCTTCTGGCCTCGCTGATGAAGGTTGATTCCTAGGAGCGAGGCCGGGCGGAGGCGCGCCTCCGTGGGAAGCGGTCTCTCGAGGGCGGGCGTCGGCTTCGGTCTGTGCAGCCCGCTGCGTCATCGCGGGCGCAGCGAAGTGACCCAGGGCCGCGCGACATCTGTCGGCGTCGCGCCGACTGGATTGCTTCGCTGCGCTCGCAAGGACGGCACCGGGCCGATCGACCGGAAACGGTATCAGCCCGCGAGCCCGGTGTCCGGCGGCACGCCTGGGCGCGCCGCCGGAGGTCACGCCGCCTACTCGGCGGCCATGGCCGTGTGGACGGCGGAGGCCCGGGCCGCGCAGAACTTGAACTCGGGGATCTTGCCCATCGGGTCGAGCGCCGGGTTCGTCAGCAGGTTGGCCGCGGCCTCGGCGTAGCAGAACGGCATGAAGATCATGCCGACCGGCACGTCGCGGTCGGAGCGCACCTTCAGGTGGACGGCGCCGCGGCGCGTCTCCAGCTTCATCGTGTCGCCGGGCTCCAGCCCGAGCCGGTAGAGCTCCTTCGGGGCCATGAAGGCGACCGCCTCGGGCTCCAGCGCGTCGAGGACGCCGGCGCGCCGGGTCATCGATCCGGTGTGCCAGTGTTCGAGCACGCGGCCGGTCGACAGGACCATCGGGTAGTCGTCGTCCGGCAGCTCGTCCGGCGGCACCACGGCGGCCGGAACGATCTTCGCGCGCCCGCTCTCCGTGGGGAAGCCGGCGTAGAAGATGATCTCGTTGCCGGGCTTGTCCGGCGCGTCGACCGGATAGGTCACGGCGCCCTCGCGCTCCAGGCGCTCCCAGGTGATGTTGTTGAACGACGGCATCACCATGGCCATCTCGCGGAAGATGTCGGCCGGACCGCCGTAGTTCCAGGGCAGGCCGAGGCGCTTCCCCAGTTCCTGGATGATCCACCAGTCCTGCCGCGCGTCGCCCGGCGGGGACACCACCGGCTGCGAGATCTGCACGCGACGGTCGGTGTTGGTGAAGGTGCCGGCCTTCTCGGCGAAGGCGGAGGCCGGCAGCACCACGTCGGCGTGGAAGGCGGTCTCCGTCAGGAACAGGTCCTGCACGACGAGGTGGTCGAGCATCGCCAGGGCGTGCCGGGCGTGGTTCAGGTCGGGGTCGGACATCGCCGGGTTCTCGCCCTCGACGAACATGCCCTTGATCTCGCCGGCGTGGATCGCCCGCATGATCTCGACGACGGTGAGGCCCCTCTGCGGGTCGAGCTTCTGACCCCAGAACTCCTCGAACATCTCCCGCACCGCGGCCTTCTCGACCGACTGGTAGTCCGGGTAGACCATCGGGATCAGGCCGGCGTCGGACGCGCCCTGGACGTTGTTCTGGCCGCGCAGCGGATGCAGGCCGGTGCCGGGGCGCCCGATCTGCCCCGTGACGAGGGCGAGCGCGATCAGGCAGCGCGAGTTGTCGGTGCCGTGGACGTGCTGGCTGATGCCCATGCCCCAGAAGATGATCGAGGACTTGGCGCGGGCGTAGAGCCGGGCGACCTCGCGCAGCGTCTCCGCGTCGATGCCGCAGACCGAGGCCATCTTCTCCGGCGTGAACTCGACGATCTTCTCCTTCAGCGCCTCGAAGTTCTCCGTGTACCCCGCGATGTACTGCTCGTCGTAGAGCTCCTCCTCGATGATCACGTTGAGCATCGCGTTGAGCATCGCCACGTCCGAGCCGGGCTTGAACGCGAGGTGCTTGTAGGCGTGCCGCGACAGCACCTGCCGGCGCGGGTCCATGACGATCAGCTTGGCGCCGCGCTGCTTCACGGCGTTCTTGAGGAAGGTCGCCGCCACCGGGTGGTTCACGGTCGGGTTGGCGCCGATCACGATGATGACCTCGGCGTCGAGCGCTGCCGAGAACGGCGCCGACACGGCGCCCGAGTTCAGGCCTTCCATGAGGGCCGCCACCGACGAGGCGTGGCACAGGCGGGTGCAGTGGTCGACGTTGTTCGAGCCGAACCCGAGCCGCACCAGCTTCTGGAAGAGGTAGGCCTCCTCGTTCGAGCCCTTCGCCGAGCCGAAGCCGGCGAGCGCCTTGCGGCCGTGCGTGTCGCGGACCGTCTTGAGGCCCCCGGCGGCGCGGTCGAGCGCCTCCTCCCAGGTCGCCTCGCGGAAGTGCGTCCACGGGTTGGCCGGGTCGACCTGATCGTTGGCGTCCTTCGGGACGTTGTCCAGGCGGATCAGCGGCGCCGTCAGGCGGTGGGGGTGGTGGACGTAGTCGAAGCCGAAGCGCCCCTTCACGCAGAGCCGGTTGTGGTTGGCCGGCCCGTTCACGCCCTCGGCGTAGACGATCTTCTCGTCCTTCACCTTGTAGGAGACCTGGCAGCCGACGCCGCAATAGGGGCACAGCGAGGTCACCTCGCGGTCGGGGTACACCGTCCGGGTCTTGTGCTCGGCGTCGAGATAGGCGGACGGCATCAGCGCGCCGGTCGGGCAGGCCTGGACGCACTCGCCGCAGGCCACGCAGGTCGAGCCGCCCATCGGGTCGTCGAAGTCGAACACGACCTTGGCGCCGGCCGAGCGGTAGGCCATGCCGATGACGTCGTTGACCTGGACCTCGCGGCAGGCGCGGACGCAGAGGTTGCACTGGATGCAGGCGTCGAGATTGACGCTCATGGCCGGGTGGCTGAAGTCGCCGGTCCAGCGCTCGGCCGCGGGGAAGCGGCTCTCGGACACGTCGAGGAAGTCGGCCTGCACCCAGAAATGCGAGGTCGGGTCGTGCGAGGTCGCGCGCTCGGGCTGGTCGGCCACGAGCAGCTCGAGCACCATGGCGCGGGCCTTGGTGGCGCGCTCGGTCGCGGACTTGACCTTCATGCCGACGGCCGGCGTGCGCTTGCAAGAGGCGGCCAGCACGCGCTCACCCTCGATCTCGACCATGCAGGCGCGGCAGTTGCCGTCCGGGCGGTAGCCGGGCTCGGGCTTGTGGCAGAGGTGCGGGATGTGGGTGCCGAGGCGCTTGGCGACGGCCCAGATCGTCTCGCCGGGGGCGGCCTCGACCTGCTGTCCGTCAAGCTCGAACGCGATGGTCGGGGGGGCGGTCGGCCGCCCCTTCAGATCGTGCAGGCCCGACGGCTCAGGGGCCGCTTGGCCGCCCGCCTTCGCCCCTTCCGAGTAGGAGCCGCCGGCCCCCGGCTTCGGGCCCGACGCGGGCCCGCCCGCATCCTGCAGCCCGTCGGCCCGGATCTCGGGCTTCTCGGTCTCGTCGCCGCGCTGTTCGGGGGCGTTGCTCATGCGGCCGCTCCTGGCTCGGACATCGGGATAGGGTTCGCCGGCACCATCGGTTGCCTCACTCGGCAGCCGCGGCGCGGGGGGCGGGGAACAGGTCCGGGAAGTACTTGATGACGCTGCTGAGCGGGTTCGAGGCGGCTTGGCCGAGGCCGCAGATCGAGGCATCCCGCATGCACTGGGACAGCTCGCCCAGGAGCTCGGTGTCCCAGACGCCCTGCTCCATCAGGATGCGGGCCTTCTGGGTCCCCGAACGGCAGGGGGTGCACTGCCCGCAGCTCTCGTCCTCGAAGAACCTCATCAGGTTCAACGCGGCGCCGCGCACATCGTCCCGATCCGACAGGATCACGACGGCGGCAGAGCCGATGAAGCAGCCGTACTTCTCCAGGGTCCCGAAATCGAGCGGGATGTCGTTCATCGACGCCGGCAGGATGCCGCCCGACGCGCCGCCCGGCAGGTAGGCCGCGAAGGTGTGGCCGTCGGCCATGCCGCCGCAATACTCGTCGATGAGCTCCTGGATGGTGAGGCCGGCCGGGGCGAGCTTCACCCCCGGCTCTTTCACGCGTCCCGAGACCGAGTAGGAGCGCAGGCCGACGCGGTCGTTGCGGCCGTGGCTCTTCCACCAGTCGCCGCCCCGCTCGATCAGGTCGCGGACCCAGAACAGCGTCTCAATGTTGTTGATCAGCGTCGGACGGTTGAACAGGCCGACCTGGAACGGGAACGGCGGCTTGTGCCGCGGCAACCCGCGCTTGCCCTCGAGGGACTCGATCAGCGAGGATTCCTCGCCGCAGATATAGGCGCCGGCGCCGCGGCGCAGGTGGATGCGCGGGCCGCCCTCGGGGAGCTTCGCGATCTCGCGCGTCAGGATCTCGCGGGAGATGGGGTACTCGTCCCGCAGGTAGATATACACCTCCGGCGCCTCGACGACGTGGGCGCCGATCAGCATCCCTTCGAGGAAGCGGTGCGGGTCGGTGTTGAGGTAGAGCTGGTCCTTGAAGGTGCCGGGCTCGCCCTCGTCCCCGTTGACCGCCATCAGCCGGGGCCCGGGCTCGCCGCGCACCGAGCGCCACTTGCGCCCCGTCGGGAAGCCCGCGCCGCCGAGGCCGCGCAGTCCGCCGTCGTCGAGCACCTTCAGGACGTCGTCGACCGGAAGGTCCCCGCTGCGGAGCCGGTCGAGGGTCGCGTACCCGCCGGCGGCCCGATAGGCGTCGTAATCCACGTAGTCCGGGACATGGGCGTGTGTGTCGCCGGCCTCGACCGCGGCCCTCACGGAGGCGAGGTCGGCCTTGTGCAGGAAGTTGTGCCCGACCTCGACGGCGGGCGCGTGGTCGCACAGGCCGACGCAGGGCGCGCGCACGACGCGGACGGCGTCGGAGGCGAGTTCCCGCTGGAGCGTCTCCAGCAACTCGTCGGCGCCGAACATCGCGCAGGTGATGCTGTCGCAGACCCGGACGGTCAGCCTCGGGATGGCGGCGTCACCCTCCTTCACCACGTCGAAATGCGCGTAGAAGGTCGCGGTCTCGAAGACCTCGGCGAAGGCCAGGGCCATCTCGTCGGCCAGCGCCGCCAAGTGCTCGGCGCTGATCTGGCCGTAGGTGTCCTGGATCAGGTGGAGGTGCTCGATGAGCAGGTCGCGCTGGCGCGAGCGGGAGCCGAGAAGCTCCTCGATCTCGACCTTCGCCCGCGGCTCGACCTGGCGCCCCTTGGGTACGCTGCGCGCCTTGTTCCGCCCCCGGCCGGGATGCGAGAAGTTCCTGACGGTCCCCGGTGCCTCACTCATGCGATATCTGGTTTCCAACTGCTGGGGCGGTTAGTCGCGGCGTCCTGACGGTCGGTCGGGGCTTACTGGCCGCCGAAGGCCCGGAGCGGCTGGCCGGCCTCGGACCGATGTTCCATCGCGACGGCGCCCGTCGCCGCGTCCAGGGAGGTGATCCTGGGCCCGACGACGGAGCGAAGCTCGATCTCGAACGCGTCGAGGGTGGCGTTGAGGCGGTCCATCAGGGACTTCGAGGCGTCCGCGGTCGAGGAAGCGATCGTCCCCGCGAGCGCGTCGCGAACGCGGTCCGCGAGCTCCTGCGTGAGCGGCGGCTTCGCGTCGGCGCAGTAGGCGTCCGTCACGATGGCGGCCCAGTCCGCCGCAGAGGATGCGTCGCTCATGCTCATGCCTGCGCGATCAAGGGAAGGTCGGAGTCGTGCATGGCGTGCCCGTTCGGGTCCGTTGGCGTGGCGTTCGCTCGTGGCATACCAAATGGCAGCCGTTATAGCGGAGGTGTTATATCGTTTTTGAAGTCGTTTCAATTTGCGTGAGGCGGGGTCACGCGCCCCGACGGCGTGGCTGACGCTTGCTCTGAGACATCGTGCGGGGCAGTGGAAACGTCGCGAGGGAGGCGGTCAGAGGTGTCCGGCATGCGCGTGATCGGACTTGCCGGGTGGAGCGGGGCTGGCAAGACCACCCTGCTGGTTCGGGCCATCCCCGTGCTCGTCGCCCGCGGCGTGAAGGTGGCGACCCTCAAGCATGCCCACCACGACTTCGACACAGACTGGCCCGGGAAGGACTCGTACGAGCACCGCAGGGCGGGGGCGGTCGAGGTGCTCGTGTCGTCGGGCCGCCGGTGGGCCCAGGTCCACGAGCTGCGGGACGAGGCGGAAGCGACCCTGGCTCAGCTCCTGCGGCGGATCAGCCCCTGCGACCTCATCGTCGTGGAAGGCTACAAGCGGGAGCCGATCCCCAAGCTCGAGGTCCATCGCGCCGAGAACGGCCGCCCGCCCCTCCATCCTTTGGACCCCACCATCGTGGGCATCGCGAGCGACGTCGGATTTCCGGCCTCGGGCATTCCCGTCGTAGATTTGAACGACCCGGAGGCGGTGACGGGGCTGATGCTCGACGTCGCCGTTCCCTTCGAAGACGTCCTCGGGAGGCTCTAGCCGGATGGCCCAGCTCAGCGACGACTGCTTCGCGTTCGGCGGCCCCCTGATGACCATCGAGGACGCGCACGCCCTGTTCGGCGAGCGGCTCGTAGCGGTCGTCGGCACCGAGGATGTTCCCGTCCAGGACGCCGACGGACGCATCCTGGCCGAGGATTGCGTCGCGCCCATCGACGTCCCGCCGTTCCCCAACTCGGCCGTCGACGGCTACGCGGTCCGTTTCGCGGACCTGCGCGCCTCCGACGCGACGGTGCTGCCGGTCGGCGCGGTCGTCGCGGCCGGCGGGTCGTCCGAGGGCGTGTCGGCGGTGGGCTCGGCTACCCGGATCTTCACCGGGGCCCCGATGCCGGCCGAGGCCGACACCGTCTTCATGCAGGAGGACGTCCACGTCCTGCCCGACGGCCGGGTGTCCTTGCCGCTCGGGCTGAAGCGCGGCGCCAACAGCCGCGACGCCGGCGAGGACGCGGCCAAGGGCTCGTCGATCATCGCGGCCGGCCGGCGTCTCCGGCCGCAGGACTTGGCTCTGGCGACCGCGGTCGGCCTGCGCATGTTGAAGGTTCGCCGCACCCTGCGGGTCGGCGTGTTCTCGACGGGCAACGAGCTCGTCGAGCCGGGGGCGCCCTTGAGACCAGGCGCGATCTACGACTCGAACCGCGTCCTGCTGCTCGCGCTTCTCCGGCGGATGGGCGTCGCGGCGAGCGATCTCGGCGTCATCCGTGACGATCCGACGGCGCTCGCGGCGAGGCTCTCGACGGCGGCCGCCGAGCACGATGTGATCCTGACTTCGGGCGGCGTGTCGACCGGTGACGAGGATCACGTGAAGACCGCCGTCGAGACCATCGGGCGCCTCGTCTTCTGGAGGCTGGGAATCAAGCCGGGGCGTCCGGTCGCGATGGGCATGATCGACGGCAAGCCGTTCCTGGGCCTGCCCGGCAACCCGGTGGCCGTCTACGTCACCCTGTTGTTCGTCGTGCGGCCGCTCCTCGCCCGGCTCGCCGGCGAGGCTTACGCGCCGCCGCGCGGGTTCAACGCCAGGGCGGCCTTCTCCTACCGGAAGCGAGCGGGCCGCAGAGAGTTCGTCAGGGTCAGCCTCGCCCGGGACGCCGACGGCACCTGGGAAGTCCGGAAGTTCCAGCGCGACGGCGCGGGCATGCTGTCATCGCTCACCGAGACCGAAGGCCTCGTGGAACTGGAGGATAACCGGACCGAGGTCGTGCCGGGCGACGTCGTGCGGTTCCATCCGCACGAAGTCCTTTGGTAGCGAGGCCGCACGCAGAGCCTCACGGGACACAGACCGCGCCCGAGCATTGCCGGGCCCGCGCCTTCGTTATATCAAATCTGCTATATCGCTTGTGATAGGCCGTGCGAGCGGCCGCTCGGTCGGCGGGCTTGGGCAACGATGTTCGATGGTGTCTGGCGGAGCCGAGCAGGCGCGGAACTTCGCCTCCTCCAGATGGGCGAGGCCGTCTCCGGGACCTACACCGCCGCCAATCCCGGCCCTGCGCAGACGCATCGAAGCCGCATCCTCGTCGGCACGGCCGAGGGCGACATCATCGGCTTCGTGACCAGCACGTCGTCGCCGCAGGAGATCACGGCCTGGACCGGGCGTCTCGTGCGCGCCGACGAGGAAACGGCCGAGGAGATCCACGCGGTCTTTCATGCCGTCGAGCGGTGTTCCAAGCCGAAGGCAGAGGACAACCCCATCGCCCTCGAGACGACCATCTTCTCAAAGGTCGAGAACGCCTGTTCATGATGGCAGGGCCGCTTCCATCCTCGATGTCATCCTGAGGAGCGGGCGGCGCGATCGAAGGGAGGAGCGGTCGGCGCGTTCATCGCCGACAACGATCGGCTTGCCGCTGCGTCCTCCAACCCGTCCTCTCGGCATCGGGTCAGCGAATGGCTGTTCGCACGTGGGGGCGTCCGCTTGCGGAACGTCTTCCAGTCCAGCGGAATGGCCGGGAGGGGCGCGAAGCTGACTGTCTGGTGCTGCGTGTGCTGCCGATCCGGCGCGCCGTAATAGGGTCGACAGCGGAACTGCTTCGGCGAAGCCCAGTTCGAAGCGGGCGGCCTCTCACCGAGCCAACGCGGTCGTAGAAGCCCGCCCAGGCAGCACCGCCACCGTAGACGTTCGTGCGCCAGCTATCCGATCACTTGGCGGCCCTGAAGGCTGCCAAGCCGATACAGCTCATCCTTTTGCGGGAGAACAACGGAGCGCGTATTGAGCGTCTCGGGGGAACGCCATCGCGGCCCACCGCCGCCTCCGGAAGCCTGCCCTCACAAAGCTGCCTCGAGCCATCCCTCGGGTCGGGGACTCCTTCAAGTCCATGCGATGACACAGGAAACGCGCGCGACAGCGGCGAGATCGTTGCAGGTCGAGCGAACACAGCGGGTCGCAACGCGCCCCAGTTTCTGAGATGGCCGGACAGGCGCCCGGTCCGCCCGCTCTTTCACCCCGGCAGATGAAGCATGGCAGCTGCCAGTGCGCGCCGCTCCGTAGGGCGGATGCGTTGGCCGCGCGCCGGGACGGTAAGGGTTGGCGCAGGGAGGCCCGCGGGCCGCCAGGTCGCCCACCGCCTCAACGCGGTCCTCCCGCTCGGCAGCCTCATCCAACGGGCGGCGCCTCATGGCCCGCGTCCCGTCGCGCATCGGGTCCGCGTCGTCCGATCGTTCGAGATCGCCGTCGTCGAGGCGATGCTGAGGTGGCGAGCATCGGTGAATCCGGTCACGCGTCGGCAGGCCTTGCCACCGCCGCCTTCCAGTCCCACTTGGCGCCCGCGCCGGTTCCCGATCGGGAAGAGTTGTTCTTCGCCGTCTCACCCGCCGCCTCGACGAAGGAGAGCTGGGTGGAGCGAGCCGCGAACCTGACGGCGGACGATTTTCGCGCGCTGGCCGACGCCCTGCCGCAGATGGCCTGGGTGGCCGAGCCGAACGGCGACATCATCTGGTACAACCGCCGCTGGTACGACTACACCGGCACCACCATCGAGCAGATGCGTGGATGGGGCTGGCGCGACGTCCATCACCCCGACCACGTCGAGCGCGTGGTGGGACGCATCAGCGAGGCGTTCCGGACCGGCGAGCCGTGGAAGGATACCTTCCCGCTCCGCGGCGCCGACGGTGAGTACCGCTGGTTCCTGTCGCTGGCACAACCCCATCGCGGATCCGACGGACGCATCCTGCGCTGGTTCGGGACCAACACCGACATCACCGAGCGCAAGGGCTTGGAGCGCCGGCTCGCCCGTCACGCCATCGACCTGCGCCGCTCGAACGAGGAACTGGAGCAGTTCGCCTACGTCGCCTCCCACGACCTGAAGGCGCCCCTGCGCGGCATCGAGAACCTCGTCGGGTGGATCGAGGAGGATCTGGAAGGCTCGCTGACCGGCGACGTGCAAACGAACATGGAGCTCCTCAAGAGCCGCGTGCGTCGGCTGGACAGCCTCCTCGACGACCTCTTGGCCTACTCCAGGGCGGGAAGGGCGGACGCGACCATGGACACGGTCGACACCCGGGCGCTGGTCGGGGAGCTCGCCGTCCTGGTCAGCCCACCCGAGGGCTTCACCATCTCGGCAGACGCCTCCCTGCCGACGATACATGCCCCCCGGGCGCCCCTCACCCAGGCCTTGCAGAACCTGATCGGCAACGCCATCAAGCACCACGACCGGCCGGCCCAAGGGCACATCCGGGTGGAGGCCAAACCATCGGGGGGCGCGGTCGAGTTCGTCGTGACCGATGACGGGCCGGGCATCCCCGAGCAGTTCCGCGAACGCGTGTTCGGCATGTTCCAGACGCTCAAGCCCCGCGACGAGGTCGAGGGCAGCGGCATGGGGCTCGCCATCGTGCGCAAGCTGGTCGACCGGCAGGGCGGCAAGGTCTGGCTCGCGGACGGCTCCGACGGGCGTGGCCTGACGGTGCATTTCACGTGGCCGCTCGACGGCGGGAAGGGGCGGACGGATGGGTTCGACGGTTAACATCCTGCTGGTCGACGACGACGAGGTCGACGTCCAGGGACTCAAGCGCGCCTTCAAGAAGAGCAAGATCGGCAACCCGATCACCGTCGCCCGCGACGGCATCGAGGCCCTGGAGATCCTGCGCGGCGAGAACGGGCGCGAGCGCCTGCCCAAGCCGCACCTGGTCCTGCTCGACCTGAACATGCCGCGCATGAACGGCATCGAGTTCCTGGAGGCGGTGCGCGCCGACGAGGACCTGCGCTCGGCGGTGGTGTTCATGATCACCACGTCGAAGGCCGACGAGGACCGGATGCGCGCCTACGGGCACAACGTCGCCGGCTACATCGTCAAGCGCGACCCGGCCAACACCTTCATGGAGGCGGTCGCGCTGCTGGAGCATTACTGGAAGGTCGTGGAGTTCCCGGCGTAGCCGCCCCCGTGACGACCCCGACCCGCATCCTGCTGATCGACGACGACGCGGTCGACCGGGCGGCCGTGCGCCGGGCGCTGGCCAAGTCCGGGCTCAAGCACTCGCTGACGGAGGCGCCGGGAGGCGACGAGGGCCTGCGCCTCGCCGCGGAGGAAACCTTCGACTGCGTGCTGCTCGACTACCGGCTGCCGGGCATCGACACGTTCGCGCTGCTCAGGACGCTGCTGGCGGCCGAGGGGCAGGCGCGGGCGGTGCTGATGCTGACCGGCGAGGCCGACCCGGACCTCGCGACCCGGCTGATGCGGGCGGGGGCGCTGGACTACCTCGACAAGGCCGAGGTCACGCCCTCCGGCCTGGCCCGTGCGATCCGCTACGCCGAGGCCCGACAAGCCTTCCAGGCGGAGCTCGCCGCGGCGCGGCGCGAGGCGGAGGCGAAGTCGCTCGAACTCGACACGCTGAACCGGCAGAAGTCCCTCCTGTTCTCGATCATCGCCCACGACCTGCGCAATCCGTTCCAGGCGCTGCTCGGCCTGTCCGAGGTGCTGGGCAAGGCCGTCGCGGCGCGCGACCCCGCGTCCGTGGAACGTCGGGCGAAGGGCATCCACGAGGCGGCGACGCAGGCCTATGACCTGCTCGAAAGCCTGTTCTCCTGGGCGAGCCTGCAGATGGACACGATGGCGGTGGCCCTGACCGACGTCGGTCTCGACGCCTTGGCGGCCGAGGTGATGCAGGGTGCGTCCGAGGCTGCCGCCGATAAGGGCATCGGCCTGGTGGTAACGTGCGACCGGGTCGTCGTTCGGGCACAGCGGGACATGCTCGCCACGGTGCTGCGCAACCTCGTGAGCAACGCGGTCAAGTTCACGCTGCCGGGCGGAACCGTCACGGTGGCCGGTCGGCGCGACGGCGACGAGGTCGAGATCTCGGTGACCGACACCGGCATCGGCATGCCGCCGGGCAAGGTCGATGACCTGTTCCGCCTGGACAGGCGGACGACGACGAACGGCACGGCGGGTGAGCGTGGGAGCGGGCTCGGCCTGTTGCTCTGTAGGGACCTCGTCGAGCGCCAGGGGGGCGTGCTGACCGTGACGAGCGCCATCGACCGGGGAACCACCTTCCGATTTCGGCTGCCGGCCCCCGTCGTGTCGGGGCCGATCCCGTCCGTCGCGGCGCTCACCTGACCCGCCGGCGCGCACCGTCCGTTGTCCGTCGGCGTTAGTCGAGGCAATCGACGGCTGAAATCCCGTGCCGCGGCGGTCACTTCGCCGCCAGTTGTCAGGTATCGGACATCTTCGCGCCCGGAAGTCCGCTACTGGACAATTCGGCCGCGCCGGCCCGGACCGCTCTCGTGACTGCCCGAAAATCGTCTTCCATCGACGGCAACCTGCTGCTCGAAGCCCTCAACGCGGCCGACCGCGCCTTGCTGGCCCCGCACGTCGAGCGTCGCGAGGTCAGTCGCGGCGACGTGCTGTTTCGCGCCGGCGACGACGTCAGCCACGTCACTTTCCCCGCGCAACGCTGCGTCGTGACCCTGGTGGTGCCGCTCATCGACGGGAAGTCGGTCGAGACAGCGACGATAGGCCGAGAAGGCGCCATGGGCGGCGTCGTCAGCCACGGCTACCTGCCGGCGTTCGGGCAGGCGGTGGTCCAGGTTGGCGGGCCCGTCATCCGGATCGACGCCGCGCGTCTGTCCGCGGCCAAGCACGCCTCCAAGGGCATCCGCGACCTGTTCGTGCGCTACGCCGACTGCCTGCTCGCCCAGGTGCTGCAGTCGGTGGCCTGCAACGCCGCCCATACCATCGAGCGGCGTTGCCTGCGTTGGCTCCTGACCCTGCAGGACCGGATCGGCACCGCCGAACTGCCGGTCACCCACGAGCTCCTCGCCGACATGCTCGGTGTGAGACGAGCGTACCTGACCGAAGTCCTCGGCCGCATGCAGCGCGAAGGGCTGATCGGCATCGGACACGGGCGCATCACGCTGCCGGACCGCGCCCGCGCCGAGGCCGGAGCCTGCGAGTGCCATGCCACCGTGCGGCGGCACTTCGAGGAAGTGATGGGCGCCGTTTACGCGCCCGGCGGGCGGATCATCGCCGTCGACGTCGCCGAGCCCGAGAGACTCCGGCCGCCATCGACGGTCGTGCGGGAGGGGAGCCCGTGAACCAAGTCATGCCTGTCGCCCGGATCGAGGAGGACGCGCGGCTTCTCGCGCTCGCGGCGTTCGGCATCCTCGATACGCCGCCCGAACGCGGCTTCGACGACATCGTCCACCTCGCCCGCCAGCTCTGCGCCGCGCCAGTGGCCTTGATCAGCCTGCTCGACCGAGACCGGCAATGGTTCAAGGCTCGCGCCGGCTTCCCGCCCTGCGAGACCGACCTCGACCGCTCGGTGTGCAAGTTCGTCCTCGCCGAAACGGGCGTGCTGCAGATCCCGGACCTGACGCTCGACCCGCGCACGCTCGGCAACCCCTTGGTGACCGGCGAGCCGCACCTGCGCTTCTATGCCGGCGCGCCGCTGCGAAGCCCCGGAGGCGAAGTCCTGGGAAGCCTCTGCGTTATCGACCACGCACCCCGCCCGGGAGGGCTGACACCGGCCCAGGTCGAGAATCTTGAGCGCCTCGCGCGACAGGTGGTGGACCAGCTGGTGCTCCGCCGCGCCCTGGCCGAGCGCGACCGGGGCGAGCGCCAGCGTACGGCCATCGCCGAGACCCTCGCCGCGGTCGTCGCGACCGGCGGCGATCTCGACGCGAGTTTCAGGGCGGTCCTGGCCGGCGCCATGCGTGCCGTGCCGGCAGCGGAGGCCGGCGCGGTCGAAATGCGCGACGGCGAGGACTTGGTCTATCGCGCCGTCACCGACGACCTGACGCCGCATCTCGGCCTCCGCTTCCCGGTCCAGGGGAGCCTCGCCGGCGCCTGCATCAGGGAGGGCATCCCGCTCCTCGTCCCGGACGTCCTCCGAGACCCGCGGGCGAAGCGGGACGTGCTGGAGAGCTCGCGCCTGCGCTCCTGCCTCCTCGTCCCGGTGCGCCGCGGCGGCACCGTGGTCGGCGTCCTGAAGCTGCAGTCGAGCCGGCCCGCCGCCTTCTCGGAGGACGACCTCAGGGCCGCCGCGGTCTTCGCCGCGACGGTCGCCACGGGCCTGGCCGAGGCGGGCGAGGTCGCCGCCAGGAGCGAGGCTTCGCGGACCGAGTACCGTCGCCGGGCCGTGTTCGACAGCGCGCATGACTACGCCATCATCGTCTTGGACCTCGAAGGCCGCGTCACCGACTGGAACTCCGGCGCGACGCGCATCCTGGGCTGGCGCTCCGAGGAGATGTGCGGCAAGCCTGCCGACGCGTTCTTCACGCCCGAGGACCGGCGTGACGGCATCCCCGACAAGGAGATGCGGTCCGCCATGGAGAACGGCCGCGGCATCGACGAGCGTTGGCATCTGCGCCGCGACGGCGAGCGTTTCTGGGCGAACGGCGAGATGATGGCGCTGCGCGACGAGGACGGCGCCGCCATCGGCTTCGTGAAGATCCTGCGCGACCGGACCGAGCAGAAGGAAGCCGTCGCCCGGCTGGAGGAGAGCCGGGAGCGCTACCGGCTCGTCGCGCGGGCGACCAACGACGCGATCTGGGACTGGGACCTGGCGACGAACCACGTCCTGTGGAACGAGGCCCTCAACGAAGCCTACGGCCATGCCTCCGGCGCGGTCGAGCCGACCGGCGAATGGTGGATCGCGCACATCCATCCCGAGGACCGAGCCCGCATCGATTCCGCCATCCGCGCGGTCATCGACGGCGCGGGGACGGCCTGGACCGAAGAGTATCGCTTCCTGCGCGCCGACGGGTCCTACGCCCACGTGCTCGACCGCGGCTACGTCATCCGCGACGCCGAAGGACGCGCGAGGCGCATGATCGGCGCGATGCTCGACCTGAGCGAACGCAAGCAGGCGGAGGACGCGCTGCGGGAGAGCGAGCGCCGGTTCGCCCTGGAACGCGGCCTGCTCCACGCGGTCTTCCAGCAGGCGCCGGTCGGGATCTCCATAGCGGGCGCCACGGCGGAGGTGCCGTCGGTCATCAATGCCAGGGCCGAGGAACTCCTCGGGCACGGGCTCGGGACCGAGGGCGACGCCCGCTACGTCTCGTATGGCGCGCAGCATCCCGACGGGCGCCGCTACGAGCCGGGTGACTATCCGACCTTGCGGGCCCTGCGTCACGGCGAGACCGTGCGAGCCGAGGAGATGCATTATCGCAACGCCGCTACCGGCCTCGTCCGGCCCCTGGAGGTGTCGAGTGGTCCCGTGCGGGACGCGGACGGTACGATCCAGGCCGCCGTGACCGTGTTGGTCGACGTCGAGGACCAGCGCCGGGCGGAGGCGGAGGCGCGCAAGCTCGCCGCCCTCGTCGAGCAGTCGCGTGACTTCATCGGCCTCGCCGCACCCGACGGAACGGTCGACTTCGTCAACGAGGCCGGCCGCCGGCTTGTCGGGCTGCCCGATCTTGCCGCCCGGACCAACCGCATCCTCGACTACTTCGTGCCGGGGGAGCACGACCGGATCCTCGCGGATGTCCTTCCCGCGGCCGAGCGCGACGGGTTCTGGGAGGGCGAGCTGCACTTCCGCAACTTCGCCACCGGCGCGGGCGTACCCGTGCACTACAACATCTTCCAGGTCCGCGACCGCAATGGCGAGCTGCTCGGCTACGGCACGGTCACCCGCGATCTGACGGAGCAGCACCGCGCTCGGCAGGCCCTGCAAGCGAGTGAGGCGTCGCTTCGGGCGGTCCTCGATACCGTGCCGGTGGGCATCCTGTTCGCGGAAGCGCCTTCGGGTCGCATCGTCGGCGGCAACCGCCGGCTGGAGGAGATCTTCCGTCACCCGGTGCTGCCATCGCCGAACGCCGAGAGCTACGGGGAGTGGGTCGCCTTCCACGAGGACGGACGGCGCGTCGAGCCCAACGAGTACCCGTTGAGCCGGATCATCCGCGAGGGTGCCGAACACGCGGCGCTCGAATGCCACTACCAGCGCGGCGACGGGACCCGGGTCTGGATCGAGATCGTCGGCGTGCCGATGCGCGACGAGAGCGGCACGATCGTCGGCGCTGTCGTGGCGGTCGCCGACATCGACGCCCGTCATCGGGCCGAGGAACGGCAGGACCTGCTCAACCAGGAACTCTCGCACCGCATGAAGAACCTGCTGGCGATGGTGCAGGCCATCGCCGCCTCGACGCTGCGCGGCGCGGCCGACATGGACACGGCGCGCGAGGTCCTCGGCAGCCGGCTGGTCGCCCTCGGTAAGGCGCATGACGTGCTCCTCGGCGGCGCCGCCGAGAGCGCCTCCCTGGCGGCTGTGGTCCGGGAGGGCGTCGGCGTGCAGGAATCGGCGGGGCGCCGCGTCGCCTTCGTGGGTCCGGACGTCGAGATCGGCGGAAAGGCCGTCCTGTCCCTCGCCTTGACCCTGCACGAGCTGACCACCAACGCGGTCAAGTACGGCGCGCTATCGGTGCCTGACGGGACCGTCACGGTCGAGGCCGCCCTGGTCGGGCCGGCAGCGGCGCCGCGCCTGCGCATCGCCTGGACCGAGCGCGGCGGCCCGCCGGTCGTGCCGCCGGCTCGTAAGGGCTTCGGGTCGCGCCTGATCGAGCGCGGCCTGACGGCACAGGTCAGCGCCAGCCTCGCACTCGACTACCGTCCCGAGGGGGTGAGCTGCGTCATAGAGGCCGCGCTCACCGATTTTCAGGCCACCGGCTGAGGATGCGGCGCAGCGGAGGGCGGCCCCGACCGTTGCCGCGCGCCACGACCGTTTGCCCGACACCGACGACGGCCCTGGTGGTCCGGGACGAGATGCTGTTCCGGCTGGAGGTTTGCGACCACCTCGAAGCCGGGGGCTACGAGGTGGTCGAGGCCGGGAACGCCGCACCGGCGCTCGAACGGCTGGACGGCGCGGTCGCCCTGACGGTCACCGACGGCCGCATGCCGGGTTCCGTGGATGGCCTCGCCCCCGCGCGCGAGGTGGTCCTCCGCCGCCCGGACGCGGCCCTGGTCGCGGTCTCGGCGCAGATGACCCCGCGACCGGGCGACCTGCCGGGAGGCGTCCCGTTCGTCGCCCGCCCGTGCCTGGAAAGCCACCTGCGCGAGGCGGTCCTGCGCGTCGCGGCCAGGCGGGCCGGCCGCATCCCGGCCCTGCGCGACGCCCTGCGGCAACGAGCGGCGCTAACGTTCGGGTAAAGGGATTGAACGAGGTGGAAAGCCGGCCGAGGGCGCATCCGCCGGAAACTGTGCGCGTTGACGTCCGCCGCTCGACAGGCGCACCCCGGGGATTTCACCATGCAATCTGACACGCCGCGCCCGGGAGGCGAGCCTCCGCCGCCCATCGGCGATCCGCCGCCCGGTCCGGTCAACGCTCCATGACCGCGCGGTACACATCTCGCCGGTATCCCGCCCGCCGGGCCGGAGCCGCTCACCACAACCAATGCGTCTTCTGACCGGTCGCGAGCGATGCGGCTGGAACCTGTCGAGCGATCATGCACCTACCCCTACCGGACCCGGGAACGCTGTCCCGCGAGGAACTGGAAGCCGAGGTTCGGCGCCTGCGCGGGCACTCGGCCTCCCTCGCGCAGATGTTCGAGCAGGCCCCGAGCTTCGTCGCCCTGCTCAGCGGGCCCGAGCACCGTTTCACGCTGACGAACGCGGCCTACCAGCGCATGGTCGACGGTCGCGACGTGGCCGGCCGCACCGTCGCCGAGGCGCTGCCGGAGGCCGCCGCTCAGGGCTACGTCGACCTGCTCGACGAGGTGTTCCGTAGCGGCCGAGCCCACCGGGCGACCGGCGCGAGGCTCGACCTTCAACCCGACCCGGGCGGCCCGGCCACGGAGCGCTACTTCGACTTCGTCTACCAGCCGGTCGCTGGCGCGGACGGTCGGGTCGCGGGCATCTTCGTCGAGGGCCACGACGTCACGGAGCGCACACGCGCCGAGGTCGCTCTGCGCGAGAACGAGGCGCGCTACCGGACCCTGTTCGAGAGCATCGAGGTCGGGTTCTGCATCATCGAGATCAGGTTCGAGGACGCGTGCGCCGTCGACTACCGCATCGTCGAAGCCAACCCTGCCTTCGTGCGGCAGACTGGCGCCGACGTTGCCGGCAAGTGGGTGAGCGAGTTCGCGCCGAACCTGGAGCGACACTGGTTCGACACCTACGGGCGCGTCGCCCTGACCGGGGAGCCCGCGCACTTCGAGCACTTCGCCGAGGTGTTCGGGCGCTGGTTCGACGTGCGCGCCTTGCGGACCGGCGAGGCCGCGGCGAACCGGGTCGCCGTCTTCTTCTCGGACATCACCGAGCGGCGCCGGGTCGAAGAGCGCGCCGAAGCCGGCGAGCGGGAACTCCGCCTGATCGCGGACGCCCTGCCGGTGCTCATCGCCTTCATCGGCGCGGACCACGTCTACCGGTTCGCCAACGAGGCCTATGACGACTGGTTCTTCGTCCCGGCCGGGCAGATCGTCGGTCGGGATGTCAGGGACTTGCTCGGGCCGGACGCGTACTCGGCACGCCGACCCTTCATCGACCGGGCTCTCGGCGGTGAGCCGGTCACCTTCGAGATGGACTGGCCGCATCGCGACGGGCGCCACCGGGTCGCCGAGATCCGCTACCTCCCGCGCCGGGACGCCGGCGGCCGCGTCGACGGCTTCCATGTTTTCGTGCAGGACGTGACCGTTCGGGCGCAGACCGAGGCCGACCTCGCCCGCCAGGTCGCCGCCCGGACCGCCGAACGCGACCAGATCTGGCAGGCGTCGTCCGACCTGCTCTGCGTGGCCAGCCTCGACGGCTACTTCGTCAGCCTCAACCCCGCCTGGCCCCGGACCCTCGGGTGGACCGACGCCGAGATGAAGGCGCGCCCGTTCCTCGATTTCGTCCACCCCGACGACGTCGCCGCGACCGTGTCGGCAGCCGGCGGCCTGGCGCGCGGGGAGGCCCAGCTTACCTTCGAGAACCGATACCGTTGCAAGGACGGCAGCTACCTTTGGCTGTCGTGGAACGCGGTGCCGCGCGACGGGCTCATCTACTCGTCGGTGCGCGACGTGACCGAAATCAAGCGGCAGGCCGAGGCGCTGGCCAGGACCGAGGAGGCCTTGCGGCAGTCGCAGAAGATGGAGGCGGTGGGGCAACTGACCGGCGGCCTCGCGCACGACTTCAACAACCTGCTCGCCGGCATCTCCGGCTCGCTGGAACTGATGCAGACCCGCATGTCCCAGGGACGGATGGGCGACCTCGAGCGCTACATGACGGTCGCCCAGGGCGCGGCCAAGCGCGCCGCCGCCCTGACCCACCGCCTGCTCGCCTTCTCCCGGCGTCAGACTCTCGACCCCAAGCCGACCAACGTGAACCGCTTGGTCAAGGACATGGAGGAGCTGGTCCGGCGGACGGTCGGCCCATCGATCCACCTCGAGGTCGTCGGGCTCTCGGGGCTGTGGCCGGCACTGATCGATCCGGGGCAGCTGGAGAACGCGCTTCTCAACCTGTGCATCAACGCGCGTGACGCGATGCCGGATGGCGGCCGCATCACCATCGAGACCGCGAACAAGTGGATCGACGAGGCGGGTGGCCGCCAGCACGACCTGTCTCCCGGCCAGTACCTCAGCGTCTGCGTCACCGACACCGGTACCGGCATGTCGGCGGACCTCGTCGACAAAGTGTTCGAACCGTTCTTCACCACCAAGCCCACCGGCGAGGGCACGGGCCTCGGCCTGTCCATGGTCTACGGCTTCGCCCGCCAGTCCGGCGGCCAGGTGCGGATCTACTCCGAGGTCGGCGAGGGCACGACCGTCTGCCTGTACCTGCCGCGGCACTACGGCGAGGCCGACGAGGACGAGGTCGCGCGAAGGCTCGCCGAGGTGGGGCAGGCCCGCCAGGGCGAGACGGTGCTGATCGTGGACGACGAGCCTTCGGTGCGGATGCTGGTCACCGAGGTGCTGGAGGACCTGGGCTATACCGCCATCGAGGCGGCCGACAGCGTCGCCGGACTCAAGGTGCTGCAGTCGGACGTGCGCATCGATCTGCTGGTGACCGACGTCGGGCTACCCGGCGGCATGAACGGACGGCAGATGGCGGATGCCGGCCGCGAACGGCGTCCCGACCTGAAGGTGCTGTTCATCACCGGCTACGCGGAGAACGCGGTCCTCGGGAACGGCTACCTGCGCCCCGGCATGCAGGTCCTGACTAAGCCGTTCGTGCTGGAAACGCTCGCCACCCGCATCAAGGACCTCATCGCTGAGGCTTGAACCGCGCCGCCCGCCCCGTGGGTGGCGACCCGCGTCAGCGTCCGCAGGGACCGGGGCCTCGCCTCGGCTTTGCCGCATGCGACTGACCGACCGGAGCCGTCACGCTGAACCCCTTCTATGCCGCGTTCCTGCTCGCGGCGGAGGCGCAGAAGGTCGTCGCGGCCATGGAGGCCGCCGATACCCTGATGGCGGGCGCCACCACGGCGACGGCATCGCGAGTTGCGGGGCGCTCGCCGCGGACGAGACCCTCCGGTCGATGGCCTGAGCTGTCTTCGAGGACGCCCTTCGAACGGCCATCCTAAGCCCGGCCTTGGAGCGTGGCGAGAACCGTCCCGTGGCTCGAAGCAGCGATCGTGCTGGACTCACACGTCCGTCTTCTTCCTGAGGATGCCGAGGTTGAGCGGCTCCCCTCGTCGTGGCGGGGCGGCAGGCGCTGGTGCTGCGACCGTTCGAACTCGACCCGATCCCGATCCGCCTCGTCCAGGTCGGGCAGGGACCGCCCCGCTCAAGGTACGGGCGTTCCTCGACTTCGCGACACCCTCGAGAGGAGCGCTGGACTTTCGTGAGCGGATCCTTCGCCGCGACGCCCGTCGACCGTTTCACGGCGCGGAAGGGTGAATTGCAGCGACACCCTGTTCTGATCCGCGCCGCGTCCCTGCATGATGGTCTCGCCATCGGGTCCGCGCGTCCGGGCCGCCGCCCGGTCAGGCGTGCCGCTGTCCCTCTCAGCGGTCGCGCCGTTCGACCCGGCGGCCGTCGAGCTCGACGCGTTCCGTCCCGCCAGCCTGAGGCGCGCCACGATGCGACACGAGTACGGACCTGAGGTCACCGGGCGCGGATTGGCGCGCGCGACGCGGCGGCATCTTCTCGCCGGCGGTGTGCTGGCGACGGGTGTGGGGGTGGGGGCCGCGCGGGCGGAGCTCCGCCCCGCGCAGGCCGGAGAGGTCCGCCACGGAACCGTCCGGGCCGACGGCGTCGACGTCTTCTACCGGGAGGCTGGCCGCCCGGACGCCCCGCTCCTCCTGCTGCTGCACGGCTTCGCCAATTCGTCCTTCTACTTCCGGCACCTCATGCCGAAGCTGGCCGATCGCTTCCGCCTGATCGCGCCCGACCTGCCCTCCTTCGGGTTCACGCAGGTGCCGGAGGATCGCGCCTACGTCTACGACTTCGCGTCGCTGTCGCGCACGATGGGGGCGTTCGTCGACGCGCTCGGCCTCGACCGCTACATCCTCTACGCGTTCGATTACGGGGCGCCGGTCGCGTGGGATCTGGCGCTCACCCGTCCCGACCGCGTCGCCGGTATCGTCTCCCAGAACGGCAATGCCTATCTCGACGGGCTCGGCGAGGCGGCCTGGGCGCCGCTGCGGGCGTACTGGGCGGCGCCGGACGAGACCGCCGTCGAGGCGATCCGCGCCCGCATGACCCTCGACGGCGTCAAGGCCGCCTATGTCCACGGAGTGGCCGACCCGTCCCGCATCGAGCCCGAGGCGTACACGCTCGACGCCGCCATCCTGGCGCGGCCGGGCAATGCCGACCGGCAGGTGACGCTGAAGCTCGACTACAAGCGCAATCTCGAGCGTTACCCGCTGATCCAGGCCTTCTTCCGCGCGCGCCGTCCGAAACTGCTCGCCGTCTGGGGCCGCAACGACCCGTTCTTCGTCCCGCCCGGAGCCGAGGCGTTCCGGCGCGACATCCCGGAGGCGCGCGTCACCCTCCTCGACACCGGGCATTTCGCCCTCGAAACCGACGGTGACGCGATCGCGGAGGAGATCCGGCGGGTCTTCTGAGCCTGTCCACCGCTCAGGAATGGTTCGTGCCGTCGCACGCAGTTCGCGTGCGGCCGGCCTCCTCCGGCCCGAGCGGCGATCGGCACGATCGGCTTCGGGGTGATCGGGATCCGCCGGGGGCGGCTCGGATCCGGCTGCCGGGCCGACACTATCCCCGGCCCGCTCGTGACCTTACGGTCGCGGACCTGGAGCACGAAGATCGGGCAGGTCGAGCCCGTCGTAAAGGGAGATCGCGGTGCCGCAGCCCCACTCAGCCTCGTCGGCCATGCTGTTTCACATGGTCTCCGGAGGGCCGCAGCCGGTCGCCCCGTTCAGCCACGCGGTCGAGGTCGACGGTTTCGTCTTCGTCACCGGCCAGATGCCCGACACCCCGGACAGGCCCGGCGTCCTGCCCGACGGGATCGAGGCGCAGACCCGCAACGTGATGGCCAATCTCGGTACAGTCCTGGCCGGCCTCGGTCTGGGCCTCGAGAACGTCGTCGTGGCGCGCGCCTTCCTGACGGAGTTCAAGCGCGACTACGCCGCCTTCAACGACACCTACAAGTCCTTCTTCCCGCCCGACCGGCTGCCGGCCCGGACCTGCGTGGGCACGACGGGGCTCGCCTATGACGCCCTGGTCGAGATCGACCTCATCGCCCATCGCGGCGGCGCGGCTCCGCCGTCGTCGGACGCGCGCGAGGGCTGAGCCGCGTCGCCCGCGCGGGGACGATGTCCTGCGGGGATGCTGTTCGGCCCGGTCTCCCCGCGCCCGCCGGATCACCCGGCCGCGCGCCTCACTGGTAGCCCTTCGGGAACGGGTCGGGTTTGATCAGCTCGGGGCTGGTATAGACGATCTCGAACTGGCCGTCGGGCTTGGCCCGGCCCACCCGGGTCTTCGACCAGAGGTGATGGTTCTCGTCGATCTTCACGTAGCCTTCGGGCGCGCCCTTGAACTCCAGCCCCGGCGAGGCCGCCACCACCTTGTCGACGTCGAACGAGCCGGCCTTCTCGCAGGCCATCTTCCACAGGAACGGGCCGAGATAGGCCGCCTGCGTCACGTCGCCGATGACCGTCTTCTCGCCCCACATCTTCTTGAAGGCGGCCACGAACGCCTTGTTGTTCTCGTTCTGGATCGACTCGAAGTACTTCATGCACGAGTAGGCCCCGGCTATGTTCTCGCCGCCGATGCCGTCGACCTCGTCCTCGGTGACCGACAGCGTCATCAGCACCTGCTTCGACAGGTCGATGCCGGCCGCCTTGAGCTGCTTGTAGAACGCCACGTTCGAGCCGCCGACGATCGTCGCGAAGATCACCTTCGGCTTGGTCAGCTTGATCTTGTTGATCACCGAGTTGAACTGCGTGTGGCCGAGGGGGAAGTACTCCTCGCCGACGACCTTGCCCTTGAGCACGGTCTCGATGTGCCTGCGGGCGATCTTGTTGGAGGTGCGCGGCCAGATGTAGTCGGAACCGATGAAGTAGAAGCTGTCGCCGCCCTTCTCCTTGTGGACCCAGTCGAGCCCGGCGAGGATCTGCTGGGTGGCCTCCTGGCCCGTGTAGAAGACGTTCTTCGACTGCTCCAGGCCCTCGTAGAAGGTCGGGTAGTAGAGCAGGCCGCCGTACTGCTCGAAGACCGGCAGCACAGCCTTGCGCGACGCCGAGGTGAAGCAGCCGAACACGGCGGCGCAGTGGTCGTTGACGAGGAGCTTCTTGGCCTTCTCGGCGAAGGTCGGCCAGTCGGAGGCGCCGTCCTCCTGGATGATCTTGATCTTGCGGCCGAGCACGCCGCCGGCGTCGTTGATCTGCTGGATCGCCAGCTTCTCGCCCTGGCTCGGCCCGGTCTCGGAGATCGCCATGGTGCCGGTGATCGAGTGCAGGATGCCGACCGTCACCTCGCGGTCGGTCACCGCCAGCCCGCCGGCATCGGCGGCCGCCGCGACGCGCGGCAGCGAGGCCGCCAGCGGCGCCGCCGCCAGGCCGAGCAGCAGGCGCCGGCGGAGGGTGAAGTGTGCGGGATCGTCTGTCACCATGGCGGGCTGATCCTTCCGATCGTCCGAGAGGGTTGAGCCGCCCCATCCGCAGCGGATCAGCCGTCACGCAGGGGATCGTCTCCGCATGCATATTTCTTCCAAAGAAAATATATTTCCTCAAGATGAAAACATCGGCAGCCTGCCCATATCGGCGGCGGCGTGCCGGGCGTCGGGGGCTATTTGCGGCGGCGCGCCGGCGCGAGGCCGGTCAGCGCCGCGAAGGCGCAACCGGCGGCCGCCTCCAGGCCCGCCGCGAGGGTCCCGCCGTCGGGCGCGAGGAGCCGGAGGCCGAGGCCGGCCGCGTTCGGCAGCGGGCTGAGCCCGGCCCGGCAGCCGGTGCGGTCGGCCGCGGCCTGGACGTCCCCGGGGTCCGGCAGGCACGGGGCCGGACCGAGGATGACCATGGCGCCGTAGGCCCGCCATGGGCCGAGCGGCGAGTCGGGAGCGTGGAACTCCGCGCCGGCGATGCGGGCCCGCTCGCGGACCAGGACTGCCCCCGCCGCCGTCTCGATGCCGAGGCCGAGTTCGACCCGGTCGAACGGCCTGCCGCGGCCCTCCGGGTCGTGGCAGGCGATGCTCTCGGACACGACGGCCCGGGCGCCGGGCTCGAGCGTGATCTGGGTCGTGGCCGAGAGGGCGGCGCCCGGGAACAGGATCAGGGGATCGGGCACGCAGTGCAGGAAGGCGTCCGCGGCGACGCGGATCCGCGTGTCCTGGCGGGCCGGCCGATCGGCGCTGCGATGGACGACCGTGGCGGCCTGGGTGGTGACGTGCGCCGCCGAGCCCGGACCCATCGCGATGTCGAGGCCGAGACGGTCGCCGCGGTAGAGGCCGCCGGAGGCCGATTGCAGGTACAGGGTGATCAGCTCCGGCCGCTGCGGATACAGGCGGAACGGCTTGGTGATGTGGAACGGGTACGGCACGTGCTGGTCGGCGAGCACGCTGGTTCCGCCGCCGCGCACGAAGCCGAGGCGGGCCGTCGCGCGGCGGCCGGTCTGGATGTCGTCGGGCACGGCTAGGGCGTGAACAGCACGGCGCGGCCGATGGCATCCGCCACCCGGTCGATGCCGAGGCCCGCGCGCGCGTTCGTGGCGATCACCGGCTTGCCGCCCCGGACCCGCGCGGCCTCCGCCAGCATCCCCTCGAGGTCGACGCCGACATGCGGCGCGAGGTCGATCTTGTTGATCACGAGGAGGTCGCAGCGCAGCACGCCCGGACCGCGCTTGCGCGGGATGTCGTCGCCGCCGGCCACGTCGATCACGAAGATCCACCAGTCCACGAGGTCGAGGGAGAAGGTCGAGGCGAGATTGTCGCCGCCGGATTCGAAGACGAGCAGCTGCAGCCCCAGGAAGCGCGCCTCCAGCGCGTCGCCCGCGGCGATGTTGAGGGTCGGATCCTCCCGGATCACCGTGTGCGGGCACGCCCCGGCCTCCACCGCCTCGACGCGGCTCGGATCGATCAGCCCGGAGCGACGCAGCCGCTCGGCATCCTCCTTGGTGACGAGATCGTTCGTGATCACCGCGAGATCGACGCCCCGCGCCTGCAGCACGGGGATCAGCCGCTCGATCAGCGCGGTCTTGCCGGATCCGACCGGGCCGCCGATCCCGATCCGGGCGGCGTTCGCGGGAGTCACGTCGGTCATGGGGAGCTGGGCCGTGAGAGGGGTGTCGGGGTTCGGCGGCGCTCAGCGCAGCATGTAGCGCTGGGCGAGCGGCAGGGTCCGGGCCGGCTCGCAGGTGGCGAGCACGCCGTCGACGAAGACGTCGAAGGTCTGCGGGTCGACGCGGATCTCCGGGCAGGCGTCGTTCCAGAGCATGTCGGCCTTCGTGAGGGTGCGGGTCCCGCGGGCCGGCAGGAGCGCCTTGCGGAGGCGGAGCCGGCCGCCGAGATCGGCCTCGATCGCCAGGGGATGGACGAAGCAGGCCGAGAGCGCCTGCTTGGCGCGCCCGAAGGCGCCCCATTGCGGGCGCATCAGCATCGGCTCGCAGGTCATGAGCGAGGCGGCGGAATCGCCCATCGCGCCCCAGGCGATGAAGCCGCCCTTGATCACGAGCTCCGGCTTGATCCCGAAGAAGGCCGGCCGCCAGATGACGATGTCGGCCATCTTGCCGGGTTCCAGCGAGCCGATATGGTCCTGGATGCCGAAGGTGCGCGCGGCGTTGATCGTGTACTTGGCGATGTAGCGCTTGATCCGGGCATTGTCGCCGAAGCCCGGTCTCTCCTCGGGGAGCGGGCCGCGCTGGTCCTTCATCTTCGAGGCGAGTTGCCACGTCCGGCAGATGACCTCGTGGATCCGGCCCATGCCCTGGCTGTCGGAGCCGAGCATCGCAATCGCCCCGATGTCGTGGAGCACGTCCTCGGCCGCGATGGTCTGGGCGCGGATGCGGCTCTCCGCGAAGGCCACGTCCTCCGGAAGGGCCGGGTTGAGGTGGTGGCACACCATCGTCATGTCGAGGTGCTCGTCGAAGGTGTTGACCGTGTAGGGGTTGGTCGGGTTCGTCGACGACGGCAGGCAGTGCGGCAGCCCGGCGACCCGGATGATGTCCGGCGCGTGGCCGCCCCCGGCCCCCTCCGTGTGGTACATGTGGATGGTGCGGCCGCCGATCGCCGCCAGCGTGTCCTCCACGAACCCCGACTCGTTCAGCGTGTCGGTGTGGAGCTGGACCTGGTAGTCGTAGGCGTCGGCGAAGCCCAGGCAGGCGTCGATCGCGGCCGGCATCGCGCCCCAGTCCTCGTGGATCTTGAGGCCGAGCACGCCGGTCTCGAGTTGCTCCTTCAGGGCGGCCGGCCGGTGGGTGTTGCCGCGCCCGAGGAAGCCGAAATTGACCGGCCAGGCCTCGGCGGCCTGGAGCATGCGGCCGGTGTTGAACGGGCCGCCGGAATCGATGCCGACCGTGATCGGCCCGAGCGAGCCGCCGAGCAGGGTCGTGACGCCCGAGGCGATCGCGTGGTCCGGCAGGCCGGCGGAATCGAAATGCACGTGCACGTCGATGGCCCCGGGCGTCGCGATCAGGCCCTCGCAGTCCCGCACCGTCGTCCCGGCCGACACGATCAGGCGCGGGTCGACGCCGTCCATGATCGCCGGGTTGCCGGCCTTGCCGAGCGCCACGATCCGCCCGTCCTTGATGCCGAGATCGCCTTTCTGGATGCCGAGGACGGGGTCGATCACCACGACGTTGCACAGGAGGAAGTCGAGCGCCCCCTGCGCGGCGGTCACCCCGGGCGCCATCCCGATCCCGTCGCGCAGGGTCTTGCCGCCTCCGTGCAGGCACTCGTCCCCGTAGACGGCGTGATCGTGCTCGACGACCGCCACCAGGGAGGTGTCGGCGAGCCGCACCCCGTCCCCGGTGGTCGGCCCGTAGAGGGCGGCGTAGTCGCGGCGCGGGATCGTCACCATGGCACTCTCCTCAGGCGCCCTTGAAGCCGCGGGCCTTGGCGCGGGCGAGGGCCGCCGCCCGCGCCGCGTCGTCGGGCAGGGTCCCCTGCGTCAGGTCGTTGAGCCCGGTCAGCTCCCGGGCGCCGCCGAAGCCGACCAGCGTCACGGTCTTGCGCTGGCCCGGCTCGAAGCGGATCGCCGTCCCGGCCGGGATGTCGAGGCGGTGTCCCAGGGCCGCCGCCCGGTCGAAGTCGAGCGCGCGGTTCACCTCGAAGAAGTGATAGTGCGAGCCGATCTGGACCGGGCGGTCGCCGGTGTTGACGACGTCGAGGGTGACCCGCGGGCGGCCCGCGGCGAGCTCGATCGCGCCGTCGGCCGGCAGGATCGCGCCGGGCTCGAGGGTGTCGGCGGAAGCACCTTCCCGGGCGCGGATCGGCTCGTGGACCGTGACGAGCTTGGTCCCGTCCGGGAAGACGCCCTCGACCTGCAGGATCGGCAGCATGGCGGCGATGCCCGGCATCACGTCCTCGGTCGACAGGATCGTGGAGCCCCAGCCGATCAGGTCGGCGACGCTGCGCCCGTCCCGCGCGCCCTCCAGGATCTCGTCGGTGATGAGCGCCACCGCCTCCGGGTAATTGAGCTTGAGGCCGCGGGCGCGGCGCTTGCGCGCGAGCTCGGCCGCGGTGAAGATCGTGAGACGTTCGAGCTCGGTGGGCGTGAGCAGCATCGCGCGCTCCCTAGTTGGCGAACAGGCGCAGGTCGGCGCGCGCGTGCCGCATCGCGGCGACCTCGATCAGCGGCGTGAAGCCCGTGAGGACGATGGCGCCGTCGGGGTCGTCCGGCACCGGCCGCTCGGCGATCTCCGCGACGAGCGGCAGCACCGCCTGCACGGCCTGCTGACCCTGGATGGCGCCGACCTGCCCGAGCCGGACCGCGGCCGAGACCAGGCCGGAGACGAGCTGATAGCCGGCGATGGCCGCCGCCTCGGGTTCCGACAGGCCCAGGGCGCGCCACAGGGCGCCCTGCACGGTGGCGAGGTGCCCGAGCATGAGCCCGGACCGGATGGCGGCGCGGATCTCCGCGGCACCGGGTGTCGCGAGCCGCGCGTGCGTGGTCAGCAGGGAGGCGCCGTTGCGCCGGCTCCCGGTGCGCATCGCCTCGACGAGCGTGGCCGCCTCCACGGCGGCGTCGACGCGGCCGAGCCGGACCGGATCGGGGCCGGCGCGATGGGCGAGGATCAGGGCGACGCGGTCGCTCTCCGCCCAGCGGAAGCGCACGAGGGCCGTGAGCGTCCGCGTCAGGCTCTCCGTGTCGAAGGCCGGGTCGCCCGCGATGAGGCCCTCGATCCCGTTGGAGAAGGCGAAGCTCCCGCTCGGGAACGCGGCGTCGGCCTGCTGGAGGGACAGGAGCCGGCTCAGCACGGCGCCGCCTCGTCGAGGATGGTGTGGGTCACCTGCCCGTCGGTGACGAGGGCGCCGAGGCGGACGAGGTAGTCGTCGGCCGGCCCGTCCAGGGCCACCAGGAGGGCTCCCTCGGCGAAGCGCACCCGCCAGTGGAGGTTGCCGGCGTGGTAGCCGAGTTCGAGGGCGGCGGCCTGGCTTGCCGGGACGAGGCGAAGCCAGCGCTCGGCGCCGACCCGTGCGACGAGGGCGCGGTCCGCGTCCAGCGCCAGCACGGCCCCGTCGAAGAGCGGCTCGTCCCGCGGCAGGGCCAGGGCGATCTCCTCGCCGGACTGGGTGGTCGCGCGGATCCGCCGCCGGGCGACGTCGGTGCTCGACACGACGAGCACGTCCACCGCGCCGTGATGCGCGAGATGGTGCAGGCGATGCGCCATCGCGGCGTCCTGCCGGCTGCCCAGGATGCGATGAATGACGCGCATGTCGGCCGCTCCTCCCCCGACCGGATCCGTCCGCGGGAGCGCCTAGCAAAAGCGAGTCCGTCGACGCTCCGGGCGACGCGGGGCGGCCTCTTTCGATGTCGGGCGGCCGCGGCCGACCGCGGCACGGCGCTCTCGGGCTCGGGCGTCCCGTCCCCGCTCAGCCCTGCAGCCGGCCGCCGCCGCGCACGACCAGGCACAGGCCGACACTCGCCGCTGTCAGGCCGAACATGATGACGTAGAGGTGGTCGACCTGAAGTCCGGCGGCCGGGTAATAGGCCGACCGCATCCACTCGGCCAGCTGCAGGGCCGGGTTGAACTTGGCCCAGTAATAGAGCCTCTCCGGCAGATAGCTCGGCAGGAAGAGAACGCCGCTGGAGACGTACAGGACGATGCTGAACAGGGCGTAGCCGATCAGCCATCCGGGGAAGAAGCCGATGATCGCGACGTTGATCGTGCCGATCCCGATCCCGAGCGTGATGGCGGCGAGATAGCCGCCCACCGCCGTCAGCGGGTCCGCCGGCACCGGGTCCGTGCCGAGCGCGACCAGCACGGCGCTCACGACCAGCAACGCCAGGAAGCCGGTCACGATCTCCACGAGCACGCGGGAGAACACCAGATCGAACAGCCTCACCTGCGGGTAGTAGGTCAGGGGCCGATTGGTGATCACCGACTTCATGACCTCGCGCGAGATGTACTGGAAGACGAGGACGGGAACGGCGCCCGTCGCGAAGAACAGCGCCCTGTCGTCGCCGAGCGGCGCGGCCAGTTTCTGAACCGTGTAGATTGTGATCAGCACGAAGACGTGCACGCACGGCCAGAGGACGACGACCCCGTAGCCCCACATCGACGCGCCGAAGCGGGTGCGCATGTCGCGCAGGATCAGCGCGTGCAGGACGTGCAGGTAGGCCTCGAACGGACTCTTTCGCGACTTCGCGCTCGATTGCTCGCGCATGGAACATGGCCTCTGCTGGTCCGGGAAGGGTCGGACGAGACGACGGTGCAGATGTGCGGAGGCTCTCTCAGGGGCGATTGCAGTCCGACGTCGCCCCCTCGGCGCGGTGTCCGGGAGATCCGGGTCGTTGATCGAGGCCCGGCCCGCACGGACGCGCGCCGCCTAGGCGGCGCGCGTCCGCGATGCGCCCCGCATGATTGCCACCCTCAGCCAGGCCGCAGAGACGAGGAAATAGAAGGCGCCGAACGCCGCGTAGGGCGCGACATCCACGATTCCGGGGACCGCGGCGCCGGCGGCCTGCTTGATGAAGAAGCCTCCGGCGAGCGCCGACTGGGCGCCGCTCAGGACCATGGCCCACTGTGCGCCGGCCCTCCAGCGCCGCGCGCCGGTCAGAAGCTGGAACAGTCCGGAGAGGATGGCCCAGGCGCCGAACACCGCGAGCACCGCGTTCGGCCCCCATCCGAGTGCGACGGCGACCGCGAGCGCGGTCGCCGAGCTGATCGCCGCGTTGAGGGCCTGACTGGGATTGTCCGCGAGGCCGCCGTTGCGCCGCGCGTCGACCAGGTTGGCGAGCGCGTCCCAGACGGGATACGCGACCAGAAGCGTCGCGGCGACGGCCGGCATGCCTCTGCCGAAGGCGAGGGCGGCTGCCACCCAGCCGGCGGCGACCCCGGCACGCACGAAGTAATAGGCGCTCAGCCAGGGCAACGCAGGATCGCGATCGTGCTGCGGGACGGCTCTCATCGTCGGCTCCTTCGTGTCATGAGCGCGGAGCGGCGGGCCGGATCTATTCGTGAACATCCCAGATGGACACGACAGGTGCCAATTAATAGCTTTGTTGATCCGGATACGCCGAGCGAATACGCGCTGCGATGGATCCACGTGTAGGATCGGGGGCCGAGGCCGACCATGTCGGAAACGCTGGAAAACTTGACCGATCTTCCGGATGGCGGCCCGCGCAGCGCGGCCTCCGGCGACCTGCTCTCACACGTGCTCGCCCAGATCCGCCTGACCGGCGACCGCGTCGAATCCCGGCCGGTCGCGCCGGGCGAGCGCCTGGATCTGGATGTCGGCGCAGGTCACGTCCTCGTGGTGGTCGCGGGCGCCCTGCGCCTCGAAGGCGGCGCGGCGGCTCTTACAGTCGGCGCCGGCGACCTGCTGTTCCTGCCTCCCGGCCTCGGAACCGGGCGATTGATCGCCTCCGAGGGCGCGGAGGTCGTCGTCTGCCGATTCTGGTTCGATCCCTACAGTCTCCGCAGCATGATCGCGCTCCTGCCGCAGCACATCTGCATCCGGCGCGAGGAAGGCGCCGGGTGGCTCGACGGCCTCGTGCATTTCCTGCTCGTCGAGACGACCGACGCCGAACCCGGCGCGGCCTTGATGATCTCCCGCATCATCGACCTCGCGGTCATACGCACGCTGCGGACCTGGGTTCATCTCGGCCGGACATCGGGGTGGCTCGCCGGCCTGGCCGATCCCCGGATCGCCCGCGCCCTCAAGGTCATGCACGAGAGGCCCCTGCAGCGCTGGAGCGTGGAGACCCTGTCGGACGTCGCCGGCATGTCGCGCTCGAGCTTCTGCGAGCGGTTCAACGCGCTCGTCGGTCGCTCACCCCTGCGCTACCAGAACGAGTGGCGGCTGAACCTCGCGCGGGACATGCTCGCCGCGGGCGACGGGCGCGTCGGCGAGATCGGGCTGCGCGTCGGATACGAGTCGGAGGCGGCGTTCAGCCGGGCCTACAAGGCGCTGTTCGGCCACTCGCCCAGGGAGGCGACCGGTCGAGTGGCCGGAGCGCGGCTGGAAAGCTGAGTTCCGGCGCTCCGACCCGCTCCGCCCGGGCCGATGCCGGCCCATCCCCGTGTCAGCTCCCGCGATAGGTCGCGTAGCTCCACGGGGTGATGAGCAGCGGTACGTGGTACTTGGCGTCGGGGTCCGAGACCCAGAAGCGCACCGGCACGCGGTCGAGGAAGGGTCGCTCGGCGCCGGCGCCCGTCCCGGCGAAATAGGGGCCGACGGCGAAGACGAGTTCGTAGGTCCCGGGCGTCAGGGCCTCGCCGGCGAGCAGGGGCGCGTCGGTCCGTCCGTCGCCGTTGGTCGTGGCCGACGCGAGGATCTCCCCGGTGCCGTCCTCGGCGAGGCGCCGGAGCTCGACGGTGACCCCGGCCGCCGGCTTGCCTGCGGCCGTGTCGAGGACGTGTGTCGAAAGATGGCCCATCGGCGTCCTCCCGGACGGAGAGGCCCGCGCCCGCCGCCCGCTGCGGGCGGAGGTCCGTCGGGCCGAAGGAGACGGGCGAGAGGAGCACGCGGCGGGGGCTCGGACAACCCGGAAAGCGCCCGGCATTTTCCGAACGATTTTGAAGGTCCTTGGCGCCGGAGCGGGTCGCTGCCGGCCCCGGTTCCGGGCACACCCGGGGCAGCGGCTCGGGCCGAACCACGAGCCGCGATCGAGGCCGAACCCGGCCCCGTGACAGATCGCGGAGGATCCGTCCCATGTATCCGATCCTGCACGAATGGGGCGGGTTCCTCATTCGATGGACCCACGTCGTCGCGGCGATCGCCTGGATCGGCGCGTCGTTCTACTTCATGCATCTCGACGCCAGCTTGCGCGCCATTCCGGCAATCCCGACCGGCAAGGGCGGCGAGGCCTGGGAGGTGCACGGCGGCGGCTTCTACCAGGTGCGCAAGTATCTCGTCGCGCCCGACCGCGTGCCGGAGCACCTGATCTGGCACAAGTGGCAATCCTACGCGACCTGGCTGTCGGGCTTCTCGCTGCTGTGCTGGGTCTATTACGGTCAGGCCGACCTCTACCTGATCGATCCGGCGGTCCGCGTGATCACGCCGATGACCGGGGCGGCCATCGGCCTCGGCGCCCTCGCCCTCGGCTGGCTGATCTACGACGGGCTCAACCGCTCGCCCCTGGCCAACCGGCCGCCGCTGCTCGCGGCCGCCGTGTTCCTCACCGTGGTCGCCTTCGCGTACGGCTTCCAGCAGGTCTTCTCCGGCCGGGCCGCGATGCTGCACTCGGGCGCGTTGATCGCGACCTGGATGACCGGCAACGTCTTCTTCGTCATCATGCCCAACCAGCGCAGGGCGATCGCCGAGCTGGTCGCGGGCCGAGTCCCGAACCCCGCCTGGGGCAAGCAGGCGAAGAACCGCTCGTCCCACAACAACTACCTGACGCTGCCGGTGCTGTTCTTCATGCTGTCCGGCCATTACCCGATGGCGTGGTCCTCACCCTACAGCTGGAGCATCGTCGGCCTCGTGGTGATCGCGGGCGGCGTGGTCCGGCACTACTTCAACGTGCGCAACGCCGGCGGGGGCGACCGCTGGTGGACCTGGGGCGTCGCGACGGCCTGCGTGGCGGCGGCGGTGGCGATCAGCGTCGCCTCCTCGCCGGGCGCCCGCGAGCGGATCGGCCTGTCGGCCGCCGCCGAGGCGGCCCCGGCCGCGGCGATCAGCCTCGCGGCGGCCGGGGCCGGGGCGGGCAGGATCCCCGCGGTCGACGACGCCGTGATGGCCGTGGTCGGGACGCGCTGCGCCATGTGCCACGCCGCCGAGCCCCTGTGGCCGGGCATGACGGGCCCGCCCAAGGGCGTGCTCCTCGACAGCCCCGAGCACGTCGCGCGCTTCGCGCCGGCCATCCGCCTGCAGGCCGTCCTGACCCACGCGATGCCGCCCAACAACATCACCGACATGCAGCCCGAGGAGCGGGCGGCGCTCGCCCGCTGGCTGACCGCGCGATAACCGTCAGGCCCCGCCTCCGGCCCCACGCAGGATCCCGCCCGTGACCGCACCGCATACCGACGGCCCTCCGCGCGACTTCGTCGGCTACGGCGAGACGCCGCCCGACGCCCGCTGGCCCGGCGGCGCCCGCGTCGCCGTCCAGTTCGTGCTGAACTACGAGGAGGGCGGCGAGCGCTCCGTCCTCGACGGCGACCCCCACGCCGAGATCTTCCTCTCCGAGATCGCCGGGGCCACGCCGTTCCCCGCCCGGCACATGAGCATGGAGAGCCTCTACGAGTACGGGGCGCGCGCGGGCGTCTGGCGGATCCTGCGCCTGTTCCGCGAGCGCGGCGCGCCCCTCACGGTCTTCGGCGTCGCGCAGGCGCTCGCTCGCAATCCGGCCGCCGTGGAGGCCTTTCTCCGCGACGGCCACGAGATCGCCGGCCACGGCTGGCGCTGGCTGCCCTACCAGGACGTCCCGGAGGCGCTCGAGCGGGAGCACCTCGCCCGCGCGGTCGAGACGATCCGGAGCCTGACCGGCGAGACGCCGCTCGGCTGGTACACCGGCCGCGACAGCCCGAACACCCGGCGGCTCGTGGTCGAGCACGGCGGCTTCCTCTACGATTCGGACAGCTACGCCGACGACCTGCCCTACTGGGTGCAGGTCGCCGGCCGGGACCACCTCGTGGTGCCCTACACCCTCGACACCAACGACATGCGCTTCTCGGTCCCCGGCGGCTTCCCGTCGGGCGAGCAGTTCTTCGCGCACCTGCGCGACGCCTTCGACTGCCTCTACGAGGAGGGGGCGAGCGCCCCGAAGATGCTGTCGATCGGGCTGCATTGCCGCCTCGTCGGGCGCCCCGCCCGCCTGCCGGCCCTCGCCCGGTTCCTCGACCACGTCCTGGCCCGGCCCGACGTCTGGGTGACCCGGCGGATCGACATCGCCCGGCACTGGGCGGCCCACCATCCTCCCGGCGCCCCGGCGGCGGGACCGACCCCGGAGAGGACGATCCCGTGATCACCGTCGCCGCGCTCAACGCGCTCGCGCGCGACGCCTTCGTGGACCTCCTCGCCGAGGTCTACGAGCATTCCCCCTGGGTCCCCGACGCGGCCTTCGACCGCGGGCCCTTCGCGGCGCGCGCGGACCTGCACGCGGCGATGGAGGCGGCGGTGGCCGGCGCCGACCGGGTCCGTCAGCTCGCCCTCCTGCGGGCCCATCCCGAGCTGGCCGGGCGGGCCGCCCAGCGCGGCGAGCTCACCGCGCATTCCAGCCGCGAGCAGGTCGGAAGCGGCCTGCTCGGCGGCCCCTCCCCGGTGGTGGCGCGTCTGCAGGACCTCAACCGGGCCTACGCGGAGCGCTTCGGCTTCCCGTTCATCATCGCCGTCCGGGGCCTCGACCGCGACGCGATCCTCGCCCGGCTGGAGCAGCGGCTCGGCAACCCGCCGGAGGCCGAGCGGGCCGAGGCCCTGCGGCAGGTCGGACGGATCGCCGCCTTGCGCCTGGAGGCCCTCGTCGCGGACTGACGCGCCCGCGTCAGACCGCCCGGGCGCCGACCAGGGCGAGTTGCTCGCTCACGTGCTGGCGCAGCGCCTCGTGCGTCATGTCGACGAAGGTCTTGGTCCGGGCCGACAGCATCTTGCGGGACGGGTAGAGCAGGCCGAGCGTCACGCTGGTCGGCGGGGTGTGCTCCAGGACCTGCACGAGCCGGCCCTCGGCGAGGTGCGCCGCGACCTCGAACAGCGGCTTCAGGACGATGCCCTCGCCCGCGAGCGCCCAGGCGGTGAGCGTGTCGCCGTCGTCGGCATCGATATGCCCCGCGACCGGCAGGGTCACGGTCTCCTGCCCGTCCACCAGGGTCCAGCGGAACTGCTCGGAGCCGGGATAGCGCAGCAGCAGGCAGTCGTGCTGCAGCAGGTCCGCCGGCTCGGCGGGCGCGGGGTGCTCGGCCAGGTAGGCCGGCGCCGCGCACAGCACCCGGTCGATCTCCGCGACCTTGCGCAGGGTGAAGGTGGAGTCGCGCATCTGCGACAGGCGGATCGCGACGTCGACCGCCTCCTGGACGAGGTCGAGGAGGTGCTCCGACAGGCGCAGGCGGAGATCGGTCTCGCCGTGGCGGGCGCGGAAGCGCGGCACGAGCGGCGCGATGACCCGGCGGCCCAGACCGAGCGGCGCCGTCACCTTCAGCACCCCGCGGGGCACCGCGCCCGCGGTCTCGACGCTCTTCTCCGCCTGCTCCACCGCCGCGGTGATGTCGAGGCAGCGGTCGTAGAAGATCCGGCCGGCCTCCGTGAGGCTCATGCGCCGCGTCGTGCGGGTCAGCAGCAGGCAGCCGAGATGCTCCTCCAGGGTCTGGATCCGGTAGCTCACCACCGACGGTGACAACCGGAGCGAGCGGCCGGCCGCCGAGAAGCTCCCCGTCTCCGCCGAGCGTAAGAAGATGCGGATGCTCTCAAGGGACATCATGCGTCGAGATCTTCAGACGCATCCGGAAGCTGTCAACGAAATTTCCCGGGCGCGTTCGGACACGCGCCGGTCATCTCCCGGCCGCGAGGGCTGCGGCGGCTCGGCAAGGGGCCCGACCGCGCCGTCCCTCAGAACACGTGGAAGGCGACCCCGGCGAGGAAGCTCTTCTCCTCGGTGCCCTTGAAGGTCGCGGTCTCGACGTTCCCGAACTTGTTGTGCCAGTACTGGAAGCCGACGAAGACATCGACCCGGTTGGGCCGATCGTAGACGAGCTTGCCGAGGTCGAGTACGAGATTGGTGCGCGACAGGACTTCGAGCCCGCGGGGCGGGTTGAAGGCGAAGGCGGCCGGGTTGCGGACGCCGCGCCCCTTCGGCAGCACGATGTTGTTGAAGCCGACGAGGCTGAGCGGCAGCCCCGTGAAGGTCAGGGGAAAGCTGTAGACCAGTTCGAATTCCGGAACCGTGTCGAAGCTCTGGTCGCGGTCCGGCTGGAGATTGAACCCGTTCCGGTTCCATTCCTTGTAGGCTTGCACGGAGAGGTTGAGAAAGCCCGCCGGCACGTCGAAGGCGAAGTTCAGGCCGCCGACGATGTCGCGCTTCTTCGAGCCGAAGGCGTCGTTCTGGGCGTTGGCGTCGAAGCCGAAGGCGAGGGACACCTCCTTGACGAGGCCGGGAACGGTGAAGGCCTTCGTGCCCGTGAGCGCGTTGAGGCTCAGCGTGCCGCGGTACAGCCCGTAGGCTTCGGTGTTGCCGTAATCGGCGAAGAACGGGGCGGCGACGGAGCCCGGCGCGTTGGTGGTGCCGGCCGGGAACTGGGATCCGGACTTGAGGATGTCGAGGGAGAAGAAGTTCGTCCCATAGGCCCAGGCATCGGCGTGGGAGATGTTCAGGATCTGCTTGGGCGCCTCGCGGGAGACGAAGCTGCCGTCGGGGCGCTGGATCTGGACGCCCGGCGAGACGGTGGGGAACTGGTAGCGGTAGCTGATCTGGGTGTCGGCGAAGAGGAAGAACGGGCCGTCCTCCACCACCGTCGTGGCCTCGGGCGCCACCGGCGCCGAGGAGGCCGTCCCGAGGTCCTGCGCCCCCGCCGCGCACGTCATCCCGAGCGGCAGCAGCGCGGCCGCGATCCGACAAGCCATGGTCATGTCCACCCCCTCCTCCCGGCCGCCTTCAGTTCGAAGCGTCGGCCCGCAAACCCGCGCGCTGGCGCGCGACCTCGTCCGGCGTGACCGCCCGCCCCTGCCCGCCCCATTCGGCCCGCATCCAGGTCGCGAGGTCGGCGAGCGCCGCGTCGTCGATCAGGGCGGCGAAGGGCGGCATGGCCTCCATGCGCTCGTTGCCCGGGAAGCGCTGCGCCGGGAGCCCAGCGAGGATCGCCCGCAGGAGGCCGCCCGCGCCCGCGACCCGCATCGCGGCGTTCGTCCGCAGCGGCACCGAGACGTGGGGGATCCCCTCCCCCGCCCCGCCGTGGCAGCCGGCGCAGAGGCCGGCGTAGCTGGCCCGTCCGCGGGCCGCGACCGCCGCGGGGATCGCCGCGGGGGTGGCGGCGACGGGCGTCTCGGGCTCGGCCGGCAGGGCGTCGCGGTCGAACAGGTAGGCGGAGAGCGCCGCGAGGTCGGCCTCGTCCATGTGCTGCGTCGAGAAATGCACGACGTCGAACATCTGGTGCGTCGCGCCGCCCTGGGCCGAGAGGCCCGTGCGCATGAACCCGACGAGCCCGTGCGGGGTGAAGCCCATCCGCGCGAGGCCCGCCGGCGTGATGTCGGGCGCCTCGACGCCCTCGATCGTGGCGCCGCGATAGACGGCGTCGGCGCGCAGGGCCTGGATCACGGTGCGCGGCGTGTGGCACTCGCCGCAATGGCCGAGGGCGTCGGCGACGTAGCGGCCCCGGTTCCACAGGGGGGAGCGGCCCGGATCGGGCGCGGCGACCGTGGCCGGCAGGCTCAGGAGGTTCCAGGCCGCCAGGGTCCAGCGCTGGTCGAACGGGAAGGCGAGGGTGTTGGCCCTGTTCTCCACCGCGACCGGCGCGCGGGTCATCAGGTAGGCGTAGAGCCCGTCGACATCCTCCGGCGTCAGGCCGCGATACGACGTGTAGGGCATCGCCGGGTAGAGGTGGCGGCCGCCCGGCGCGATCCCGTCGCGCAGGGCCCGGTGGAAGTCGGCGCGGCTCCAGCCGCCGATGCCCTGCGGGCTCGGCGAGATGTTGGTGGCGTGGATCGTGCCGAAGGGCGTCTCCAGGGGCAGTCCCCCCGCCCAGGGCGCGCCGCCCCGGGCGGTGTGGCAGGCGAAGCAGTCGGCCGCGGCGGCGACCTCGGCGCCGCGGGGGGCGAGGCCGCGCAGGGCCTCAGCGCTCAGCGGGGTCTCGACGTCGCGGCCGACGACGCTGCGCTCCAGGGTGCCGGAGGCGACGAGGCCGGCCGCCGAGACGGCGACCGCGAGGGCCGCAGCGAGCCCGGCGCCGACGCGCCGGGCGGGGGTGGTGAGGGACGGGATCCGCACGGCGCGCCTCAGGCGGTCACCAGACCGGGGGTCGCCAGCACGAGGTCGCGCACCGCCTGATGGTAGCGGACGTAGCCGGTGCAGCGGCAGATGTGGCGGTCGAGCGCCTCGGTGACGACCCGCTCGACCTCGTCGCGGCGGATCGGCTCGCGCCGCAGGCGCTCGATCAGCACGCTCGCCCCGGTGACGAAGCCCGGCGTGCAGTAGCCGCACTGGAACGCGAAGTTCTCGATGAAGGCCTGCTGGACCGGCGAGAGCACGACGGTGCCGTCCGGCGCGGTGCGGGCATGGCCCTCGACGGTGCGGATGCTGCGCCCCTCGAACCAGTGGGCGCCGGTGATGCAGGCGCGCATCTCCCGCGGGCCGGCCGCCTCCTCCAGCATCACCGTGCAGGCGTGGCAGATGCCCTGCCCGCAGCCCATGCGGCTGCCGGTGAGGCCCAGCCACTCGTGCAGGACGTCGAGCAGGCTCGTGCCGACGGGGACGGGGATCGGACCGACCGCCGCGCCGTTCACGCGGAGCGAGAGGTCCTTGATCTCGATGGCGGCGCTCATGCCAGTGCCTCGCGGATGCGCTCGGGCCGGATGGGGAGTTCGTGGAAGCGGTGGCCGATCGCGTGCGCGACGGCGTTGGCCAGCGCCGGGACGACGGCGATCATCACGACCTCGGCGATGCCCTTGGGCGGGTCGGTCTCGGAGAGCGGCGGCAGGATCTCCACCGTCTGGTTCCACGGGGCCACGTCGCTGGCGCGGGGGAGCTCGTAGCGGTTCCAGTTCCACGTGCCGTCGCCGGGGCCGTCCTCGTAGAGGGGCAGCACCTCCTTGAGGGCGTGGCCGATCCCCATGGCGAGGCCGCCCTGCACCTGGCCGGAGACCAGCGCGGGCACGATCTGGCGGCCGCACTCGAGGATCGAGTGGTGGGACAGGATCGTCACGTCGCCGCTGGCGGTGTCGACCGCGACCTCCGCCAGGGTGGCCATCGGCGCGTAGTAGGTCGTGCCGACATTGTTGCGCTGGGTCGGCGGGTAGAAGACCGCCGCCCGGGGCACGAAGTGCCAGCCCGCATCCGCCATCAGGGCGCGGCGCTCGGGCGGGGCCCCGGCGCCGTAGCGCACCGATAGGGCGTCGATCGGCAGGCGCGTCCGGCCCGTTCCGGGCAGGTCGAACTCGGCCTCGGCCCATTGCCAGCGGTTGAAGGTGTGGAGGGTCACGCCGACCGGCAGCCCGAGCCGGTGCGCCTCGGCGGCCACCTCCTCCAGCGACAGCGGCGGGAGGCCGCCGCCCAGCACTTGCCCGTCCACCAGCCGCAGGTCCTCGCGGGCGACCACGTGGTAGGAGGTCAGCGCCCCGCCGCCGCCGCCCCGCGCCCAGAGTGCGCGGGCGGCGGGCCAGACGGCGTGGTCGACGAGGAACCGCGCGGCCGTCCGGGTGGCGTGGCCGAGGTAGTAGGCCGAGTTGGTCGCACTCATCGGCGAGGTGAAGCGCGGCGTCCAGCGGGGGTTCTGCGCCCGGCGGTCCTCCTCCTCCTGGGACGTCGTGTAGGGCTGGTCGGAGGTCTCGAGGGGCATCTCGGGCCAGCGCACCATGCCGAACGCGGTCTCGCCGGGGACCCGGCCGAGGATCTCGGCCACCATGACCGCCTGCGAGGTGGTGACGCCCGGGCCCATCTCGTGGGCGACGTGGCGCAGGCTCAGGCGGCCCCGCGGGTCGAGCTCCAGCGAGGCGACCGCCGCCTCGGCGCCCGTGCCGTAATCCTTGTGCACCTGCGCGAAGCCGACGCCGTAGCGGCGGCCGGGATGGGCGGCCTCGTAGGCGGCCTTGCGCGCCGCCCGGTCCCGCCAGAGGGGGTGCGCGGCGGCCTTCGTCAGGATCTCCGCGTTGCGCAGCGCCCCGGCCGGGACCGCGCCCTGGCTGTTGCGCTGGCCGGAGCGGAGCACGTTGCGCAGGCGCAGGTCGATCGCGTCGATGTCCAGGAGCGCCGCCGCCTCGTCGACCATCATCTCGGTGGCCGACATGGTCTGGAGCGTGCCGAAGCCCCGGGTCGATCCGGCCTCCACGGCCCGCGAGGCCAGGGCGATCGCCTGGAAGTCGCTCTTCGGCAGGTAGTAGATCGACTGCGCCGCGGTGGCGCCGACGAAGGAGACCGCGACGGAGTAGTTGGGGCGCCCGCCGCCGTCGCAGGCGAAGCGCCCGGTCATGGCCCGGAACCGGCCGCTGGCCCGATCCACCAGCAGGACGGTGTCCATGCGGAAGGCGTGGCGCTTCAGCCCGTTCTGGAACTGCTCGAACCGGTCGTTGGCGAGGCGCACCGGCCGGCCGCCCGCGTAGAGGGCGGCCACGACGCAGAGGAACGGGAAGATGTGGTGGTCCTTCGTCCCGTACCCGACCGTGTAGCCGACCTTGAGATCGACCTCCCTGAGCGGGAACCGGGACTTCGAGACCAGCGCGGCGGCGGCCTCGGCGACGTCGTAGGGCGACTGCGTCGCCATCATCAGGCGCAGCGTGCCGGTGGCCGGATCGTACCAGACGTTGCCGTTGTCGGCCTCCATGGCCGAGGCGTCCGTCGACTGCGACCGGTAGGTCCGCCGCATCACCAGGGCGTCCGCGCCGGCGCCGTCGATCTCGGCGGCGATGGCGGCCGCCGCCGCCATACCCCTGGCGAAGGGGCCGTCGTCGCCGGCTTCCGGCCAGGCGGGCTCGTCGCCGGAGAAGCCGGCGAAGATCGGGGACTGCTCGAACGGCGAGAACCGGTCGGGCGCGTCCGGCGCGTCGCCCTCGATCCGCACCCAGCGCGAGGCGCCGTAATGGGCTGGCGGCCTGGGACCGGTCTCCGCGCCGTACCGCACGACGTCGTCGGCGAAGCGCAGGGCGCGCTTGGCCGCGGCGAAGCGCGGGAAGTCGTCGTAGATCAGGATCGCCACCGGCTGCCCCAGCAGCCGCGGCGTCTCGCCCTGGGGCACGAGGAACCAGTCGCCGAAGAAGTCGGCGTGCGGGACCGAGACCCCGTCCGCCACCAGGTCATCGTGCCGGACGATCCGGTCCGGCTGCAGGGAGGCCGGGAGCCGCGACAGGTCGAGGCCGGTGAAGCGGCGGTCGGCGCGGGTCGCGGCGACGAGGAAGGCGTGGGCTTGGCCGTCGGGCCAGCCGGCGAGGTCGCGGGCCCGGTAGTCGCGGGAGAAGGTCTTGGCGCCCGTGACCTTGGCGACGGCGTCGAGGCGGTAGCGGGGCCGACCCGGCGCGGTCCACGGGGAGCCGGCGGACAGGCCGGTCTCGGCGAGCTGCGCCCGGGCCGGGGGCGCCAGGAAGGAGACCTTCACGGCGACGCTCGCCGCCGCGCCGGCCTTCAGGAAGTGGCGCCGCGAGAGCGCCCCGATGGTCTCGGTCGACATGACGTCTCCCCTTCAGGCCCGGTCCAGGACGGCCGCGTGCGCGAAGTCGGGCTCCGCGTCGGCGGCGCGGTGCTCGGCCCCGGCACCGAGACGGTCCGAGTTCAGCAGCAGGTTCAGGACGATCGCGCCGATGGCGCCGAGGGTGATCCCGCTGTGCAGGATCGGCCCGGCCCAGTCCGGCGCCGTGGCGGCGAAGAGCTTCGGCGCCGCCATCGGGATGAGGCTCAGGCCGATGCTGACCGCGACGACGATCTGGTTGCGGCGGTCCCCGAGATCGGCGCCGCTCACGATCTTGAGCCCCGCCGCCGCGACCATGCCGAAGATGACGATGCCGGCGCCGCCGAGCACGGCCGGCGGGATCGACGCCACCGCGAAGGCGACCTTGGGCAGGAGGCTGACGCCCAGGATGATGAAGCCCGCCGCGACCGTGACGTAGCGGCTGCGCACCCGCGTCATGTTCACGAGGCCGACGTTCTGCGAGAACGAGGTGTGCGGGAAGGTGTTGAGGCAGCCCGCGATCAGCGTCGAGAGCGAGTCGGCCATCAGGCCGCGGGTCAGGGTCCGCTTGTCCACCGGGCGCCCGACGATTTCGCCCACCGCCAGGAACATGCCGGTCGACTCGACCAGCGTGACCATCATGACGATGCACATCGCCGCCACGGCCGTGAGGTGGAAGGTGGGCCAGCCGAAGTGGAACGGCGCGACGAGGGCGAGCAGCGGGCGCTCGGCCAGCCCGTCGAGGCGGAACAGGCCGAGCGGCCAGGCGAGGCACAGGCCCGCGACGAGGCCGATCAGCACGGCGACGTTGGCGGCGAAGCCGGTGGCGAAGCGGCTGACCACCAGGATCACCGCCAGGACGAAGGCCGCGACGCCGAGATGGACCGGTGCGCCGAAATCGGGGGCGCCGAAGCCGCCGCCCGCCCAGTTGATCCCGACCGGCAGCAGCGTGACGCCGATGATCAGGATGACCGTGCCGGTCACCAGCGGCGGGAAGAAGCTCGCGAGCCTGGAGAAGAACGGCCGGAGCAGCAGCCCGAACACCCCCGCCCCGATGGTCGCGCCGAAGATGCCCGGCAGGCCGATGGTCGGGTCCTGCGCCATCGCCACCATCGGGCCGACCGCCGCGAAGCTGACGCCCATGATGACCGGCAGGCGGATGCCGAAGATCCCCAGGCCAAGGGACTGGATCAGGATCGCGATGCCCGTCACCAGCAGGTCGCAGTTGATGAGGTAGGCGACCGTCTCGGTCGGCAGGTTCATCGCCGCGCCGAGGATGAGCGGCGGCGCCACCGCCCCCGCGCTCATCACGAGCACGTGCTGCATGCCGTAGGCGAGGAGCTTGGGAAGCGGCGGGATCGCGTCGACCGCGTCCACCTCGCGCGTTGTCCTGTCGTGAGACGTCATGGGCGTGTCCTCCGCCAGCCGGGACCTGTCGAGGCGTCGTCCCGCGATGGTGTCGTCAGGGACCCGGCAGCGGTGGCCGGACCTCTTCCGGGTCCGGGCCGCCAGGAGCGGGTGTGGGGCCAGTCGCAGGGCGGGCCGTGGCGGCACGCCCGGGGGCGGGGGAGCGGGCTCTCGGCGGCCGCTCCGGGGTCATGCGCTGCCGACTTGGCTGGCTCTCAAACCTTGCATGGCTGGCCGCGAATGCCATGCCGGGATTTCGGAAGCAGTTTGCGAAAAATCGCCAAGGCGGCCGGTGGCTGCTGCCGTATGCTGCGGCCCGCTGACGGCCCCGAGACGGTGCGCCCGGCACGGCGTTCCTGCCGCCAGAGGGCGGCATCTGGCCGTGAGGAGGCGGCGCGGCCCATCCGGCGCGGCCTCCAGGGCGCACCCGGAGAGACGCGATGACCTCCCTGCTGCTGACGAACGCCGATATCCTGGTGACGATGGATGCGCAGCGCCGGGAGATCCCCGGCGGCGCGGTCTACGTGGAGGACAACCGCATCGTCGCCGTCGGCCCCGCCGCCGAGGTGCCGCAGCGGGCCGATACCGTCCTCGACATGCGCGGCCACGCAGTGCTGCCGGGCCTCGTGAACACCCACCACCACATGTACCAGACGCTCACCCGCGCGGTGCCGGCCGCGCAGGACGCCGAGCTGTTCGGCTGGCTGAAGGCGCTCTACCCGATCTGGGCCCGGCTCACGCCGGAGATGATCCGCGTCTCGACGCAGACCGCGATGGCGGAGCTGATCCTCTCGGGCTGCACCACGTCGAGCGACCACCTCTACATCTACCCGAACGGCTGCCGGCTCGACGATTCCATCGAGGGCGCCGAGGAGATCGGCATGCGCTTCCACGCCGCCCGCGGCGCGATGAGCGTCGGGGAGAGCGCGGGCGGTCTGCCGCCGGACTCGGTGGTCGAGGACGAGGCGGCGATCCTCGCCGACACGCGCCGTCTGATCGAGCGCTGGCACGATCCGGAGCGCTTCGCCATGCGCCGGATCGTGGTGGCGCCCTGCTCACCGTTCTCGGTGAGCCGCGGCCTGATGCGCGACGCCGCCGAACTGGCCCGGCACTACGGCGTCTCGCTCCACACCCACCTCGCTGAGAACGACGACGACGTCCGCTACAGCCTGGAAAAATTCGGGATGACGCCGGCGGCGTACGCCGCCGACCTGGGCTGGACGGGCCCCGACGTGTGGCACGCCCACTGCGTCAAGCTCGACCGCGCCGGCATCGCGCTGTTCGGCCGGACCGGGACCGGGGTGGCGCACTGCCCGTGCTCCAACATGCGCCTGGCCTCGGGCATCGCGCCCATCCGGCAGATGCGGTGCGAGGGCGTTCCGGTCGGGCTCGGCGTCGACGGCTCGGCCTCCAACGACGGGTCGCACATGCTGGGCGAGGCGAGGCAGGCCATGCTGCTCGCCCGCGTCGGCTCCGGACCGGCGGCCATGACGGCCCGCGAGGCGCTGGAGATCGCGACGCTCGGCGGCGCGAAGGTGCTGAACCGGGACGATATCGGCGCGCTGGCCCCCGGCATGGCGGCCGACATCGTCGCCTTCGACCTGCGGGGTCTCGGCATGGCGGGGGCGCTGCACGACCCCGTCGCCGCCCTCACCTTCTGCGCGCCGCAGACGGTAGCCTGGAGCGTCATCAACGGGAAGATCGTGGTCCGCGAGGGCCGCCTGACCACCCTCGACACGAAGGCGCTGGCCGCCCGCCACAACGCCCTCGCGGCGGCCCTGGTGCGAGACGAGGCGTAGGCCGCGCCCCTCCCCCGCACAGGGACTCGCGGATCCAGACATCGGGTTCGGCAGCGCGACTTCACGATCGGGCGCGGGTCCCCACTAGCGCACGGGGGGGGCGTCGCGCTCCCGCATCAGCGTCGCGATCCGCTGGAGATATGATCATCGCCATCCGCAGAGCGGAGACAGAACCGGGCCCCTCACCCGTGGGCGGCGCCCGTCGAGCCGGTCAGAAACCCACCTCGGTCGCCAGCCCCTTCGCCAGAGCACGGTCGACGGCCACCGCGGCGACCGCGAGGTCCTGCAGTCCGACCCCGGTTCCGTCGAAGACCGTGATCTCGGCGTCCGACACGCGGCCCGGATGATCGCCGTTGATCACCGCGCCGATCTCCACGATGGAATCCGCGGCGAGGAGCCCCCGCGCGACGGCGTGCTGCGCCTCGCCGAGGCTGACCGACTGCGCGACCTCGTCGGTGAACACCGTCGCGGCGGCGAGCAGTTCGGCCTCCACCTCCTGCTTGCCGCGCGTGTCCGTCCCCATGCAGGCGACGTGCGTGCCCGGCCGGACCTGCGCGGCCTTCAGGATCGGCGCGAAGGAGGACGTGATCGTCACGACGACGTCGGCCTCGGCGCCGAGGCGGTCGAGGTCCACCACCTCGAACGGCACGCCGCGCTCCCGCGCCACCGCCTCCATCCGGCCGAACATGCCGGGATGCAGGTTCCACGCGAGGACCCGCTCGAACGGCCGCTGCGCCAGCGCCGCGCGCAGCTGGAACGCCGACTGGTGGCCCGCGCCGATCATGCCGAGCACGCGCGCGCCCTCGCGAGCGAGGTGCCGGATGGAGATGGCGCAGGCCGCGGCGGTGCGGAGCGCCGTGAGGAGGTTGCCCCCCACCACGGCCCGGCAGCGCCCGGTATCGGCGTCGAACAGGAACACCGTCGACTGGTGGTTGGTCAGGCCCTTCGCGGCGTTGCCGGGCCAGAAGCCGCCGGCCTTGAGCCCGAGCGCGAGGCTGTCCCGGTCGAAGCCGGACTTGAAGCCGTAGATCGCGTCGGCGTGGCCGATGGCTTCCCGGACGACCGGGAAGTTCCCGGCCCGCCGCCGCGCCATGGAGGCGAAGACCTGCTCGACGGCGCCGAAGCACTCCGCCTCGGTCAGCAGCCCGTCGATCGCGTGCTCGGGAACGATGATCATCGCGGATGTCTCCTCGGTTCGTGAGCCGTCGTATCGCCTCCGTCATCGCGGGCGGAGCTAGGCGCCCCAGGGCAGCGGGCCCTTTTCAGGCGCGGCGCGTCCCCGGATCGCCGCGCTGCGCCCGCAGCGACGGAGTGTGTGCAGCGCGAGTCAGTAGGCCTTGCCGCGGGCCGAGACCGGCCAGAGCGTCTCGACCCGGCCGTTGCGCACGCCGACGTACCAGTCGTGGACGTTGCAGGTCGGATCGCAGTGGCCGGGGACGAGGCGCAGACGGTCGTTGACCTTCAGCCTGCCTTCGGGATCCTCGATCACCCCGTGCTCGTCCGAGCACTTGATGTACGTCACGTCGTCGCGGCCGAAGACGAAGGGCAGGCCGGAATCGACCGACTGGACCTTCAGGCCCGCGTCGCAGATCGCCTTGTCGGCCTTGGCGTGGCTCATCACGCTGGTGAGGATGAACAGGGCGTTCTGCCACTCGCCCGCGTCGATGCGGTTGCCGTCCCGGTCGCGGATGCGCCCGTAATCGGCGTCCATGAACGCGTAGCTGCCGCATTGCAGCTCGTTGTAGACGCCGGATCCGGCCTCGAAATAGTAGCTGCCGGTGCCGCCGCCGCTGACGAGTTCCGGCTCGAGTCCCACCCGGTTCAGCGCCGCGACGGCGTCGCGCACCTGGGCGATGGCCGCGTCGAGCTTGGCGCGCCGTTCCTCGTAGCCGTCGATGTGCTGCATGGCGCCCTGGTAGGCCTGGAGCCCCGCGAAGCGCAGGTTCGGCGCGGCTTGGACGGCCTGGGCGATCGCCACCACCTCGGGCGTCGTCCGCACGCCGCAGCGGCCGGCGCCGCAATCGATCTCGACGAAGCAGTCGAGCTGCGTGCCGTGCCTCTGCGCCGCCGCCGAGAGTTCGGCGACGTTCGCCACGTCGTCGAGGCAGACGATGATGCGGGCGCCGTGGCGCGGCAGCCGCGCCAGCCGATCGATCTTGCCCGGGTCGCGCACCTGGTTCGAGACGAGGATGTCGGTGATGCCCGCGCGGGCGAAGACCTCCGCCTCCGAGACCTTCTGGCAGCAGACGCCGCAGGCGCCGCCGAGGCTCTGCTGGAGCTTCAGGATGTCCACGGACTTGTGCATCTTGCCGTGGGCGCGGTGGCGCATCCCGTGCGCCCTGGCGTAGTCGCCCATCTTGCGGATGTTGCTTTCCAGCGCGTCGAGATCGAGGATCAGGCAGGGCGTCTGGATCTCGTCCTCGCGCATGCCGGGCAGCGCCGGGACGTCGAAGCCGACTTCGAGATCGGCCGTCCGGGCGTTCATGAGCCGGGCGTTCAGCTGCATTGTAAGCCTCCCATTATTGCCAGGGCAGCGCGTCGAGGTCGACGTTCCCGCCCGTGATGATCACGCCCACCCGCTTGTTCGCGAAGACGGGGCGGTTCTTGAGCACCGCCGCCAGGGCGACGGCGCTCGACGGCTCCGTGACGATCTTCAGCCGCTTCCAGATCAGCTGCATCGCCGCGACGATCTCGGCCTCGGAGACCGTGAGGATGTCGGCGACGTGGTGGCGGACGAAGTGCCACGTGAGGTCCTTCAGCGGCACCTTCAGCCCGTCGGCGACCGTCACCGGCGCGTCGTCCGCGATGATCCGCCCGGCCTTCAGGCTGCGATGGGCGTCGTCCGCCTGCTCGGGCTCGGCCGCGTAGACGGCGATGTGCGGGGCGAGCCCGGCCAGGGTCAGGCAGGTGCCCGACACCATGCCGCCGCCGCCGATCGGGGCGATCACCGCGTCGAGATCGGGGACCTGCGCGATCAGCTCGCGGGCGCAGGTCGCCTGCCCGGCGATGACCCGGGGATCGTTGTAGGGGTGCACGAACTCCGCGCCGGTCTCGGCGACGACCTCGGCGAAGACGGCCTCGCGGGAGGAGGTGGACGGCTCGCACTCCACCACCCGGCCGCCGTAGCCGCGCACGGCGTCCTTCTTCGCCTGGGGCGCGGTGCGCGGCATCACCACCGTGCAGGGGATGCCGCGCCGGCCCGCCGCGTAGGACAGGCAGGTGCCGTGGTTGCCCGACGAGTGGGTCGCCACGCCCCGGGCGGCCTGCGCGTCCGTGAGGCTGAAGACGGCGTTGGAGGCACCCCGCGCCTTGAAGGCGCCGGCCTTCTGCAGGTTCTCGCACTTGAAGAACAGCTGCGCGCAGGCCGCCTCGTCGAGGAGCCGCGAGGTCAGGACCGGTGTCTCGTGGATGTGCGGCCGGATGCGCGCGTGGGCAGCCAGAACGTCGTCGAGGGTGGGCGTGATCAGGGCGCTTTCCATGGCGCTCCCCCTCAGGCGGCCGCGCGCAGGCCGGCGGCCGGGGCGCGGCGGTACACCGCCTGCGCGGCCGCGACCCCCGATCCCAGCTCGATGCGCAGGCCGAGATCAGCCATCGCCATCTCGGCCGCGGCGATCCCCGACAGCGCCATCACGTCCGTCAGGCTGCCGAGATGGCCGATGCGGAAGACCTTCCCGGCCACTTCGCCGAGCCCCACCCCGAAAGCGACGTCGTAGTGGCGCGCCGCGTGGGTGACGATCCGCGTGGCGTCGAAGCCCTCCGGGGCGCAGATCGCGCTCACCGTGTCCGAGTAGAGGTCCGGGCGCGCGGCGCACAGCTCCAGGCCCCAGGCGGCGACGGCGGCGCGGATGCCGTCGGCGATGCGGCGGTGCCGGGCGAAGACGTTGTCGAGCCCCTCGGCCAGGAGCAGTTCCGTCGACAGCTTCAGGCCGTTCAGGAGGCCGACCGCCGGCGTGTAGGGGTAGGCGCCGTTCGGGTAGCCCTTCGCCATGTCGCGGACGTCGAAATAGGTCCGCGGCAGCGTGGCCGTCGCGGTGGCGGCCATGGCCCTCGGCGAGAAGGCCACGATGGCGAGGCCCGCGGGCAGCATGAAGCCCTTCTGCGAGCCGGTGACGGCGACATCGACGCCCCACTCATCCATGCGGAAATCCATGGAGGCGATCGAGCTGACGCCGTCGACCAGCAGCAGGGCCGGGTGGCCGCTGGCATCGAGGGCGCGCCGCACGGCGGCGACGTCCGAGCGGACGCCGGTCGCCGTCTCGTTGTGCGTGACGAGCACGGCCCGGATGCGGTGCGCCGTGTCGGCCGCGAGGGCCTCGGCGAAGCGGTCCGCCGGAAGACCCTCCCCCCAGGGGGCCTCGATCACCCGGACATCGAGGCCGTGGCGGCGGGTCATGTCGATCCAGCGATGGCTGAACATGCCGTGGCGGGCGGCCAGCACAGCGTCGCCGGCGCTGAGCGTGTTGGAGAGCGCGGTCTCCCACCCGCCGGTCGCCGTCGACGGGAAGACGAACACTTCGGCGTCCTGGCTCTTCAGCACCGTCTTCACGCCGGCGAGCGCCGGGTGGAGGATCTGCGCGAACAGCGGCGAGCGATGATCCAGCGTCGGCATGTCGGCCGCGCGACGAAGCACTTCCGGCATATTGGTCGGGCCGGGAATGAAGACGGGATTCTGTGCGAACATCGGCGGCGCTCTCCTCCAATACGCGGACGATAGCACCGCCCCCGCCACATTGATATTTTTTTGAAAAACTTTTTCATTAAAGCGTCGGCCGTGAAAACGCACGTCGCGGCAGAGGCTTATCTTTTTCCGTTGAGAGAAAAAATTTTCCACTCTACGGAAGGCGGGGACCGGGAGGGGCGAGGACGCCATGGATACGGGAAACCGGCGGCGCGGGCGGCCGAAAGGGTTCGGCGGCGCCAAGCCCACGGCGACCATCCAGGCGCTCGACCGCGCCCTCGATGTCCTCGACGTTCTGGCGGGCGGCGACGGGCTGACGCTCTCCGAACTGGCCGGGAGGCTCGAGCAATCCGTCGCGACCATGCACCGGGTCCTCGCGACGCTCGAGCGCCGCGGACTCGTCGAGATCAGCGCCGACAAGCAGGAGTGGCACGTCGGTGCGGAGGCCTACCGGCTCGGATCGGCCTTCCTGCGCCGCCACAACGTCGTCGAGCGGAGCCGGTCGATGATGTGGACGCTGATGCAGGAGACCGGCGAGACCTCCAATCTCGGTGTCGAGAAGGACGGCAACGTCCTGTTCGTCAGCCAGGTGGAGACCCACGAGACGATCCGCGCCTTCTTCCCGCCGGGATCCCTGTCGCCGCTGCACGCGTCGGGCATCGGGAAGGCGCTGCTGAGCACCTACGCGCCGGCCCGGACCGAGCGCCTGTTCCGGGGGAGGACCTTCGCGCGCTTCACCGACAAGACCATCGGCTCGCTGGACCAGCTGCGCGACGACGTCGAGGCGACCCGACGCCGGGGTTACGCGATCGACGACGAGGAGCGGAGCATCGGGATGCGCTGCGTCGCCGCCCCGATCCTCAACGTCCACGGTGAGGCCATCGCGGGGATCTCGGTGTCGGGGCCGACGCACCGGCTGTCCGACGAGAAGCTGCGCGCGATCGGCGAGCGGGTGCGGAGAGGCGCCGCCGCGGTCTCGCGCGCCCTCGGCGCGCCCGCCGCGACGACCGAGGCGCCGGACGAGCCCGGCCGGGACTGACCAGTGGGGCTCCGGCGCGGAGCGCCCTAGCGGCCGCGATGCGGGCGGCGCGGATCGGCGATTCCGACCGTCGGCGGGCGTCTGCCGCCGGCGTCGAGAATACCGGCGCGCCCGTCCGGCGCCGTGCGCGGATCCGCGACCGCCGCGCGGCCCTGGAGGCCCCCGGGAGCCGTGACGGCCGGGATGCCGGCGGGGGCCGTGAAGCTCTGCGCCAGGGCGGGCCCGGACAGGCCGATCCCGATCAGGGCGCCGATCAGTAGACGAGAGGTCATGGCGGCGGTCCAGCTCAGATCTGTCGCCGGGATCAGCCCGGCCGCGTTCCTCGAGATGTGGGATCGGCCACCCCGCGGTCCAACACGCGGCCCGACCCGCCAGCCAGACACCCGTGCGCCCGCGCACGGCACCGAACAGCCCGGTGCCGCCCCCGGCCGCGCGACGCGCGTACAGGGCCCCGTAACCGGGGTGGACGAAATTCCGGAACGGGAAAGCCGAGCTTCGAGTTGAGGGGCCGCTGAATCGGGGGCCAACCGTGAGACCGTCTCTCCTCGCAACGCTCGGGCTGCTGCTCGTCGCCTGCCCGCACCCGTCCAGGGCGCAGGATGTCCGCGATCCTCAACGTGTCCAGAGCGTCCAGCAAGACGTGCAGGACGTCCGGGGCCTGCCCGCCGCCACCGTCGAGCCGGGCGAGCCCCGCCCGGGACCGCCCCCGCCGCTCCCGGACATCTCCGACCCGAACGGCCGGGCCGGCGAGGCCCTGAACGAGCCGGGCGAGCGCTCCGGCATCCCGAAGGCCCTGCGCTCCTCCGGGTCGAAGGCGGGCGGGCCGGCCAACGACCTCAACCCGAGCGGCCGGGCCGAGGCGCCGGCACCGCCGAAGGGCGACCTGGGCCGGGTCATCGCCGGCAAGGAGCTGTTCCACGGCAATTACTGCGGCACGGGGCAGCGCGGCGAGGGGCTGCCGCCGACCGACGCCCTCGATGCGGCGTGCATGCGCCACGACGCCTGCTACGACACGGCGGGGTACCGCTCGTGCGCCTGCGACGCGGCGCTGAAGCGCGAGGCCTCCGCCGTCTCGGACAGCCCGAACGCGGCGCTGGAGGTGCGGCGCCGGGCGCTGAGCGTGATCGAGGCCGCGACCGCGATGGCGTGCCGCGCGCCCTGAGAGCCGCGCGTGGCCGGCGGCCGTCGCGGGGGCTGCCGCGGCGCGCGAATCCGCCCCGGTGACGCCACCATGGGCTTGCATCCCGGCGCATGCCTGCTTTGACGGGCCGCTGTCGAAGTCCGGTCTCGCCCTTTGCCCCACCTCTCCTCATCGCAGGGTCCTGATGCGAGCGCGGCCCGCCGGGGGGCGGGCGCGGCGCGGTGGATCGCGCCCGCGATCCTGGCCGCCGGCCTGCTCGCGACCGGGGTCAGCACCGCCCTCACGTGGCAGGCGGCGGCGCTGCGCGAGCGCCTGACCTTCGAGCACGCCACCGAGATCGAGCTGCGCACCGTCGAGGACCAGTTCCGCACCTACACGGCCCTCCTGCGCGGCGCCGCCGGCCTGTTCGCCGCCGAGGACGACACCGTCACGCTGGCCCAGTTCCGGGCCTACGTGCAGCGGATCGAGCTGCAGCGCCTCTATCCCGGCTTCCTCGGCATCGGCTTCACGCCGACCCTGCCCGCCTCGGCGCGGGAGACCTTCGCCGCGCGCGCCGAGGCGCTGGGCGTCGAGAAGTTCCGGGTGCGGCCGCCCACCGACAACCCGATGATCAGCCCGGTCCTGTTCGCCGAGCCGCCGAACCCGCGCAACCTCGCCGCCATCGGCTACGACGTGATGTCCGACCCGGTGCGGCGCGACATGGTCGAGCGCGCCCGGGACACCGGCCGGCCGGCCGCCTCGGCGCGGATCCAGCTCGTGCAGGAGATCGACGCGAACAAGCAGGCGGGCTTCCTCGTGGCCATGCCGGTCTATGCCGGCGGCGCCGTGCCGCCCGACCTCGAAGACCGGCGCCGGCGCTTCCTGGGCTTCGTGTTCGGCGCCTTCCGGGCCGACGACCTGTTCAACAGCATCGTGGCGGCCGAGGCCGAGGAGGACGCGGCCTTCGCCATCTACGACGGCGCGCCGAGCGAGGCGAACCTGCTGCACCGGTCCGCGCGGGTCCCCGCCGCCGGGGCGGGGCGCCTGACCCGCGAGGCGCATCTCGAGCTCGGCGGCCGCACCTGGACCGTCGCGTTCGCGCAGCGCGTCTCGCCCCGGCGCGGCTCGGCGCTGCCGGAGATCTGGCTCGTCTGCGGCGGGGGCCTGTTCGCCACCGCGCTGCTGGCCCTCGCGGCCTACCGGCAGCGCCGCACGCAGGACGAGATCCGCCAGCTCAACGCGTCGCTGGAGGCCCGCGTCGAGGAGCGGACGCGCGATCTCCGGGCGGCGGCCGACCGTCTGCGGCAGGCCGGGGAGGAGCGGGCGCGCATGGAGGAGGCGCTGCGCCAGTCGCAGAAGATGGAGGCGGTGGGCCAGCTCACCGGCGGGCTGGCGCACGACTTCAACAACCTGCTGGCGGGCATCTCGGGCTCGCTGGAGCTCATCGAGGCCCGCATCGCCCAGGGCCGGTCGAAGGATGTCGGCAAGTACATCGCCGCCGCCCAGGGGGCCGCCCGGCGGGCCGCGGCCCTGACCCACCGCCTGCTCGCGTTCTCGCGCCGCCAGACGCTGGCGCCCAAGGCCATCGACGCCGACCGGCTCGTCCGCGGGATGCTCGACCTGATCCAGCGCACGGTCGGGCCGAGCGTCGAGGTGCGGCACGTCGGGGCGGACGGGCTCTGGACCGTCCTGGCGGACCCGTCCCAGCTGGAGAACGCGCTCCTGAACCTCTGCATCAACGCGCGGGACGCGATGCCGGAGGGCGGCCGGATCACCATCGAGACGGACAATTGCTGGATCGACCGGCAGCGGGCCGAGGCGCAGGACATGCCGGAGGGGCCGTACCTGTCGCTGTGCGTGTCAGATACCGGCACCGGCATGCCGCCGGCGGTCGTCGCCCGGGCGTTCGATCCGTTCTTCACCACCAAGCCGATGGGCGAGGGCACCGGCCTCGGCCTGTCGATGATCTACGGCTTCGCCAAGCAGTCGGGCGGACAGGTCCGGATCAACTCGACGGTCGGCCAGGGCACGAATGTGTGCATCTACCTGCCGCGGCATTTCGGCGAGGCGGACGCGGACGGGCCCGACCCGGGCAGAGGCCGGATGGCGCCGGCCGAGGCGGGCGAGACCGTGCTGATCGTGGACGACGAGCCGACGGTGCGCATGCTGGTGACGGACGTGCTGAGCGACCTCGGCTACACGGCGATCGAGGCGGCGGACGGCGCCGGCGGGCTCAGCGTGCTGCAGTCGGGCGCGCGGATCGACCTACTCGTCACGGATGTCGGTCTGCCCGGCGGCATGAACGGGCGCCAGATGGCGGACGCCGCGCGCGTCGGCCGACCGGACCTGAAGGTGCTGTTCATCACCGGCTTCGCCGAGTCGGCGCTGCCGGGCGACGGGCGTCTCGAGTCCGGCATGGCTGTGCTGACCAAGCCGTTCGCCGTGGAGGCCCTGGCCGCCCGCATCCGCGAGATGATCGCGCGCGGAACCTGACCGGCCCTGGCGGCGGCCCGCGGGCGCTCCCGCCCTGCGCCGGATCGGCGCAGGGCGCCCTCCGGCGGCACGGCCGCGGCCATCGCCGCCCTGCCATTCGTTGAGATCGCGGCCCCGGAGGCCTATGCAGGGGCATCATGGAACTGCAAGCGACCGCCGACCGCCCCCTGGCGCCCCCCGTCCGCACGCCGTCGCCGCGCGGGCCTGCGGCGCCGTTCCTGCCGATGAGCCGCGCCGAGATGGCGGCCCTCGGGTGGGAGTCCTGCGACATCGTGCTGGTGACGGGTGACGCCTACGTGGACCACCCGAGCTTCGGCATGGCCATCATCGGCCGGCTGCTCGAGTCGCAGGGCTTCCGGGTCGGCATCATCGCGCAGCCCGACTGGCACTCGGCGGAGCCGTTCAAGGCGCTCGGCAAGCCGAACCTGTTCTTCGGCGTCACCGGCGGCAACCTCGATTCGATGGTGAACCGCTACACGGCGGACCGGCGGCTGCGCCACGACGACGCCTACACGGCCGGCGGCGAGGGCGGAAGGCGCCCGGACCGCTGCACCATCGTCTACACGCAGCGCTGCCGCGAGGCCTTCAAGGACGTGCCGGTCGTGCTCGGCGGCATCGAGGCGTCGCTGCGGCGCATCGCGCACTACGATTACTGGTCCGACAAGGTGCGCCGCTCGATCCTGGCGGACGCCAAGGCGGACCTGCTGATCTACGGCAACGCCGAGCGCGCCGTGGTCGAGGTGGCGAACCGCCTCGCGGCCGGCGAGGCGCCGCACCAGCTCGACGCGATCCGGGGCGTCGCCCTGTTCCGCCGCGTGCCCACCCACTACACCGAGCTGCCCGCCGACGACCTCGACTCGACGGACGAGGCCGCGACCCGCCGGCCGGGCGAGACCGTGATCCGGCTGCCCGCCTACGAGCAGGTCAAGGACGACAAGGAGGCCTACGCCCGCGCCTCGCGCGTCCTGCACCGGGAGGCCAATCCCGGCAACGCGCGCCCCCTCGTCCAGCGCCACGGCGACCGCGACCTGTGGCTCAACCCGCCCCCGATCCCGCTGACCAGCGACGAGATGGACGCGGTCTACGACCTCCCCTACGCCCGCGCGCCCCACCCGTCCTACGGCGACGCGAAGATCCCCGCCTGGGACATGATCAAGTTCTCGGTGACGATCATGCGCGGCTGCTTCGGCGGCTGCACCTTCTGCTCGATCACCGAGCACGAGGGCCGCGTCATCCAGAACCGCTCGGAGGGCTCGATCCTGCGCGAGATCGAGCGGATCCGCGACAAGACCCCGGGCTTCACGGGCGTGATCTCGGATGTCGGGGGCCCGACCGCCAACATGTACCGGATGGCCTGCAAGGACCCGAAGATCGAGGCGGCGTGCCGGCTGCCCTCCTGCGTCTTCCCGGACGTCTGCCCGAACCTGAACACGTCGCACGACGACCTGATCCGGCTCTACCGCAAGGTCCGCGAGGTGAAGGGCGTCAAGAAGGTGATGGTCGCCTCGGGCGTGCGCTACGATCTCGCGGTGAAGAGCCCCGAATACATCAAGGAGCTCGTCACCCACCACGTCGGCGGCCGCCTGAAGATCGCGCCCGAGCACACCGAGCGCGGCCCCCTCGACAAGATGATGAAGCCGGGGATCGGCACCTACGACCGCTTCAAGGAGATGTTCGACGCCGCCGCCAAGGAGGCGGGGAAGAAGTACTACCTGATCCCGTACTTCATCGCGGCGCATCCGGGCACGACCGACGAGGACATGATGCACCTCGCGCTCTGGCTCAAGAAGAACAACTACCGCGCCGACCAGGTCCAGACGTTCCTGCCCTCGCCGATGGCGACCGCCACGGCGATGTACCACACCGAGATCAACCCCCTGCGGGGCGTGCGCCGCGGCGGCAGCGAGCCGGTCGAGGCGATCAAGGGGCTGCGCCAGCGACGGCTGCACAAGGCGTTCCTGCGCTACCACGACCCCGAGAACTGGCCGCTGCTGCGCGAGGCCCTGCGGGAGATGGGCCGCGCCGATCTCATCGGGCCGCGGCCGGACCAGCTCGTGCCGTTCTCGCAGCCGCCGGGAACCGGGGCCGGCGCGGGCCGCTCGGGCGGCCAGCCGCGACCCGTGTACCGTCCGGGCGGTCAGCGCTTCACCACGAAGGGCGTGCCGCTGCGCAAGTGACGGGTCCGGCGCGTCGGGTCATGGTGAGCGCCGAACCGGCCCCGACCCGCGCTGGCCGGCGCCCCTGAGCGCGGCCCGGTGCGATCCCGGGCTGGTCCGCCCGTTCGAGGAGGCCGTCGCGCCCGCGCGAGGGGCGCCTCAGCCCGCCTTGGCCGGCAGGGTGAAGAGGTCGATGAAGGACCGCGCCAGGTCGACCGCCCCCGCGACGGCGAGCGTGCCGCCGGCGCCGTCCCGGTCCAGGGGCGCCTTGCCGTAGATCGTGCGGCGCAGCGCCAGCGTGTCGCCGGTGAAGGCGAGGTCGGGCGCCTCCGCGACGCCCCGGCGCACGCGGATCTCGCCGCCGGCGACCGTCGCGACGAAATCCTCGCCGGGGAAGTGGAACGCGACCGTCGCCGACAGCGCCGCCGCGCGCCCGCGATCGACCAGGGCCTGGAGCGACATCATGGCCGAGGCCGCCGACATGAACAGGCTCGGGTCGTGCCGCGGCGAGCGGGCGGCCCAGCGGCCCAGGTCGCGCATCAGGGGCGCGGCGTCGCGGCCCCAGTCGGTGAGATCGTAGACCTGCACGTTGGCCGGCGACGGCAGCCGGTAGCGCAGGACGATGCCCGCAGCCTCCAGGCTCTCGAGCCGCTGCGTCAGCACGTTCGCGCTGATCCCCGGCAGGTTCGCCCGGATCTCGCCGAAGCGGCGCGGGCCGTAGACCAGTTCGCGCATGATCAGCAGCGACCAGCGCTCGCCGATGAACTCCAGCGCGAGGGCCGTGCCGCAGGCGTCGTCGTAGACGCGCTCGCGCGGCCCGGACGCCGAAACAGTTGCTTTTTCTGACTTCATGGTTGCTTTGTGTAACCGAGAGTGCGAGCCTGGGCAAAGCGGGGCCGGAGGGGGCGCCGCGGAGCGGCCGTAGCGCCGATTGTCACGGAGGAGCGCCCGATGCCACCCGCCGAGGGGACACCCATCTGGTTCGAGCTGAACGGAACCGACCCGGACGCCGCACAGGCCTTCTACGAGGCGGTCGCGGGCTGGCGCGTCGCGCCGTCGCCGATGCCCGAGCACGGCGGCTACCGGATCGCGGAGGCCGACGGGGTGCCCGTGGCCGGGATCCGCCGGTCGATGCCCGAGGCGCCCGGCCTTCCCGGCTGGGCGATCTACCTCGCGACGCGGGACGTCGACGCCGTGGCGGCCCGCGCGGTCGAACTCGGTGGCGCGGTCCCGTTCGGACCCGTCGACATCCCCCATGTCGGCCGCTTCGCCATGGTGAGCGACCCGCAGGGCGTGATCTTCGCCGTGATGGATCCGGCCAATCCCGGCGCGAGCCGGGCCTTCGGGCCGGTGCCCCTCGGCACGGAGCGGACCCGCGGCCACGGCGTCTGGATCGAGCTCGCCACTCCCGATCCCGCGGCGGCCCTCGCCTTCTACGGCGCGCTCTTCGGCTGGGAGAAGCTCGGGGCCATGCCGATGGGCGACATGGGCGAGTACGCCTTCATCGGGCGGGGCGACCTGCGCCCCGGCGCGGTGATGTCGAGCGCGGCCACCGGCGCGCCGGCCCGGTGGAACTGGTACGTCCACGTGGCCGACATCGACGGCGCGCTCGCGACTGTCCGGGATCTGGGCGGCACGGTCCTCCAGGGGCCGGACCCGATCCCCGGTGGCAGCTACGCGGCCAACATCGCCGATCCCGCGGGCAACCGGCTCGGCCTCGCCGGCCCGCGGCACGCGTCGTGAGGAAGGCGGCGATGGCGAGCGACACGCTGACGACCTGCCTGTGGTTCGACCACGGCGAAGCCCGCAGGGCCGCGGAATTCTACGCCGCGACCTTCCCCGACAGCCATGTCGGCGCCCCCATGAACGCCCCATCGGATTTCCCCGGCGGGTCCGCGGGCGACGAACTCACGGTCGCGTTCACGGTGCTCGGCCGGCCGTTCATCGGCCTGAACGGCGGCCCCGCCTTCCGGGCCAATCAGGCGGTCAGCTTCATGGTGCTGACCGAGGATCAGGCGGAGACCGACCGGTACTGGGACGCCATCGTGGGCCACGGCGGTGCGGAGAGCCAGTGCGGCTGGTGCACGGACCGTTGGGGCTTCTCCTGGCAGATCACCCCGCGCGCGCTCCTGCGCGCCAACAGCCACCCCGACAGGGAAGCGGCCCGGCGCGCGTTCGAGGCCATGATGACCATGCGCCGGATCGACATCGCCCGGATCGAGGCCGCCATCCGCGGAGACTCGGCCCATGCGTGAGATCACCGGCTCCCTCTTCCAGTCCCTCGACGGGGTGATCCAGGCGCCGGGCGGACCGGAGGAGGATCAGACCGGCTTCGCGCACGGCGGCTGGACCTTCCCGTATTTCGACGCATCCCTCGCCGCGCCGATGGGCAAGCTGCTCGGAGGCGCTTACGAGCTGCTTCTCGGTCGACGGACCTACGAGATCTTCGCCGCCTACTGGCCGCACAACGCCGATCAGCCCATCGGCGCGACCTTCAACGCGATCCGCAAGCATGTCGTGACCGCGTCCGACGGGGCGCTCGGCTGGAACAACAGCTTCCGGCTCGCTGGCGATCCTGTCGCGGCGATCTCCCGCATCAAGGAGAGCGACGGGCCCGACCTCCTCATCCAGGGCAGCAGCATGCTCTACCCGGCGCTGCTCCCGGCGGGCCTCATCGACCGGATGGTCCTGATCACCTTCCCGGTCATGCTCGGTCGCGGCAAGCGCTGGTACGCGGACGACCCGTCGGCGGCCCGCACCTGGACGCTGGTCGAGCAGACCCACTCGCCGAAGGGTGTCCACGTCGCGATGCTCGCGCGGGACGGGGCGGTTCGGACCGGCAGTTTCGCCACCAAACCCCCGAGCGCGGACGAGCGCGCGCTCCGCCAGCGCCAGGCGGCGGGTCGCTGGTAGGCAGGCGCCCAGCAGGCCGCCGAGTGAGATCCGGAGGCTCACCGTTCGGCCGGACCAAGATCCGGCGGACCCTGACCACGCATGATCGGAACCGGGTCCCGGCCCTACTTCCTGTCGCCGGGCAGGACCGAGCTCAGCACCTGCCGGGCGGTGTCGGCGAGCAGGTGACGCTCCTTGGGGTCGCCCTTGCCGAGCATCGACATGAAGTTCTTCACCTGGTCCAGCGTGAAGAAGGGCGGCAGCGGCGGCACCTCGGGATCCGTCTTGACCTCCAGCACCACCGGCACCGGGCTCGCCAGCGCCTCGTCCCAGGCCGGGCCGACCCGGGCGGGATCGTCCACGTAGATGCCTTTCAGGCCGATCAGTTCGGCGAACTTGTGATAGGGCACGTTCGGGATGGTCTGGCTCGCCTCGAACTTCGGGTTGCCCTCCATCACCCGCTGTTCCCAGGTGACCTGATTCAGGTCCTCGTTGTTGAACACGCAGCAGATCCAGGTCTTGTTGGACCAGCGGTGCCTGTACTTCGCCACCGTGATCAGCTCGGCCATGTTGTTCATCTGCATGGCGCCGTCGCCGACCAGCGCGATCACCGGCCGGTCAGGATGGGCGACCTTGGCGGCGATGGCGTAGGGCACCGCCGCGCCCATGGAGGCGAGGCCGCCCGAGAGCGAGCACATCTGGCCGCGACGCATCTTCAGGTCGCGGGCGTACCAGTTGGCGCAGGAGCCGGAATCCGACGTGACGATCACCCGCTCGGGCAGGCGCGGCGAGAGCTCCCAGGTGACGCGCTGCGGGTTCACCGGGTCGGCCTTGGCCATGGCCCGATCCTCGGCCTCCTTCCACCAGGAGGCGACGCCCTTCTCGATGCCGGCGCGCCAAGCGCCGCCTTCCTTCTTCTGCTCCAGGAGCGGCAGCAGGGCGGTGAGGGTCTCGGCCGACTCGCCGCAGAGCGGCACCTCCATCGGATAGCGCAGCGACAGCATCTCAGGGGCAATGTCGATCTGCACGCCGCGGGCCTGCCCCTCCTCGGGCAGGAACTCGGCCCAGGGGAAGCCCGAGCCGATCATCAGCAGCGTGTCGCATTCGGCCATCATGTCGGAGGAGGGCTTGGAGCCGAGGAGCCCGATCGTGCCGGTGACGAAGGGCAGGTCGTCCGGCAGCGCCGCCTTGCCGAGCAGCGCCTTGGCGACGCCGGCCTGGAGCTTGTTGGCCACCGCGATCACCTCGTCGGTGGCGTGCAGCGCGCCCGCGCCCACGAGGATCGCGACCTTCTTGCCGGCATTGAGCACGTCGGCGGCCCGGCGCAGATCGGCGTCGAAGGGCACGACCCGCGGCATCGTGTAGCCGACGCCCGAGAAGGTGTTGCCGTGCTTGCGCACCGGCGCCTCGTAGGGGACGTCCTGCAGGTCGTTGGGCAGGATGATCGCCGCGACCTTCCGCTCGGCCTTGGCGATGCGCATGGCGCGGTCGACGATGTGGCGGACCGAGGCCGGGCTCGCCGCCTGCTGCACGTAGGCGGCGACGTCCTTGTAGACGCTCGTGAGGTCGAGCTCCTGCTGGTAATGCGCCCCGTTGACGTTGCGCGCCTGCTGGCCGGCGATGGCGAGCAGGGGGACGTGGTCCGAATAGGCGTCGTACATGCCGGTGAGCAGGTGCGTCGCGCCGGGGCCGGACGTGGCGAGACACACGCCGACCTCGCCGGTGAACTTGGCGTAGGCGGTGGCCATGAACGCCGCCATCTCCTCGTGGCGGACCTGGATGAACTCGAAGGGCAGGTCGTTGCGCTGGAGCGCGCCGAGGAGCCCGTTGATCCCGTCCCCGGGGTAGCCGAAGATCGTCTTGACGCCCCATTCGGCGAGGCGCTTCCAGAAGAAGTCGGCGACGGCGTCGGCCATGGGGGTGCTCCTCGATCCCGCGCGGCCGCGCGTCCCTGCGGAGGGGCGCGCGCCTCGGTACCTGCGCCGGGATTCCTGACTCGGCGCGCTGCGTCGCGCCCTGTGTCACGGGCTAACCGGCGGTCGCCGGGGGCGTTCCTGCCGGATGCGCGGGCGTTCTGACGTTCCCGTGAGGTGGCCGCGACGCGCGGCGCCCTCACCCGCCGGCCAGGTCGATGGCGTAGAGGTGCTCCTTCGCGGTGATGAACAGGCGCCGCTCGTCCGGGCCGAAACAGCAATTCGAGCAGGTCTGCGGCGTCGGGATCAGTCCGAGACGATGGCCCTCGGCCGAGAAGACCTGCACCCCGGCCCCCGAACTCGTCCAGACCCAGCCGCGGCGATCGACGCGGAGCCCGTCCGGCACGCCGGGCTCGACCTGGGCGAGGACGCGCCGCTCGCCGAGGTCTCCGTCGGGCCGCAGGGGATAGGCGTAGATCGTGTGCCCGTCCCCGCCCTCCGTGCGCGAGGTGTCGCTGACGTAGAGGATGCGGCCGTCCGGCGAGAAGGCGAGCCCGTTCGGCTGGCCGAGGTCGACCATGCGCCGCAGGCTGCCGTCGGCGGGGTCGAAGCGGTAGACGCTGTGATGGCCGAGTTCCGACTCGTCCAGCACGCCCTGTTTGGGCTGCCGCAGGCCGTAGGCGGGATCGCTGAACCACAGGGCGCCGTCGGCGGCGCAGGCCACGTCGTTCGGGGCGTTGAAGCGGCGGCCCGCGTAGGTCTCGACCAACGGCGTGGTGCGCCCGTCGGGCGTGGTGCGCGACAGGCGGCGGTTGCCGTGCTCGCAATGGATCAGGTTGCCGTCCCCATCGACGGTGTTGCCGTTGATGAACGGCGTGGCGTCGATCACCACGCGGACGCAGCCGTCCGGATGCCAGCCCAGCACCCGGCGGCCCTCGATGTCCGACCAGACCAGGATGTCCCGCGCGGGCCACCACGTCGGGCCCTCGCTGAACGTCGCCTGATCGTAGAGCGAGACGAGGCGGGCGTGGTGGGGCACCACCGCAGAGAAGCGCGGATCGGAGGCCCGCGGGGGATCGACGTGCGGCACGGGCGCGGGCGGGCCGGGTCGACGCAGGAGGTTCGATGCGGCTTCGGCGTTCATGACACTCCGGCGAATGGCCTGTCGGGGACCGGATCTCGGCGGCCCTCGAGGAAACAATCGCCTTCGTCAGATGTCGTTCGCTCGACCCGGGTGTCGGCGGACCCGACCGATCGGTCCGACCGGAGGCGGCCTCTGCGCGCGTCGACCCAGCCGAGCCCGTCTCGCCCGAACGCCTGCCGCCCGAGATCGAGCCCGCGTTCTCCGACGAGACAAACATAGATCGAGGCCAGGCCCGCCGGCCTCCCCTAGACCTCGACCGACCGACGGATCCGATGTCTCGCGGAGGCGGACGCGCGGAATGGTGCAGATCTTCCGACCGGGCGCCGACGCCGTCGCCCGCTTGGTCCTCGTGTCCCTCGCCGCCGCGCCGGTCTTCGGGGTGGGCCTCGCCTACGCCTACTGGCGCTCGCCCTACGCCACCCAGCAGGACGTGACCCGCGAGCAGCCGGTGCCGTTCAGCCACGAACACCACGTGGGCGGCCTCGGGATCGATTGCCGCTACTGCCACACCTCCGTGGAGAAGGCCGCCTTCCCGGGCATCCCGCCGACCGAGACCTGCATGAGCTGCCACTCGCAGATCTGGACCAACGCGCCGATGCTCGCCCCCGTGCGCACCAGCCTCGCCGAGGGGCGCCCCCTCGAATGGCGCAAGGTCCACACCCTGCCGCACTACGTCTACTTCAACCACGCGGTGCATGTGGCGAAGGGCGTCGGCTGCACCACCTGCCACGGGCCGATCCAGACCATGAAGCTCGTGCGGCAGGTGGCACCGCTCACCATGGGCTGGTGCCTCGACTGCCACCGGAACCCGGGCCCCAACCTGCGCCCCCGCGAGGCGGTGTTCGACGTGACGTGGACGCCGCCGCCCGATCAGAAGGCCGCGGGGGCGCGGCTCGCCGAGGCCTATCACGTCAAGTCGCCGGACCGGCTCAGCGAGTGCTCCATATGCCACCGCTGACCCCGCCGACCCGCCGCACGGCCCTGGGCCTGCTCTCCGCCGGCATCGCGGCGGGGCTCGGCGCCTGCGCGAAACCCTCCGAGGAGCTGGTGCCCTACGTGGTCCAGCCGGAGCGGCTGCTGCCGGGCGTGCCGGTCCGCTACGCCACCGCGCTCTCCCTCGGCGGCTGGGCGCGGGGCGTTCACGCCATCGCGGTGGACGGGCGGCCGATCAAGATCGAGGGCAACCCGCTCCATCCCGCCAGCCTCGGCGCCACCGACGTCTTCGCGGAAGCCGCGATCCTCGACCTCTACGATCCCGACCGCTCCCGCACCGTGACCGAGCGGGAGACCGGCATCGCCTCGTGGGACATGGCCGAGCGGGCCCTGGCCGCGCCCCTGGCGCAGGCGCGCCGGGAGAATGGCAGGGGGCTGCGCCTGCTCACCGGACGCGTCACCTCGCCGACCCTGGCCCGCCAGATCGCGGCCCTGCTGGCGGCGCTGCCGGAGGCGCGCTGGCACGTCCACGAGCCCCTGGACGACACGGCGGCCCTGCGCGGCGCCGATCTCGCGTTCGGCCGCCGCTACCGGACGCTGTCCGATCCCGGCCGGGCCGAGACGATCCTCTGCGTCGGCGCCGACCCGCTCGGGCCCGGGCCGGACCAGATCCGCTTCAGCCGCGCCTTCATGGAGCGCCGCCGGGATCCGGCGCGGTTCGGGCGGCTCTACGTGGCCGAGACCGCGCTGACCCAGAGCGGCATCAAGGCCGATGCCCGCCACGCCCTGTCGCCCCGCGACGCGGGAGGATTGCTCGCCGCGATCGCCAACGGGCTGGGCGCGGGGCTCCCCGTGCCCGATCTGCCGCCGGAGACGGCGCGGTTCGCCGACGCGGTGGCGGCGGACCTGACGCGGGCGGAGGGCCGCGCCCTGGTCCTCGTGGGCGGCGCCCTCGCGCCGGAGCTTCACGCCCTCGGCCACTGGATCAACGGGCGGCTCGAGGCACCCGTCGCCTATCTGCCGCCGGAGGAGGCGGCGCCCGCCGATCTCGCCGCCCTGGCGGCGGATCTCGATCGGGGCGCGGTCACCTGCCTCGCGATCCTCGGCTGCAACCCGGTCCACACGGCGCCCGCCGACCTCGCCCTGGCCGAGCGGATCGGCCGGGCCGGCTTCTCGGTCCATGCCGGGACACACGGCGACGAGACCGCCGGCGTCACACACTGGCACCTGCCGCTGGCGCACGAGCTCGAGAGCTGGTCGGACCTGCGCGCGCCGGACGGCACGGCGAGCCTCGTCCAGCCGCTGGTGCGGCCCCTCTACGGCGGGCGCTCGGTCCACGAGATCCTGGCGCTCCTCGCCGGAGAACCCGCCACCGCCGGCTACGACCTCGTGCGCGCGACGTGGCGCGACCGGGGCGGGGACGATTTCGAGGGCTGGTGGCGCCGGGCCCTGCACGACGGCGTGATCCCCGCCAGCGCGGCCCTGTCGGTCGCCCCCGGCGCGGCGCGGCTCCCGACCCTGCCGGCGCGCCGGCCCGTCACCGGCCTCGCAGTCGAATTGCGAGCGGATCCCTGCCTCTACGACGGCCGCTACGCCAACAATGCGTGGCTGCAGGAATGCCCGAAGCCGGTCTCGAAGCAGGTCTGGGGCAACGCGCTCGCCCTCTCGGCGGCGGAGGCCGCCCGTCGCGGTCTCGCGGCCGGCGACGTGGTGCGCCTCGGGATGGACGGCCGGACCATCGAGGCGCTGGTCGCGGTCGAATCCGGCGTCGCCGAGGGGGCCGGCGCCCTGACGCTCGGCTACGGGCGCCCCCGCGCCGGAGCGATCGGCAACGGCATCGGCACGGACGGCTACCGCCTCGCCACGGCGGCGTCGCCGCGCCTGCTGGCGGGCGTCAGCGTCGAACAGCTCGACCGCCCGGGCGAGGTGCTGCGCACCCAGAATTACACGCAGATCGAGGGCGAGACCCGGAAGCTCTTCCGCCAGATCGCGCTGGCGGACCTGAAGGACACAGAGCCCGAGGGCATCGGCGACGACCGGCCGACCCTGCTCACCCCCTGGACAGGCGACGCGGACGGCCATGCCTGGGCGATGGTGATCGACACCCACGCCTGCATCGGCTGCAACGCCTGCGTCGTCGCCTGCCAGTCCGAGAACAACGTGCCCGTCGTCGGGCCGGAGGAGATCGCCCGGGGCCGGATGATGCACTGGCTGAGGGTCGACCTCTACGATTCCGGGACGCCCGAGGCGGTGAATGCCGGCTTTCAGCCGGTGCCGTGCATGCATTGCGAGCACGCGCCCTGCGAGCCGGTCTGCCCGGTGGCGGCCTCGGTCCATGACGGCGAGGGGTTGAACCTCCAAGTCTACAACCGCTGTGTCGGGACGCGCTTCTGCGAGGCGAACTGCCCCTACAAGGTCCGGCGCTTCAATTTCTTCGGCTACGCCGACGGCCAGCCCTACGCGACCATGGGCGCCGAGAGCGTCAAGGCGCAGCGCAACCCGAACGTCACGGTCCGCGCCCGGGGGGTGATGGAGAAGTGCACCTACTGCGTCCAGCGGATTGCCAACGCGCGCCAGGACGCCACGCGCGACGGGCGGCCGATGGGGGCCGTCGCCACCGCGTGTCAGTCCGCCTGCCCGACCCGCGCGATCACCTTCGGCGACCTCGCCCGGCCCGGCGACCCGGTCCTGGGCCTGCGGCAGGATCCACGGCACTACGCCCTGTTGGAGGAGCTGAACACGCGCCCCCGCACCACCTACCTCGCGGATCTCCGCGCCCCGAACCCGGACCTCGGGGGCCGGACATGAGCGGCGACCCGCAGGCCCATCGCTGGATCGCCCCGGCGCAGCTCAGCCACGGCGCGATCTCGGCGGCGATCGCCGACCCGATCCAGAAACGGGGACCGGGCCGGCTCTGGGTCTACGCCCTGCTGGCGACCCTGCCCTTCGTGCTGGTGACGCTCGGCGCCGTCGGCGCGGTGCTCACCGTGGGGATCGGCCTGTCGGGGGTGAACACCACCGTCGTCTGGGGCTTCTCCATCGCCAACTACGTGTGGTGGATCGGCATCGGCAATGCCGGGACGCTGATCTCGTCGATGCTGCTGCTCACGCGCCAGCGCTGGCGCGCCTCGATCAACCGCTTCGCCGAGGCGATGACCCTGTTCGCCGCCGGGATCGCCGGCATCTTCCCGATCATCCATCTCGGGCGGCCGCTCTACGCCTACTGGCTGGCGCCCTACCCCAACACCATGGATCTCTGGCCGCAATGGCGCTCGGCGCTGGTGTGGGATTTCTGGGCGATCCTCAGCTACATCCTGTTCTCGGCCCTGTTCTGGTTCACCGGCCTGCTGCCCGACCTCGCGACGATGCGCGACCGGGCCACGACCCGGCGGGGCCAGGTGATCTACGGCGCCCTGGCGCTCGGCTGGCGCAACTCCGCCCGGCACTGGCAGGTCTACGAGACCTTCCACAAGACCATGGCGGCGCTGGCCGTTCCGCTGGTCTGCTCGGTGCACTCGATCGTCGGCCTCGACTTCGCCGCGAGCCTCATGCCCGGCTGGCAGGAGAGCATCTTCCCACCCTACTTCGTCGTCGGTGCCATGTATTCGGGCTTCGCGATGGTCGTGATGATCGCGATCTTCGTCCGCTGGGGCCTGAACCTCCAGGCGGTGATCACGCCGGCCCATTTCGACGTCATGGGCAAGGTCATGCTCTTCGCCAGCGTGGTGATGACCCTGTCGTACGCCACCGAATGGTTCACCGCCTGGTACGGGGGCGAGCATCCCGACCGGGACGTCGTGCGCTACTTCTTCGCGGGTGATTACCGCTGGCTGTACTACGCCCTGATCGTCTGCAACTGCGTCGTGCCGCAGGCCCTGTGGTTCCCCTTCGTGCGCCGCAACCTCTGGGTGCTCGCGGGGATCGCGGTCGTGATCAATGTCGGGATGTGGTTCGAGCGCATCCTGATCGTGTGGAACACGCTCTCGCACGGCCACGCGATGAGCCTGTGGCGCACCTACCATACGAGTCTCTACGACCTCGCGATCCTGTTCGGGCCCCTCGGTCTGTTCGTGCTCGGCTTCCTGGTGCTGGTTCGGATCTTCCCCGCGGTCTCGATGCACGAGGTTCGGCAGCTCAGCCACGAGGCGGGGGCCGCCGCATGAGTGCCTCCAGCAGCGCGCCGCTCCTCGCCGAGTTCGAGACCCCCGACGCCCTGGTGCGGGCCCTGCGCCTCGTGCGCGGCGACGGCCACCGGCCGCTGGACGCCTACACGCCCTTCCCGCTGGAGGAGCTGTCCGGCGCGCTCCCGCCCGCGCGCAACCCCGTGCGGTTCGTGATGGCCGTGGCGGGGTTCGGCGCGGCCGCCGCGATGTACGGGCTGCAATGGTACAGCGCGGTCGTGGATTACCCGCTGAATTCCGGCGGCCGGCCGCTCCATTCGTGGCCGGTCTTCACCCTGGTGCCGTTCGAGTTCGGAGTGCTGGCGGCGGCCGTCGCGGGCTTCGCCGCGATGCTCTGGGCCTGCGGCCTGCCGCGGCTCAACCACCCGGTCCACGACATGCCGCAGTTCGAGCGGGCGAGCCAGGACCGCTTCCTGCTCCTCGTCGCGCCGAAAGCCGAGCCCGCAGCGCTGCGGCGGCGGCTGGAGGAGGCCGGCGCGGTCCTCGTGTCCGAGTTGCGGGCATGAGGACCGCCCTCCTCCTCGCCGCCTTGCCGGCCCTGTGCCTCGCGGCCTGCGACGACCAGTCGATGCGGGTGCAGAACCGCTACGAAGTCTACGGCAAGGCGCCGCTCTTTCCCGGGGGGCGCCGAGGCGCAGACGCCGCCCGACGGAACGGTGGCTCAGGGTGACCTCGCCGTCGCGGACGGTCTCGCCACGCCGCCGCATCTCGACGCGGCCCTGCTGGCCCGGGGCCGGGAGCGCTACGAGGCGATCTGCACCCCCTGCCACGGCTATACCGGCGCGGGCGACGGCATGGTCGTGCAGCGGGGCTTTCCGCCGCCGCCCTCCTACCAGGAGGATCGCCTGCGCGCGGCGCCCGCCCGGTACTTCGTGGACGTGATCACCCGAGGCTACGGGGTGATGTACCCCTACGCCAACCGCGTGGAGCCCCGCGACCGCTGGGCGATCGCCGCCTACATCCGCGCGCTGCAGCTCTCCCAGGGAGCCCGCGTCGCGGCGGTGCCGGGCCTCGCGGAGCACCTGCCATGATGGACGCCCTCGCCCGGGGCTGGCTCGTCGCGTGGCTCGTCTGGAGTGCGGTGCCGGTGGGCAGCCTCGTCCTGATGCTGATCCACGGCGTGACCGGCGGACGCTGGGGCGAGGCCCTGGCCCCCGCCCTGCGCCCGGCCGCCGCCCTGGTGCCGCTCGCCGGCCTAGCCTTCCTCGGCGTCGCGCTCGGCCTGCCCGCCCTCTATCCCTGGGCGGCCGAGGCAGGGAGGGTGAAGCCGGACGTCGCCCGGCTCTATCTCGATCCGGCCCTGTTCGACCTGCGGGCGGCGCTCGCGCTCGCCGGCTGGTCGGCCCTCGCCCTCCTCTACCTCGCCGGGCGCTGCGGGCCGCTGGTCGCGGCTCTGGGCCTGAGCTTCTACGGGCTCACGATCAGCCTCGTGGCCGTGGACTGGATCCTCTCGGTCGAGCCGCATTTCACCTCGTCCGCCTTCGCGGCGGGGATCGCCCTGCACCAGATCCTGGCGGCCCTCGCCTGGGCCGCTGTCGCGAGCCCGCCGGGGCTCGACGAGGCCCGCGCCGCGGACCTCGCCGGGCTGATCCTCGCGAGCCTGCTCGGCGTCCTCTACCTCGGCCTGATGTCCTACATCGTCGCGTGGTACGGCGACCTGCCCGCCAAGGCGGCGTGGTACCTGAAGCGCGGCACCGGGGCCTGGGTCGCCGTGCTCGCCGCCGCCGTCGCGCTCGGCGGGATCCTCCCCTTCGCGGCCCTGCTCTTCGCGAGGCTGCGCCGGAGCGCCGCCGCCCTGCGGGTCGTCGGGCTCCTCGTGCTGGTCGGAATCGCCCTGCACCTCGCGTGGTACGTGCTCCCGGCCTACGGCGCGGAGGCGGGGCTCGCCGCCCTCTTCGCCGTGCCGGGCCTCGCCCTGCTCGCCTCCGCCTCGCGGCCGGTCGGCCGCCGCGTCGCCCGCATCCGCGCCGCCGGGAGGCCGCGCCATGTCTGACCGAGCGGCTGACCGAGCGCCTGACCGAGCATGCGACCGACCGGTGCCTCCGGCCGAGGGTCAGCTCCACACCGGCGTCCACGACGACGCGGTCGGCCATGCCCGCCCCGGCACGGAGGCGCCCGTCCTGGCCCTGCGCCCGGTGCTGCTGACCGGCCTGTTCATCGTGGTCTTCGTGGGCGCGACGCTGGCGGGCCTGCGCGTCTACTACACCCGCACCGTGACCCTGCCGCTGATGCGGCCGCCGCGCGATGTCCCCGAGCCCCGCCTCCAGCGTGCCCCGGCGCGCGACCTCGACGCCTTCCTGAGGGAGCAGAAGGCGCGGCTCACGGGCTATGCCTGGATCGACCGCGAGAAGGGCATCGCCCGCATGCCGGTCGACGCGGCGATGGCCCGCCTGGCGGCGCAGGGCGATGCCGGCTTCGCCGCGCCCCTCCAGCCCGAGCGGGTGCCCCCTCTCGGCAGCCGGGGCGGCGCCTCGGGCGCCCTGCCCTCCCCCGACGGGCAGCCCGGCAGCGCGCAGCGCGCCGCCTCCGAGGGGGAGCGCTGATGGAATCCCTCCTGCCCGCTTGGCTGATGCCGGTGGCGGCCTCGACGCAGGCCGCCAAGGTCGACCGGATCTTCATCGGCCTCACGATCATCTCCGCGCTGATCGTGCTCCTCGTGGTCGGCCTCGTGGTGACCTTCGCGATCCGCTACCGGCGGGGGTCGAAGGCCGACCGCGGGCCGCTGCCGGAAGTGGTCTCCCGCGAGTTCGAGATCGGCTGGACCGCCGCCACGCTGTTCGTGTTCGTCTTCATCTTCTGGTGGGCTGCGTCGGCCGAGATCACCGCCTTCTCGCCGCCCAAGGACGCGCTCGAGGTCCACATCGTCGGCAAGCAGTGGATGTGGAAGGCGCAGAGCGCCAACGGCGCCCGCGAGATCAACGAGCTGCACGTGCCGGTGAACGCGCCGGTGCGCCTCGTCCTGACCTCGCAGGACGTGATCCACTCCTTCTACATCCCGGCCTTCCGGCTGAAGCGCGACGCGGTGCCCGATCAGACGACCGAGGCGTGGTTCCAGGCCACCAAGACCGGCACGTTCCAGCTGATGTGCACCGAATATTGCGGCACCGACCACGCCCGGATGCTCGGCCGGGTGATCGTGATGGAGCCGCAGGACTACGCGTCCTGGCTCTCGGCCCAGCCGGAGGGCGACGACCTCGCCCACCAGGGCGAGCGCCTGTTCTCGGCCCGGGGCTGCTCGGGCTGCCACGCCCCGGGCTCGTCGGTCCACGCCCCGAGCCTCGCCGGCATCTGGGGGCAGGCGGTGCAGCTCGCGGGAGACAAGCGCGCGACGGTCGACGCGGCCTATATCCGCGACTCGATCCTCCAGCCGGCCCGGGACATCGTGGCGGGCTACGCGCCGGTCATGCCGAGCTACGCCGGCCTGCTGTCGGACGGGGAGATCCAGGAGCTCACCGCCTATATCCGCTCGCTGGGCGCGGGCCCGCGGGTGATCCGCACGCCCGGCCTGCCGCCCCTGTCGTCGCGGGTCCCCGGCACCGCGCCCGCCCGCAGCCCCGCCATGGTGCCGGGCGCCCCCGTCTCCGACACCCCAGCCCCCGCCGGACCGGCGGTGCGGCCGTGACCCCGTCCCGGCGACCAGGAGAGCGCGCATGAGCAGCCGCGTCGCGCAGAGCCCCCTCAGCCTCGCCGACCCGGACGAGCTGGCCCTCGGCCTGCCCGAGAGCTACCTCGCGGCCGGGAGCACGCTCGGATCGTGGCTCACGACCACCGACCACAAGCGCATCGCGATCCTCTACGCGCTGTCGGTGACCCTGTTCTTCTTCATCGGGGGCGCGGCCGCCACGATGGTGCGGCTGGAGCTGTTCACGCCCCAGGCCGACCTCGTCGGCGCCGACACCTACAACAAGCTGTTCACGCTCCACGGCGTGATCATGGTGTGGTTCTTCCTGATCCCGTCGATCCCCACCACGTTCGGCAACTTCCTGCTGCCCCTGATGATCGGCGCGCGGGACCTCGCCTTCCCGAAGCTCAACCTCGCGAGCTGGTACCTCAACGTCGTCGGCGGGCTGATCACCGCCGCCGCCGTCGTGGCGGGCGGCATCGACACCGGCTGGACCTTCTACGTCCCCTATTCCACCACCTTCTCCAATACCGCCGTCACGGTGGGCGTGCTCGGCGTGTTCGTCTCCGGCTTCTCGACCATCGCCACGGGGGTGAACTTCATCGCGACCACGCACCTGCTGCGGGCGCCGGGGATGACGTGGTTCCGTCTGCCGCTCTTCGTCTGGGCCATGTACACGACGAGCCTGATCTTCGTGCTCGCCACCCCCGTGCTGGCCCTGACGCTGCTCCTCGTCGTGGCCGAGCGCAGCCTCGGGCTGCCGATCTTCGACCCCGCGAAGGGCGGCGACCCGATCCTGTTCCAGCACCTGTTCTGGTTCTACTCGCACCCGGCCGTCTACATCATGCTCCTGCCGGGCATGGGTATCGTCTCGGAGGTGATCACCTGCTTCGCGCGGCGGCGGATCTTCGGCTACGAGTTCATGGTCTACGCGCTCGTGGCCATCGCGGTGATCGGCTTCTTCACCTGGGGCCACCACATGTTCACCTCGGGCATGTCGCCCTACGCGGCCCTGATCTTCTCGTTCCTGTCCTTCGTGGTCGCCGTGCCCTCGGCGATCAAGGTGTTCAACTGGACCGCCACCCTCTATCGCGGGCAAGTCGGGTTCGAGTCGCCGATGCTCTACGTGCTGGGCTACATCGGCCTGTTCACGGTGGGCGGCCTGACGGGGCTGTTCCTCGCCTCGATCCCGATCGACGTGCACGTGCAGGACACGTATTTCGTCGTGGCGCACTTCCACTACATCATGGTCGGCGCGACCGTCTCCGCCTACTTCGCCGGGCTGCACTTCTGGTGGCCGAAATTCACCGGTCGAATGTATCCGGAGACCTGGGCGAAGTTCGCGGCCGTGCTGATGTTCTTCGGCTTCAACCTGACCTTCTTCCCGCAATTCATCGCGGGCTACCTCGGCATGCCGCGGCGCTACCACGTCTACCCGCCGGAATTCCAGGTCTGGAACGTGCTCTCCTCCTCCGGCGCGGCGGTGCTGGCGGCGGCCTACCTGATGCCGCTCGGCTATCTGACGTGGTCGCTGTTCTTCGGCGCGCGGGCGGTGAACGATCCGTGGAACGCCGCGGGCCTCGAGTGGCGCACCACCTCGCCGCCGCCGCGGGACAACTTCGTGGGTCGACCGGCCGTGCTCGGCAAGCCCTACAACTACCACCCGGAGGGCGCGGTCCCCCTCCAGGACCAGCCGCGCGTCCCCTCGCAGGGCTCGCTGACATGAGCGATCCCGCCGTCGCCCCCGACGCCCTGCTCCGCGAACCGTGGGACGGGCTGAAGCTCCCCGAGGACGCGGCGCTGTCCGCCCAGCGCTTCGGCGCAACCTTCGGCATCTGGATCTTCATCGCCAGCGAGGTGCTGTTCTTCGGGGCCCTGTTCCTGTTCTACGCCGCCGTGCGGCTGGAGCACGCCGAGGCCTTCGCGCAGGCGGCCCGGGAGACGAACATCGTCTACGGCACCCTCAACACCGCGATCCTTCTGACCAGCGGGCTGACCGCCGCCGTCGCCTCGCGCGCCTCCGACCACCCGTCCCTGCGCCGCCTGACGCTGTGGTGCCTCGCGGCGACCGCGCTCCTCGGCCTCGCCTTCCTGGCCGTGAAGGGTTTGGAGTATCGCGAGGACATCGCCGAGCACCTCGTGCCGGGAGCGGCCTTCAAGCTCGAGGAGCCCGCCACGCAGCTGTTCTTCGGCTTCTACTGGCTGTCGACCGGCATTCACGGCCTCCACCTGATGATCGGCGTCGGCCTCGTCGCGCGGCTGGTCCGGATCGGCTGGCGGGACCCCGGGCGCCTGCCCGGAAGCCCGCAGGTCGAGGTCGCGACGCTCTACTGGGGGTTCGTCGACATGGTCTGGCTGTTCCTCTACCCGGCCCTCTACCTTGTGGGGCGCGCGGGATGAGCGCCCCCGTCTCCGCGGGCGCGATCTGGCGCCGCGTGCTGCCGGTCTGGCTCGGCCTGATGGCGCTGCTGGCGGTCGGCTGCGCGCTCGCCTACGCGCCGCTGGGCGCCTGGAACCCGGCGGTGAGCTTCGCCCTCGCCGCCACGCAGGCCGGTCTCGTGGCCCTCCTGTTCATGCGCCTCGTCCGGGCCGCGGCCCTGATCCGCCTGACGGCCGCCTGCGGCCTGTTCTGGTCGGCGATCCTGTTCACGCTGACCCTGGCCGACGTGCTGAGCCGCCTCGCGCGGACCTGACGCCGGCTCAGCCCGCCCGCTTCACCGTGATCTTGCCGCTGGGCTCCAGGGTGATCCGGGCGGTCTCGCCGACGCTGTCGATCCCCGCCTGACGCAGCGCTTCCGCGAGATCCGCCGCGCTCACCGACTGGCGCAGCCGGGCGGCTTCGTCGAGCCGTCCGCCGCGGCTCAGATCGATCGCCGCACCCTCGACGAGCCGCGCCAGACGCGAGGACCGCGTCGCGCCCTGCGCCAGCAGCCAGTGGAGCAGTACGAGGATCGTGCTCGCCGCCATCGTGCCGAACAGCGGCGCGCTTCCAGTCAAGGCCCAGCTGAGGGAGGAGCCGAGCATGATCGACACGACGATATCGAGCGCCGACCACTTGCCGAAGGTCCTCCGGCCCGAGAGCCGCATCAGCAGCAGCCCGTAAGCGAAGATGAGCACGGCGCGCACATTCCTGCCAGAGGGTCAGGTCGCGGCCGGTGCCGAAGAGGGTGTCGAGGAACATCGCGGTGACCTCTGGGTGCCCGAACCCTCCGACAGCGCAACCGCGCTGCCGCGGGATCCCACGGGCCGCAGGCGCGGCCTGGAAATAGGTCACCTGAAATCGACCCGAGGCACTCCGTCCGCACGCGAGCCGATCCGATCGGGCGGAATGCCATCGGCGCTTGCCGAAAGCGGTCAGTATCGCGCCTTCTCCGGCAAGGGTTACTGTGCTCGTCCCGGCCCGTCCCTCAAACCCAATCGCAAAGCCATCGCGAGCAGGGCGCTCAGCGTGATCCAGTCACCGCCATCGATCCGCCAGCGGGCGAAGTCGTCATCCGGTTCAACCGTGTAGCCGTGACACTGAAGGACCGCGACCGCGTCGAGCACTGGGTCATCGCTTTCGTCTACGCGGGTATTCTTTCGGTCACGAGCGTGGGTCATGGCTGCGGCTCACCACATCCGCGATCTGGAACAGGAGGTCGCCTACGACGCCGATCGGCAGCAGGACGCAGAACTCACTGTCGTCGGGCGAGCGCAATCGAACCGCCAGCGTGTCGCCGCCGTCGATGATCTCGACTGACCTCACGCCCGCGGCTCCCAGTACGAACGGGACCTCGTTGTTCGACGCCGTCATCCTGAGGCCGATCACGCGGCTTCCGTCTCGAGGGCGACGTCGGCCAGATAGGCCGCTAGGCGCGCGCGAGCCTGAAAGTCCGACGCTTCGATGACGAAGCCCGCACCGCCGGGGGACGTGTCATAGCGTCGAAGAACGGATTCGGCCTTGAGCGCAGCCTCTCGCTCAGTCGTCGCGAGGAGGATGCGCCGGTCGCCGTTGATGCAGATCGTGATGCGGAATGGAGCGCGCTTCATGCCTGGACCGCCTAGATCTTCTCGCCGCGCTATCGCGATCGATTGGTCCAGTTACGGTCAAGCTGGCAAAACCGTTCCTCGAGCCGAGCGGGGATTTCTGGTCGCGTCATTCGCGGCGGTCTCCATCAGGCTCACACTCGGCGCACCCGTTAGAGCGCCGGGGGGATGCGTTCCAACGATCTGGCATTCGCCATCGTCCAGGTCGACGGAGGCTGAGGCCCAGCCCTCGATCAAAGATGGAGACGCAGGTCGGCTCCACGGCCCGCGCGCAGATGACGGCCGCGCGCGGCACTCCGACCGGCTTCTCAGCCGAACCCCGAACATCGGCAATCTCAAGATCCGTGAGGAACACGAACTCCGGGAAGCGCCGGAGCGATCGAACCGGCGCCCGTGTCGGACCGCGTGTCGCCTCGGTCACAGCCGGCACGCCCATGCGGTGACCGCGCTGAGGCTGCGATAGCGACTGGACGCGAGGCACTCGCGCAGCCGCCGCGCCCTCTTCCTGGATGATCGAGACGGTCACGGTGCATCTCAAGGGCATCGCCGGAGTGATCCATCTTCGGATTGGCCTTTACGATACAGCTGACACAGCGCGATCTCCCTGCTCGGGGTAGGCTCAGGTGAGACAGCGCTTGAGGCGCTTCTGCCGTCCGGAACGGATCGCTCAACCGTTCGGAGGCGACATCGGCAGATAGCCAAGGACTATCGGATGGATACAGCCTCGGTGGGCAGCCGGTGAGGGGGGCATTCAAGGAGACGAGGAGCGGCGCGAGCGACCACCGCGGCTGTGTCAGCTTCGGTGTCTCGATCGACCAGAAGCGGACGGGCAGACAGCCACCCGCCTCGGACGCCGAGGGGAGGTGCCAACCATCAGGCGCCGCCCCCTCAATCTGACCGACTTTGGTCGTCTTCGAAGCACCGCTGGTCGTCGGCGCGGTGTTCCCAGCCCCGCCGACGCTGGTAACGCTCCCCACCATCAACGCATTTGTGAAGTGTCGGGCGCCGGCGTCGGGCAACCAATGCCGTGCGGTGTCCGTCGAGAAGACGAATTGCCACCGGGTCACCGTCGCGCAGCGACGCCGTTCCCGACCCGCATCGAGCCGGAGCCGACCATGCCGTCAGCCGCCCGCAAGGCCGTCCTGTACCGGATGGTCACCCCCGAACACACGTGCCCCTACGGCCTGAAGGCCAAGGACCTGCTCGAACGCCAGGGTTTCGAGGTCGAGGATCACCTCCTGACCGACCGGGCCGAGACCGACCGCTTCAAGGCCGAGCACCAGGTCACGTCGACGCCGCAGACCTTCATCAACGGCGCGCGCGTCGGCGGCTTCGACGACCTACAGCGCCACTTCGGCAAGGCCGCCAACGATCCGAACAAGCCGACCTACACGCCCGTCATCGCGGTCTTCTCGATGACGGCGCTGATGGCCTTGGCGGCCAGCTACGCCGTGTACGGCACGCCGCTGACGATGCGCGCGGCGGAGTGGTTCGTCGCCTTCAGCATGTGCGTGCTCGCCCTGCTGAAGCTCCAGGACGTCGAGTCGTTCTCCTCGATGTTCCTGGGCTACGACCTGCTCGGGCGGCGATGGGTCCGCTACGCCTACGCCTACCCGTTTCTGGAGGGGATCGCGGGTGTCCTGATGGTGGCGGGCGCGCTGAACTGGATCTCGATCCCGGTGGCCCTGTTCATCGGCACGGTCGGGGCGGTGTCGGTGTTCAAGGCGGTCTACGTCGATCAGCGAGACATCAAATGCGCTTGTGTGGGCGGGGCGAGCAAGGTGCCGCTCGGCTTCGTCTCGCTGACTGAGAACGTGATGATGGTCGCGATGGCCCTTTGGATGCTGGCGATGCACCACTGAGCGCCGCCCACGCCAGCCCGTCGAGCCGCCTGAACCGTGCGCAGTCGCCGATGGCGCAGGCATCATGCCAGGTCGCGGCCAAGCTTCGTGAGGTCGCGGCCCAGTGACGGGCATCCAGCCTCGCGGACGTACCCCATGGGACCGCTCCGCCCCGTGCACCGTCTCCGGTCGGTGACCGGCGGCATCCGGGGACGAGGCAGGCGTTTGATGGTTCGCGGACTGTCACTGGCCGTGCTCGGGGTGATGACGCTGGCGGGCGACGTCTTTGCGGCCCCCTAGCCCGCCCTGGCCGACCCGCCGCCACCGCGGTTCGGCGGCTGCGGACACAGGGACGTGCGCACCTGCGAGGAGCGCCGATACGTCGGCTTCGGCGGATACGGCTGCGGCCGCTGGTGAGGCGGCATCCGAAGCGGCCGCGGGGTCGACGATGACCGAAGCGTTTTCGGGCCGCCGCCGGCTCAGCTTGGTTTGATGACCGGCCGCGCCTCGCCCTCCCCGCCGCGAAGCCCCATCGGCACACCGTAGGGCGGTGGCATCGCCGCTTTCCGTCCAGGCTGCCGACCAGGCCTCGCTCTCTAATAAAGCCCCAGCCGACGATGGAACGGTCCCTTCGGGAGCGCCGTTCCTGGCCGCGCGTCACGCCAGCACGTGACCGACCTCGGGCGAGGCCACCCCGCGCAAGTCGACGCCCGCCGCTTCGAAGGCAAAACCGGCTCCAGAGCGGGTTTCGCCTCGCGACACACTCATGCTCAACACGATGAATCACGCACATTCCGCTGCCGTTAGTGTTGGCATCGTGCGCGGATACTGCCGTTTTTGCTGGAACGGTTTGCGCAATCTGCCCGTTTCAGCGCCGTACGATCATTCAATCGGAGATTCTACATGCTGAAGCACGTTCGCGTCGCCGCCCTCGCGACGACCTTCGTCATCGGCGGTGCGGCCATGGCCCTCGCCCAGTCGTCCTCGACCGTCGGCACGGGCGGTTCCTCGGCGGGCGGCGGGACCAGCTCCTCCACCGTGGGCACAGGCGGTTCCTCCTCGGGCTCCGGCACCGGCTCCGGCTCCGGCTCGTCCTCGACGCTTGGCACCGGCGGCTCGTCGGCGGGCGGCGGGACCAGCTCCTCCACGGTGGGCACGGGCGGCTCGTCCGCGGGTTCCGGCTCCGGCTCGTCCTCGTCGATGGGCACCGGCGGTTCCTCGGCGGGCAAGGGCACGAGTTCCTCGTCGATGGGCACGGGCGGTTCCTCGTCCGGGATGTCGGACGGCGCGGGCAAGTCGGGCAGCGCCCCGGGCCATGACAAGAGCGGCCCCGGCAACTCCGAGAACGCCCCGGGCCACAACAAGCGCTGACCCTCGGCGGGTGCAAGCACCGGGCGCGGTCCGGGAGGATCGCGCCCTCCTTGTCTTCGAGGAGACCGGAACATGCCTCGCCTGATCATGCCGTTACTCTGCGGCACTTTCATTCTCGCCGGCTCGGTCGCGGGCCACGCCCAGACCAGCACGGTCACGACCGGCCCGAACGGCGTCTCCGGGAGCACGACCGTCACCACCGGCCCGAACGGCAAGCCGTGCAAGGTCGTGCATTCCGACGGGGCTGGCGACACCGGCTCGATGTCGAGTTCCGTCACGGCCGGTCCGGGCGGCGTCAGCAGTGCGACCACGGGCGGCCCCTCGGTGACGACGAGGTCCGGCAACGGATCGAGCAGCAGCTCGGCCTCCAGTTCGAGTTCCGGCGGCACGACCATGACGACCACCGGAGACGGCGACTGCGTCGTCACCGTCCCGAAGGGGAAGTGAGGATCACATGACGACCAAACACATCGTTCCGCTCGCGGCCCTCGGGCTCCTCGTCGCACCGGCGCTCGCGTTCGCCCAGTCCAGCGCCACCGGGGGCTCGGCCGGCTCGGCCGCGGCCGGCGGCACGTCGGCCTCGACCGTCGGCACCGGCGGCACCTCGACCGGCGCAGACGGGTCGACGGGTTCGTCGCTCGCGACCGGCGGAAGCGCGGCGGGCGGCAAGACCAACGATCGTTCGCACGTCAACGGGACCGGGAACGGAGGACTCAACGGGCAGTCGAAGGCGATGGCCCACGACGGCGGGACCTTCTCGAAGTCGCACACGAAGACGAAGGTCCGCGACGGCGAGGTGGAGTCCCGCACGAAGACCATGGCGCACGAGCCGGGGTCGAAGCCGGTGAAATCGACCACCACGACCGGCCGGTGACGGCGTCGTCCCGGCGGATCGACTCGCGGGCGCGCGTGCCGGCGATGGGGTGGGACGAGGCGACCATCTGACGACACTCCCGATGGGCCGGCGCCGCGCTGATGGCCGTGCGGTCCATGCTGCCGTTCCAGCTTCCCACTCGAAGCGGCTCGGCCCGGACGACGCGCTCGAGAAAAGGCGTGACGACATCGATCGCCGGGCCATGCCGCGAATGAGCCGAAGCTCGCGCAACGAGGTTGTCCCAACGGTGTGCCGCACGAGGTCGGCGCAGCGACGAGGAATTCACGCCGCATGCCTGTCGACGACGCCCTGCCACGCCAACCCGCCCAGGTCCCGCCGCCGCTCGTCCCGGGCCTGCGCGGGCTGCTGACTCTCGCGGTCGGCGTCGTGCTCGTCGCGGCGCTCTACTTCGGGCGCGAGGTTTTCATCCCCCTCGTCCTGGCCGTGCTGCTCAGCTTCGTCCTCGGGCCGGTCGTCAACCTGCTGCGGAAGGCCAAGCTCGGGCGCGTACCCTCGGTCATCGTCGCGGTCCTGCTGGCCCTCGGCGTTCTCGGCGGCATCGCCGCCGTCATCGGCACCCAGGTCGCCGGGCTCGCCGGTAACCTGCCGCAATATCAAGCCACCGTGCAGAGGAAGGTCGCGGGCCTGCAGCAGGGCTGGCTGGGCGAGGCCAACCGCATCCTCCAAAAATTCAACCACCAAGTGCACGACGTGACCCAGAAGGCGGACGCAGCCGGCACGACCGCCGCGACCGGACCGGCGGGCGAGACGCCCAAGGCGCAACTGGTGCGCGTGGAGCAGCCCGAGCCCTCGCCCTTCGCGCTGGCCGAGAAGGTCCTGGGACCCATCGTCTCACCGCTGACCGACGTCGGTATCGTCCTCGTCGTGGTCGTGTTTCTCCTCCTGCAGCGCGAGGACCTGCGCAATCGCATGATCCGCCTGTTCGGATCGAGCGACCTGCACCGCACGACGGTGGCCATGGACGACGCGGCCGGCCGCCTCGGCACCTACTTCCTCGCTCAGCTCGGCATGAACGCGACGTTCGGGGTGATCGTCGGGATCGGCCTCTGGTTCATCGGCGTGCCCAACCCGCTCCTGTGGGGCGTGTTCTCGGCGATCATGCGCTTCATCCCCTATATCGGTGCCATCGCCTCCGGCATCCTGCCCGTGGCCTTGGCGGCCGCGGTCGACCCGGGCTGGTCGATGGTCATCGCGACCGCGGCGCTCTTCCTCGTCGCCGAGCCGCTCTTCGGGCAGGTGATCGAGCCGCTGCTCTACGGCCACTCCACCGGGCTCTCGCCCTTCGCGGTGATCGTCTCGACCCTGTTCTGGGGCTTCCTGTGGGGGCCCATCGGCCTGATCCTGGCGACCCCGTTCACCGTCTGCCTCGTCGTGCTCGGCCGCCACGTGGACAGCCTGGAGTTCTTCGACGTGCTGCTGGGCGACCGGCCACCACTGACGCCGGTGGAGAACTTCTACCAGCGCATGCTGGCCGGCGACCCGGACGAGGTGCGCGAGGTCGCCGAGGCCATGCTGAAGGACCGCTCGCTCTCCTCGTATTACGACGAAGTGGCGCTCAAGGGCCTGCAACTCGCCGCCAACGACTTCGCGCGCGGGGTGGTGACGCCCGCGCAACTCGACAACATCCGCGCTTCGGCCCGCTCGCTGGTGGAGGACTTCGAGGACCATCCCGACGCGCCACCCGCGGGCGACGACAAGAAGGTGAACCCGAGCGAGACCCCGACCCTGGCCGAGCGGACCCACACCCGTACCGAGGCCGTACCGGGACAGGCACCGCCGCGGGACACACTGCCTGAGGCGTGGCGCGGGGAGGCACCAGTCCTGTGCGTGGCCGGGCGCGGCCCCCTCGACGAGGCCTCCTCGGCGATGCTGGCCCAGCTGCTGCGCAAGCACGGGCTCGGCGCGCGCGTGACGCCCTACCGGGCGGTCTCGCGCGAGGGCATCCGCGACCTCGACGTGACCGGCGTCGCCATGGTGTGCATCTCCTACCTCGACATCACCGGGAACCCGGCGCATCTGCGCTATCTCCTGGAGCGGGTGAGGCGCCGGGCGCCGGGCGTCCCGGTCCTGGTGGGCCTCTGGCCGGTCGGCGAGCGGGTGCTCACCGACGCCGCGCTCGGTCGGGAGGTCGGAGCGGACGTCTACGTGTCCTCGCTCCGTGACGCGGTCGAGGCATGCCTCAGGGCGGCCGAAGGCGCGACCCGCGGCCCGGGCGTCGGGGATCGAGAGGCCTTCGCCATGATCCGATGAGGGGCCGCCCAGACGCGGTTCACCGAACCCGGGCTCCCGAGCTCGGTCCCATGCAGTGACGCGCGCCGCAGCTGCATCGCCGGGCCCGTCAGCTCGGGTAGTTCGGCGCCCCTGCGACCCGGGCCGCCGCCTCGCGGGCCCTGGCGTCTGCCGCGGCCTCGGCTTGGTTGGCCGCCGCTGCGATGGCACCGGGCCGGACGCCATTGTGTAGCGCAAGACGGGCGCGCAGCTCGTCGAGTTCCTCCTCTGTCAGGTTCTCGATGCCGATGAAGCGGTTCTGCGCCGCGCTGGCCCGGATCAGCTCGTCGAGCTTGGCCTGGATGGCCGCCCCGTCCCGGTTCTGGGTGTTCTGGATCAGAAACACCATCAGGAAGGTGACGATGGTCGTGCCGGTATTGATCACGAGCTGCCAGGCATCGGAGTAGCCGAACAGGGGGCCGGTGACCGCCCAGACGACGATCAGGCCGATGCTGGTCGCGAACGTCGATGGCCGACCAGCGGCCCGGGCGACCCGTGAGGAGAATTCCGCGAAACCCTTCAGCGTAGTCACCGTCCCGACCTCCGACCATCTTCGGCCGCACGCCTGAGCCCCGCGGCCCCCGGGAGCGTTCCGCCGGCGGACGACGGATACGGCGAACGTGCTTGGACCGTTCCACCACGAGACCGCGAGGCCGGGCGTGGGGGCGCTCCGAGACCGTGCCTCCCGCTCCTGGCCGATAGGATCCCGGGCTCAGCGCCGCGGGGAGCGACCGAACGCCTGTCGCAGGCTGTCAGCCCCGTAGGGCTTCTTGATCACCGGCACGTCGCCCAGGTCGGGCGGGACCTGGAAGCTCTCGCCGTAGCCGGTGGCGAACGCGAACGGGATGCCGAGCTCTGCGAGCCGGCGGGCGACCGCGACGCTCGTCTCGGCCCCGAGATTCACGTCGAGGAGCGCGCGGTCGGGCGGCGATGCGTCGATCAAGCGGAGCGCTTCCCGGACGGAGGCCGCCATGTCGACCGCCTCGGCTCCCAGCGCACTGAGCACCTCCTCCGCCTCCAGCGCGATGATCATGTTGTCCTCCACAACCAGCGCGGTCCCGTCGAACGAGACGGGCTGGACTCCCTCAGGCTTCGCGGCCCGCACTGCCCGAGGCGGCGCGGCCCGGACGAAGGCGGCCGGGATGGAGAGCCGCGCGGCCAAGCCGGTCAGCGCGTAGCGGACCTCGGCCTCGCCCTTGAGCTCGTAGGGGACGGATCGCTCGATGATCGTCGAGCCAAAGCCCCGCCGGGTCGGGGCCTTGACGGCGGGGCCGCCTGTCTCGGTCCAGTGGACGACGAGGCTGTCGAAGCCGTCCCGCTCCCAGCGAACGTCGACCCGGCCGCCGCTGTCGCTCAGCGCGCCGTACTTGGCCGAGTTGGTCATCAGCTCGTGCACGACGAGCGCCATGGTCGTGAAGGCCTGTGGTTCGAGCAGGACATCGACGCCGTCGAGGACGACGCGGTCCGCTTTGGCGCCGAGGTAGGCCGCGGCCTCGACGGTGAGGAGCTCGGCGAGGGAACCCGGTCCCCAATTGGCGGAGGTGACCTGGTCGTGGGCCCGGGCGAGGGCCTGGATGCGGTCGCCGACCACTTCGGTGAAGTCTTCCGCATCGCCGGCGCTGGCCCGGCTCTGGGTGACCACGCCCCGGATCAGGTTGAGGATGTTGCGCACCCGGTGGTTCAGCTCGGCGATGAGGAGTTCCTGCCGCTCCTGCGCTTCCTTGCGCTCGCGCTCGGCCGAGTCGCTGAGCCGGAGGATCACCTCCAGGAGCGTGACCCGCAGCGCCTCCGCCGTGCGGGCTTCCGCATCCGTCCAGGGGAGCGACCGGCCGTGCACGACCTCCCGCCACGCCTCGAAGCTCTTGCGCGGGGTCAGGCGGACGCCGTTCGGACCGAGGCTCGCCGGCTTTTCCGGATTGCCCGCCCACGTTACGGTGCGCGCCACCTCCTTGCGGAAGAACACCAGGAAGTCGCGCGGCGTGCGCGACACGGGCACGGCCAGCATCCCGGCCGCCCGCTCGTTGAAGTCGCGGCCAGGCTCGTGGAACCGCCCGATCTCGTCCGTGGCGTAGACCCGGCTCGCCGCCGTGCGGTTGAGGAAGCGCACGAGGCCGGTGAACTCCTCGCGCGTCGGTGTCATGCCCTGCAGCGTGACCTCGCCGTTCACCCACAGGCCCAGCCCGTCGCAGGCCACAATGCCGGAGAGCTCATCGGCGAAATCCGCCAGCCCCTCCAGGCCGGCACCGCCCGAAGCCATGGCGCTCATCAGGCGGTTGTGCGTCTCGCGCGCCAGCGCCTCCTGGGCGGCGAGGACCTCGCGCTCGCGGCTCTCCAGGATCCACGAGAACATCTGGCCGAACAGCTCGGCGGCGGTGCGGCGCTCCAGGGAGATGTGGCGCGGCTCGGTGTGGTGGCAGGCGAACAAGCCCCAGAGTCGGCCGTCGCGCAGGATGGAGACGGACAGCGAGGCGGCCACGCCCATGTTGCGCAGGTACTCGAGATGGATCGACGACACCGTGCGCAGGGTTGAGAGCGACAGGTCGAGGGGCTCGCCCGCGGGATCGTGCGGCGGGATCACCGGGATGGCCGGCGCATCGACGTCGGCGATGATACGCAACCAGTTCCGCTCGTAGAGCGCGCGGGCCTGCTTGGGGATGTCCGAGGCCGGGTAATGCAGGCCGAGATAGCGGTCGAGACCGGACCGCACGGCCTCGGCGATGACCTCGCCCGAGCCGTCGGGGGCGAAGCGGTAGACCATGACCCGGTCGAAGCCGGTGAGCGCCCGCATCTGTCGAGCGGCCTCGCGGCAGAGCGGCTCGAACTCCGCGGTCTGCTGCAGGCGGGAGACCATGTTGCGCACGAGGTTGCCGGCGCTGAGGTGCTCCGGCGCGCTGGGCTCGGCCTCGATGATGATGGCGCCGCCGGACACGTGCAGCGCGATGTCGAAGACGGGCTTGTCCGGCACGAGGCGGACCCCGAAGACCCGGTCGACGGCGTCGGGCCCGCGCAGGGTCTGCAGGTGGCCGCGCAGCAGGTGGATGGCCTCCCGATCGACGATCGCATCGAGCGGCAGGCCCAGGAGGTCCTCCGCGGGACGTCCGAGCCATTCTTGGGCGTTGGCGCTGGCACGCACCAAGATCCAGTCCGAGGAGACCGCGAGCAGGAAGCCGAACGGCTGCACCGTGCCGAGCACGTGGATCGGCTCGCGGTCGCAGGAGGTCAGATCGACCGGCGGCTCCTGTTCTTCCGTGCTCGCGTCCATGCGCCGCTTATCGCTCCGCGGATCCCGGTCCACACTCGATCTCGTCATCGTTCGAGTAATGCGGAGGGGCGGCAAAGGTATCCGCCTAACCTCGGTCGTCGGCCGGTCAAGCCGTAGCGCGCCGCGGGGACGGCTTGCGCCCGTCGGGCAGGATGTCCGCGAGGTGGTCGTGCACCATCCCGGCAAGGAACGGCTTGCCGATCAAGCGCCCCTTCGCGCATTTCGCTGTGGCCTGGATACGCCCGGTCCGAGGCGACGACGATCGCCATGTCTTCGGCCATCGCCGCGCGGCCTCGCGGGCCACGGCGAAGCCGTGATGCTCGAAAAGTGGACCGGCGAATATCCGCCCGTCGGAAACATCTACACAGGCGGCTAACGTTGCCCTTGAACGGAGCGACAGCCTCGGAGCGGGCCTACCGGATAAGTTGACGGGCTCCCGCCGATTCATGTCAGTCCTATGGAGCCGCCCTGCATCACCGGGTCGCGAGGTCCGGTGTACAGGACTGCTCTCACACGCCCGGCTTTGATGAATCACCTGTATCGTTCGAGCCGGCGTTGTAGGCTGCCGGAGGGACTGGCTCTACCGCCGTTTTCCGATCCTCGCGTCACCGCTTCCCTTCGATACGCCACAGGTGCGTCGTGAGGCGCGGGCCATTCTCGGGCTTGAACCAGCTCATGTCTTGGATGCGCGAGCTTGTGACGTAGATCGTGCCGTCGGGTCCCTCGGCGAACGTGTCGGGCCAGCGCAACCGGTCGTCTTGCACGAGGGTCGTGTCGCGACCGCTCTCCCGGACTTTCACGGCGTTCTCCTCGATGGCGCTCAGGTAGAGCCGCCCGCTCTTGTCGATCCATAAGCCGTCCGTGGGCTCCATGGCGCCGACCCGCTCGACACGGGCTTCCAGCTCTCTCCCGGACAGGCGCGGATCGTCGAGTGCCTCGGTCGCGACGCGATACAGCGTCCGGCCAGTCAGTGCCTTCCAGTAGAGATGACGACCGTCGGGGGAGAGCGCGATGCTATCGGCCGCGAAGTCGACGCCACGGCCGTCGGGCCGGCGCAATTCCCGTCCGTCCGTGCTCACCACCACACCGCTTTCCGGTTGCGTGCTGGTATGTCCGTCGAGGACACGGCGCGCGTCACCGCTCTGGAGATCGACGACGACGAGCGCGCCCTTCGCGCCCGAATCTGTCAGGTACGCGCGCCGTCCATCTGGGCTGAAGCGCACGTCGTTGAGGTAGCTGCCTTGGGGCGCCACCGCGTCGGCGAACGGGATGGTTTGCGCGACCTGATTGGCCTTCAGGTCAATCCGGACGAGCTTCGGTCCACCCGGCACGACGCGCGCGGTCGCCGGAGCCGCGGCATCGACCACCCAGAGGCTTCCGCGACCGTCGGCTACGACGCTTTGCACGCAGACGAAGTGGTCATGCGGCGTGAGTTCGTTATTCTTGACGTTCCGCCAAGCGTTCCATTCGACATTCGGGTACGGTTTTACTTGGCCGTCGCCCGTGATTTCGGCAACGGAGACCGGGGCATCTTCGGTCCAGCGGGGGAAATTCACGAAGATGCGCCCGTCCGCCGCGACCGTCACCCCGGTCACCTGGTGCTCAAATCTTGCCACGAGCTGCAGCCGCCCCGCTCCACCCGGCCTCGGAGCGTCATTCTGCTGCGCGAGCGACGCGCTGCTGAGGTGGAGCGCCAACGCAAAGGTGATGGCTGCAGGGGCTGCGAAGCCTTTCATGATCCCCTCATCGGCAGGTGCGGGCTCGCGGTGGGCAGCGGCTGCTACGGCGCAAACACCGCGCGCACGCAGCCGTCCGTCTTGTGCTTGAACATGTCGTAGCCGCGCGGTCCGTCCTCGAGGGAGAAGCGGTGGGTGGCGAGGTAGGCCGGATTGAGCTCTCCCTTCGCGACATGCGTGAGCAGCCGGTCCATGTAGGCCTGCCCGTGCTGCTGGGCAGTGCGCAAAGTCATGCCCTTGTTCATGATGACGCCCATCGGGAACTTGTCGATCATCCCGTAGACGCCGAGCACCGACAGCGTGCCGCCCTTGCAGCAGGCCATGACGGCCTCGCGCAGCGCCTGCCCGCGGTCCGTCTCCAGGCGCAGCGCCTGCTTCACGCGGTCATAGGCGTATTGGGATCCGGTGCCGTGCGCCTCCATCCCGACGGCGTCGATGCAGGCATCCGGCCCGCGCCCGCCGGTCATCTCCTTCAACGCCTCCAGGACGCTGTGCACTTGCGTGTAGTCGAGCGTCTCGGACCCGGCGTGCTCGCGCGCCATCCGCAGCCGCTCGGGAAAGCGGTCGATCGCGATCACCCGCTCGGCGCCCATCAGCCGCGCGCTCTGCTGCGCCATCAGGCCGACGCCGCCGCACCCCCACACCGCGACCGTGTCGCCCGGCCGGATGCCGCAGAAATCGGCGCCCATGTAGCCCGTGGGCGCGGCATCGGAGAGGAACAAGGCCGTCTCGTCCGCGACGCCGTCGGGCACCTTGAAGCAGTCCACGTCGGCATGCGGCACGCGGATATACTCGGCGTGCGACCCCGCATAACCCCCGAAAGCGTGCGTGTAACCGTAGATGCCGGCTGTCGGATAGCCGAGCAGCGGCTCCTGGAGTTCCGGCTTCGGGTGTGTGCAGTCGCAGAGCGAGAAGAGCTTCTCCTGGCAATACCAGCATTCACCGCAGGCGATGAACGAGGGGACGACGACCCGGTCGCCTTTCTTCACCTGCCGCACCTCCGTGCCGACCTCGACGACCTCGCCCATGAACTCGTGGCCGATCACGTCGCCGGCTTTCATGCTCGGGATGTAGCCGTCGATGAAATGCAGGTCCGAGCCGCAGGTGGTCGACAACCTGACCTTCAAGATGGCGTCACGCGGGTTGACGATCTCGGGATCCTTGACGGTTCCGACGCGCAGGTCGTTGACGCCGTTCCAGTAGAGCGCGCGCATGTCCAAGCTCCTCAGCGGGAATCACGCCGGGCCGCCGGCTGACGATCGGTGGTGGGGACCTCGCCAGTCAGGACAAGGCTCTTGAAGTAGTGAAGCGCTTTCGACGCGAGTTCCTTCGGCACGACGCCGTCGAAGAAGCGGGCGGCCACGTCGCCCAGCATGCCCCCGGGGGGATCGAAGCGGACGCGCAGCGTAACGACCGTGCCGCGGCCGCCCTGAGCCGCGCGGAAGCGGACCTCGCACGCGGTCACGAGCGCGCTGCCGCCGTCCGCGCTCGCGCGGATCAGCTCGCCCGGCCGCTCCTCGGTGATCTGCATGACCCAGGCATGGCTCTGGCCGAGCGGGCCGTCGGCGCGCCACTCGGTCCGTCCGTGTCCGCTCGGGCGGATCTCCGCCAAGAACGCCATGATGCGCGGAAGGGTCTGCGGATCTCGCCAGACCCGATAGAGTTCGTCGGCCGGGCGCTCGACGGTGATGGAAGACTCGACCTCGGGCTCATCGCCCCAGCCGTGCGGAGCGTCGGTTTCTCGCGCACGCCCTCGACCCGGCTGACCGAGCTGCTGCGCGCCGAGGATGGCAAGAGCCGCTGCCCCAGCCGCACCGGCCAGCGCCCATCCGACACCACCGAGGCCATGCCCGGCGTGCGCGCGCGAGCCGGCCGGAACCCGATCATGCCCCCGTGGGTCGCGCGGTCTGCCGTTTCCGTGTCGATCATCCACGGGTCACCCCCTTGGTCAGAGTGCTGCGAAGTGCGGACTTGCGTGATGGTCCGGCGGCGTAGCGGGATGCGGAGCGACCCGCTCCGATCTGCTCGGCCGTTTCGCGTTTGGACAACAGCGGCTGGAGGACCCGGGTTTGATAAGGGGTGACCCTAGGGATGTTCCCGGCCGTTGCGCGAGCGGGCAAGCGTCGGCGCAGCGCCGACCTCCGTTCATCGATCGCTCATCCTCGCGCGGGGATCTGGCGGGCATCGGCCTGACGAACGCCGTCGGGCGGTCATGGCCGGAGCCACGAGCTCGGACAGCATCTCGGCGCCGAGCCGGTCCGTCAGGCGCGCGGTGCCACGCAACCGTATACGGATCGTAGTTTCCCCGCCCGGCGATATTCGTGTCGGTGCCGCCGTCGAGCATGCGGTCGAGCACACCGCGCGCAGGCATGGACGTCGAGCGATCCGCGCTGAGGTGTCCCGAGGGGCGATCGTGCTCTAGCCCTCCCGTGCGGAACACGGTGCGCGGGACACGGCCGAAGGCGTCGGATGCATTCCGAGCGCCTGTCCGGGCCGGGGGCGCAGCATCACGCCATGTAAGCAGCGGGGTCGCGCGCGGAGCGGCCGGCGAGAGCCGGCGATCCGCGAAGGCGGCATGTCAACGTTCAGCCAACCTCATCCGGTGGGTGGACCCGTGCAGGATCGGGACCTGGGGCAGAATTGCCGCCCCTCCCCCGCTGGCTCAGCTCCCGACGCGATCAGAGCCCGAGCGGCGCGGCTCTGGAAAACAATGACCCTGCGGAGGCAAGAAGGCCTCTGACCGAAACGCCGCAGCGGCAGATCCAGGCAAGCTTATCTGGCATCGACGGATGGTTACCGGCCCTCTTTGGCCCATGTCGGCTGGCGCCTGTTCGGACTCAGGATCATCAAGCTAACATATTTAATATTCCGCCGACCGATACGGATTCAATGATGTGGTGGGCCATGATGATCGTAGACCGGGGCCGAGCTCTGATCCGCCACGTCGACAGAAGCCAGTGAGGAAGCCGACGTGGGATCCGGAGATTTCCTCACGGGAGGCGGTCGAGTCGCCGTCCGCATCCGTGAGCGTGACTGGACAGCCACGTCGCTCGGCCCGATCGCGGCGTGGCCGGACGCATTGCGGCACGCATTGAGCAGCATGCTCAACTCGGCCTTTCCAACTTACCTCGCCTGGGGACCAGACCTCATCAGCTTCTACAACGACGCGTACCGACCCATCCTCGGCATCAAGCCCGAGGCGCTTGGGCGTCCTTTCCCCGAGGTCTGGGAAGAGGCCTGGGACCAGATCGGGCCTGTGATGGAGCGAGCGCTGCGGGGCGAGGCAAGTTATCTGGAGGATTACACCGTTACGGTGGATCACCACGGCACGCGGGAGCAGAGTCTCTGGACGTTCGCCTACTCGCCGGTTCGGGACGAGCGCGGCAGCGTGCGCGGCGTCCTCTGTCACGTTCATGAAACCACCGCGCGGATCCTGACGGAGCGGCGTCTCCGATGCGCCATTCAGGAGATCGAGGCACACCGAGCGCGCTTCGAGGCCCTGATCGAACATCTCCCTTTCGGGGCCGGACTCTTCGGGGCCGACGGGCAAGCCCTGATCACCAATCCCCTTTATCGCAGATTCCTCCCTGACGGCTGGCCGCCCTCTCTCGATCCGGAGGTGCAGCCGCGTTGGACGGGCTTCGACGCGGAGGGCCGGGTCGTCAGCCCGTACGACTACCCTTTCGCGCGGGCGATGCGGGGCGAACTCGTGAAGAACATGAGCTTCCTGCACCGAACCCGTGAGGGCGACGAGTGCTGGATGCGCATCAGCGGCATTCCGGTCCACGGAGGCGATGGCGTTGTTCGGCAAGCCATCGTTGTGGTGCAGGACGTCGATCGGGAGAAGCGCGCCGAAGCGGCTCTGCGCGAGAGCGAGGCCCGATTTCGGCGCTACGCCGCGCATTCGGCAAACGTCCTCTGGCTCGCCGACCTGACGAGCGGGCGACTCGATTACCTCAGCCCGGCCTTTGTCCAGGTCTGGGGCATGCCCTGCGCGGATATGCCGGATCTCGCGGCTTGGCTCGAGAGCGTCCACCCGGAGGACCGTGACGCCGCGGCGCACGCGCTTGAGCGTGTCGGCGACGGCGAGACCGTGGTTCTGGAGTACCGGATCCTGCGCGCGTCGGACCACGCCGTGCGCCGGATCCGCGATACATTCTTCCCGATCCCGGCGGAGCACGGCCGCGTCCGGCTCGTGGGTGGGATCGCGCAGGACGTCACCGTCGTGACCAGCCCGCGTGCCTATGTGGTCACGGGCGGGGAGGATGCCCGGCACGCGCTTGTCGGTGCCCTGCAGGCCGCCGGGTACGCCGTTCAGGCCTTCGCGAGCGATCAGGCCCTCCTCAAGCTGGCGGGCTCCCTGATGCCGGGCTGCGTCGTGCTGGACTTGGAGCAAACCGACGCGTTCGTGACCGCGAGCCAGCTGAAGGCGTCTTGCGCGCACCTCCCCGTCGTGGCGGTCGGGGCGGGCGGGGGCGATGTCGGGATCGGCGTGCGCGCCATGAAGGCGGGGGCGGTCGATTTCCTCGAAGCGCCCTGGACAACGGAGGTGCTGCTCCTCGCCGTGAAGACGGCTCTGGCCGGGATCCGCGACGTCGCCGAGCGGTCGCGCGCGCTCGACGAGTCTCAGGATCGGATCGCGGCTCTGTCCGGGCGCGAGCGCGCGGTGCTGGAGGGCTTGCTCGCGGGCGGCACCAACAAGACCATCGCCCGGACGCTGGGCCTGAGCCCGCGCACGGTGGAGATCCATCGGGCGCGGCTCATGGAGACGCTCGGCGCCCATACCCTGCCCGAGGCCGTCCTCATCGCGTCCGCGGCCGGCGTGCGCCCCGCCCAGCAGGAGGGCGGCAAGGCCGAGCCCGGCGGCCGGTAGATGCGGTCCGCTCGGCACCTCGCAGCGGCGGCGGATACGGAAGTGGCGTCGCGGAAGCCGGGATCGGCGTTGCGTCAGGCCGGTGGTCGCACACCATTGCGAGTGCCGGCGCCCCGCGCCCGGTACGAGGGCGAGAGATACCCCGCCTCGAACTCTGCGAGTTGGCGAAGTTGGCGCGGCGCGAGGATCCGCAGCCGACGTCCGCGCAGCGTGATCAATCCGTCGCGCCGCAGGACTTGCAGCACGCGGTTCACGTGGACACTCGACAGACCGAGCGTTTCGGCCAGCTCCCTCTGGGTCAGCGGCATATCGAACTGCCCGGCCGCGGTCTCGCCGATCGACCCGAGGCGCTCCAGTAGTTCGCACAGAAGGTGGGCCATGCGCTCGGGACCCGAGCGCATGGCGATATTGGCCATCCACTCGCGGGCAGTCGCCTCCTCGGTGAGCTTCGCCCTCTGCAGCGCCAGCGCGATACCGGGATGCCGGTCGAGCAGGTCGAAGTAGACCGCGCGCGGGACCTCGGCGATCCGACAGGGGGTCAGGGTTTCGATCGTGTGGTCCAGGGGGTAGCCGTGGATGGCGCCCCGGTCGCAGAGATCGCCGGGGATGAGATAGGCGAGGATCTGGCGCCGGCCCGACGCGCAGCGCTTGAGCCGGCCGGCGAAGCCGGCCGCGACGATCAGGGCATGTTCGGCCACGCCGTCCTGCTCCACGAGGGCGGTGTGCCGCGCGATCGGCCGAACATACCGAGTCAAGCCCGCGAGCGCCGCCCGATCCGGCACCGTGAGCGGGGCAAGCCCCTCGAGCTTGCGGATCAGCGCGGATCTGGGTTCGCTTCCTACCGGAGCCGACGGCCGTGGCGGACGAATACGCCTGGATACGGCGGTATCCGTGACGGTCATGGGGACGACGGTCTCCATAAGGGCCTCTCCGAAGACGGGCCCTATTCACCTGTCCCGGCGCCGGACGTACATCCGGCCCGTTCCTTAGGACCTCTCCGATCCGCGCGCTTCGATGTCTTCGCTCCGATACGCCATCGCGGGCGCAAGCCGGGCGATGTGCGGCCACCAGCGCGCGCGCAGGTCGACATAGGCCTGCGCCGCTGCCTCGTCTCGGGCGACCGCGATGCCGGCCTCGGCGAGCCGGGATGCCGCCGCCTCCCAATGGGTGCGCCAGCGCTGCCGCTCAAGCGGATCGACGCCCGTCACGACTGCCGGATCAACCGACAGAAAGGTCGCCTCCAGGGTGACGACCAGCATCTGGGCCACCCGCCAGAGTGCCTCGATCGCTGCGGCCTCCTTCAACCATGCCGTGTCCTCGCCCGCGATGGTGCTGCGGATCAGCGACGCAGTGTCGAGCGCGAGGTAAGCTTGCGCCGAGACTGAATAGTAAGGTTGTCGGAAGCGAAAGTAGAACAACACTGGATAGAAGTGATGAGTCTCCTTCATCTCGGCCATCCCCTGGCCGAGAGAGACGAGGTGACTGTAGCCGCCGCTGAACTGCCCGCGCGGTCCGAGCCGGGCCAGCAGCTCTCCCGCGTCGGAGGTGCCCGCCGAGAGGATATGAAGCTGAAGGCCGAGCGCGTTGCGCTGCCGCAGGGCGCCGTAGACCTGCATGACGTAGGTCAGGACCAGCGAGGTCACCGACATGCCGATCAGCGAATTCACCAAGTAGACGAGCCGATAGGCGTCTGTCGTGGGCTTGAAGTCGCTGGCGCCGACGATCGCCATGCTGCTGCCACCGGCGTAGAGCGCGGTGAGAAAGTCCGCGGGTGTCGGGCCGCTGGCCGCCTGCACGCCGGTCCCGAGCCCGGGATGGATGATGAGCCCGGCGCCGAGGGTCAGGCCGACGGCCCAGAACAGGACGTAGAGGAGGAGGATGACGGGTCCGCAGAAGGACAGCACTGCCCCGCGGTGCGTCCCGGTCGCCTCGGCGGCGCGGCGAAAGGCCATCCAGGCGAGATGCGCGACCCGTTCGGCAATCAGGCCGGTGCCGATGCGGGCGTAGAGAACGGTCAGGAAGACGTCGAGGAGAACGATCCCCATCACGAGGACGCCCGACGCGCGTTCGAGAACGGACACCATGATCAGCCTGTCGCGAGGTCCTGTGCGCCGTAGGCGCCACTCTCGTCGCGAACCGGCCGTCGCCGTTCCCGTTCCTGCGATCCATCCTTAGGATAATCCCTGTCGGGATCAGGCAGGCGGCCGAGCATCCAGAGACGCGCTCGGTTCGGCCGGCAGCCGCCCGCAGGACTCGGTGTCGAGCCGGTATCGCTTCTCGACCGCGCCCCAGAACGCGCATTTCAGCTCCGGGCACCGGTGGTCGAGCACCGCTTCGATGGCCGCGGCGGCTTCGCGCGCGCAGGCATCACGGTCCGCATCCGGGACAAGATCGATCATGGCGCCACTCCAGGCCAGCGGCCAGCCGCGGCGCGCGTGGGAGAAGAAGTAACGGTCGGCGTCGCCCACAAGGATCCGGACATCTCCGTAGGTTCGATGCGGATTCGATCCGATCCTCCGATAAATTCGCGCGCGGTCTGAGAAATGCGCCCGCATCGGATACTTCCTATGGATTCGTCCGCAGGAAACGGGTGCAGGCCGGCCCGGTTCAGCCATAAGTCCACATCAGGAGGTCTTTATGGAACTGAAGCAGGTCTTATTCGCGAGCACGATGATCGTGGCCCTGGCCGGCGGTAACGCGCAGGCTCAACAATCGTCTGTCAGCAATCAGCGCGTCACGCAGGATCAGCCGGATGGGCAGGGCACACAGATCTACGTCAGCTCGGCGGGCGTGCGGCAGATCCAGCAGGCCCTGACCCAGAAGGGCTACAGCACGGGCAATGTCGACGGCCGCTGGAACCCGCAGACCGCGGCGGCGGCGCGCAGCTTCCAGCAGGCGCAGAACATGGAGCCGACCGGCTCGCTCACCATCCCGCTCGTCTACGGTCTCGGTCTCGAACAGGACATCATCTTCGGCAACCGCGACCGGCAGGGCGGACAGGGCGGTGATCAAGGCACCAAGCAGGCCGACAACCAGCGCATCGTCGTCGAGCGCGCGGACAGCCGCGGGACGCCCCTCTACGTCAGCCCGGCCGGCATCCGGCAGATCCAGCAGGCGCTGAACCAGCAGGGCTGGAACACGGGACAGGTGGATGGCCGCTGGGGCCCCGCGACCGTCCAGGCGGCGCGCAGCTACCAGCAGGCGCATGCGCTCGAGCCGACGGGACGGCTCGAGGTCGGCCTCGTTGCCGCCCTCGGCCTGACCGATTCCATCTTCTCGGCCGGGCACGGCACAGGCCCGCAGGCCGCAAACGCGGCACGGCCACAGCCGAGTCAGGCGACCGGCTCGGGTGGCGATCGGCAGGTCGACAACCAGCGCATCGCCGTGGAGCGCACGGACAGCCCCGGAGAGCCGCTGTCCATGAATGCCGACGGTGTGCGGCAGATCCAGCAGGTGCTCAACCAGCGGGGTTACGCGGCCGGCCACCTCGACGGCAATTGGAACAACGACACGACGATCGCCGCGACGCACTTCCAGCAGGCGCAGGGCCTGGAGCCCACCGGCACGCTGACCACGAACCTGCTGGCTACGGTCGGCATGTCGCGCTGGGAGCGGGGCGAGTTCATGGGCGGCATGACGGCGCGTGCGAACACGCCGGGCAATCCGAACCCACAGACCACCGGGTCCTTCAACGGTTCGGGCGCCGCCGCATCGGGCGGTGCGGATGGCGGCACCGCGAAATCCGACGCGGCCGCCGGCCAGGGCGGCGACGCGCACGCAGCGCCGGGCGCACGCTAGCCGGAGTTGGGGGCGGTGGCCCGCCGCCGGCGCCTCGTTCTCGGAAGCGCTTCGACAGGCCTTCGCCCCCGCAGCGCGCATCGCACGATCCGACCCGGCTCTTACGGGAGCCGGGTCGGAGGCGCAGGCGGCACGATCTGATCCTTCTGGCGGGCAGTCAGATCTGCCCGATCCGGCGAAGTCGAGCGTCGCGTGATCGGCCGGACCGGTCGGCCGCCCCGAACGAGGTGCTCTATGCAGAGCCTACCCAGAGCCGTCGACGATCCGATGATGCGCAGACTGGTCGCACTTATGCAGGAGCGGCTGCCAAGCTCGGTTCCCCAGGGCCGTCTCCACTTGTTGGAGCAACTGCGCGCCTTCGAGCGCGAGGCGCTGGAGCGCGGGGCAGATCCAGGCACCCTGCGCTCGATCCGGGCCACACAGGCCTTCGTCCGGAGATGCGATCCGCCATCGACGTCTCGAGGCACCGGCAGCGATCAGCTCTGACGGCGCGCGAGCGAAGTGTCGAGCTTTGGATGGCTCCGCCGGGCGGTGCCGTGACGGATGCCCTCGCCCGAGAACATGCCGGGAGACGCTTCGCCGCTGGCGCGGTCCTCGCGCCGCGGGACTCGGCGAGCGCCGTTCCGCGGCGGAAGAGCCCGGCGCGCCTGCGGCAGCTCTCGACCGGACCAGACGGTGGCGTCTCGACGGATCGCCGCCACACCCACGAGGCGCGACGATGGCGGCCCGCGTCCTGCAGGCGAAGTCGATTCCTCCGTCAACCTGACGCGGATCTCAGACGCCGCGCCGGAAATCCTTTCCCGGACCGGGACGCCTGCCCACGCCGGAGGTCTCCTAGGGGATTGTCCGCAGGAACGGGGCGGATGGGTCCCCGGTTCGCCTCGTTGCAACACGGACCCCATCCCCGCGAGCGCCCAAGTCCGGAACGGTCGTACCGCCGGATCTGGCTCCCGCCCCTCGGCCGATAGGAGAAGACGGCAATGCGAGCCCTAGTCTGGCACGGCAAGGAGGACATCCGCTGCGACACCGTCAGCGATCCGGAGATTGAGGACGGGCGCGACGTCATCGTCAAAGTGACGAGTTGCGCGATCTGCGGCTCGGATCTGCACCTGTTTCACAACTTCATTCCCGCGATGCTGCCGGGCGACGTCCTGGGCCACGAGACCATGGGCGAGGTCGTCGAGACCGGGCGCGGGCTCAATGGGAAGGTGAAGAAGGGGGACCGGGTCGTCGTGCCCTTCACCATCGTCTGCGGCGAGTGCGACCAGTGCAAGCGCGGCTATTTCTCCGTTTGTCAGCGGAGCAACCGCAAGAAGCACCTCGCCGACAAGGTCTTCGGCCACACCACGGCGGGCCTGTTCGGGTACTCGCATCTTACCGGCGGCTATCCAGGCGGCCAGGCCGAGTATCTGCGCGTGCCGTTCGCCGACGCGACGGTCCAGAAGGTGCCCGAGGGCATCCCTGACGAGAAGCTTCTCTTCCTCTCGGACATCTTCCCGACCGGCTGGCAGGCGGCCGTACAGGCCGACATCCAGCCCACCGACACCGTGGCGATCTGGGGCTGCGGGCCTGTCGGCCAGATGACGATCCGCTCGGCCATTCTGCTGGGCGCCGAGCAGGTCATCGCGATCGACCACCTGCCGGAGCGGCTGGAGATGGCCGAGGCCGGGGGCGCCATCACCATCAACTTCGACGAGGAGAACGTCGTCGAGCGCCTCAACGAGCTGACCGGGGGCGAGGGTCCCGAGAAGTGCATCGACTGCATCGGCATGGAGAGCCACGTCACACCTTCCCTGCCGGACACGGTCTATGACCGGGCCAAGCAGATCCTCCTCGCCGAGAGCGACCGGCCGCATGTGCTGCGCGAGATGATCTACGTGTGCCGACCGGGCGGCTTGATCTCGATCCCGGGCGTCTACGGCGGCTTGGTCGACAAGATCCCGATGGGCGCGGCGATGAATAAAGGCCTGACGTTCCGCATGGGACAGACCCACGTCCAGCGCTGGACCGGCGATCTCCTGCGGCGGATCGAGGAGGAGCAGATCGACCCCTCCTTCGTCATCACGCACGAGGTGCCGCTCGATCAAGGACCCGAGATGTACCGGACGTTCCGGGACAAGCAGGACAGCTGCATCAAGGTCGTTCTCAAACCCTGACCCTTCGCGAGGAAGATCATGACGAACATTACGAGCTTCTCGAACATCACGCGGTCAGAGGGCGATCCGAAGGTGCTTCGATCCGGGCCGAGTTCGCGCGGCGTGCCGGACAGCCTCGCGAAGGGGCTGGGCTGGTTCAGCCTCGGGCTGGGTCTCACGGAACTCCTGGCGCCCGGGCGGATCACGCGCGCGCTGGGGATGGAGGGCAAGGAGGCCTTGGTGCGCGTCTACGGTGCCCGGGAGATCGGCAGCGGCATCCTCTCGCTGTCGGTCGACAAGAACGTCGGGCTCTGGAGCCGGGTCGCGGGCGATGGCCTCGACATCGCGACCGTATTGACGGCGCTGCGGCCGGACAACCCGAAGCGCGGCAATGTCGCCATTGCCCTGGCGCTGCTGGTCGGTATCACGGCGGTTGACCTGATCGACGCGCAGACCAGCACGGCGCGGCACAGCCGCGCGGTGGGCCGCAAACGCTCCTACCGGGATCGCAGCGGATTTCCGCGCGGCGTCCAGGCATCCCGCGGTGCCGCCCGGGACTTCAAGACACCGTCCGACCTTCGACACGCCCCAGCTCTCGCCGCGGTGTCGAAGAAGACGACTGCAGCTTGAGGCAGGGCTGTCCGGAGCAGAGCCCCTTTACCTGGGCGGCTGACCGCGTCGCGTGAGCGAGCCGGCACCGTCCAGATTGGCCTCGATGAGCCGAATTGTTTGTGCTCTTCCTGAGCTGGGCGGCTCACGGGCGTATCGCCCACCAACCATCTATACGCGTGCAGCTGTACCCGGGCCCATTTTTCGGTTGTCGCAAATCTACGATGGCATGTCGCGTGGTGCGGTTATGCGGTTGTGGATGAAAATCCATTTATGTCTGCTTTCAGGAACTCACCCCTCGACGAATCAGCGACGGGAACGGGTGCGAAGCTGAATGTCCGATCTTGCGCGCGATGACGCTTCGGCGTGACGCGGTCCGGCCGAAAGCGGCCTGTCCGCTTCGGGGAAAGAGCGCCGGAATAACGGACGGCCTCCTACCGACCCAACCTATCCACCTCAGCGGTCACCCACGCACTGCGGAAGCCGTTCACGCATGGGCGACCGGCAGTTCGCCGACCCGTGTCGTGTAGCGCGGCGTGCGCATCTCGAACTTCGTGGTCCAGTCGCGCCGGTTCACGAGCCCGGCCCGCGCCGGCACGACGGCGCCGCGGCCCCAGCGCGCGTTGCACGCGTCCATCGCCGCCATCAGCGGTCCGGATCGCGCCCGGTCCAACGTGCCGATCAGAGCCCGCGGGCTGTGCGACAGCGTCACGAGGTCGTTCGTCACGATCCCGGCCTTCGAGTACCGCCACGGCCGCTCGCCCGGCTCGCGCCAGGTCCGCGCCACCCCGTGCCGCGCCGCCTTGATCAGCGCCAGCGTGTCGGAGCTGTGCTCCGGCAGCTGCACCGTCGTCGAGACCGAGCGCATCGGCTCGTCCCGGTCGTGCTCGCTCGTGTGGTAGAAGACCGTGACGTGATCGGTGCCCAGCCCCTCGCGCCGCAGCTTCTCTCCGAGCCGTGTCGCGTGCGCCGCCACCGCCTCCTCCAGCACCGCCCGCTCGGTGATCCGGCTGGAGAACGAGCGCGTCACCGCGCAGCCCTTGCGCCGCGCCGGCACCAGCTCCAGCGGCAGGCAGGCCGCGCCGCGCAGCTCGTAGATGATCCGCTCGCCCACCACGGTCAGGCCTTTGCGCACCGGCCGCGGGTCGAGGTCGCGCAGGTCCGCCACGCTCTCGACGCCCATCGCCCGGAGCTTGGCGAGCGAGGCCCGGCCGATGCCCCAGACCTCGCCGACGTCGATCCGGCACAGCCAGTGCGCGTAGGCCGCCGGGTCGGTCAGGTCGCACACGCCGCCGAGAACCGGAACGCTCTTGGCGATGTGGTTGGCGAGCTTGGCCAGCGTCTTGGTCGGGCCGATGCCGACGCAGGTCGGGATCCCGGTCCAGGCCCGCACCGTGGCGCGCAGGTCGCGCGCGAGCTCGACCCGCAAGCCCGGCGCCACGTCCGACAGGTTCAGGAAGCTCTCGTCGATGGAGTAGATCTCCACCTGCGGGCTGAATTGCCGGTACACCGCGTTGGTCCGCCCCGACATGTCGCCGTAGAGGGTGTAGTTCGACGAGAACACCCGCACGCCCCGTGCCCGGCACAGGTCGCGGATCTTGAAGTACGGGTCGCCCATCTTGATGCCGAGCGCCTTGGCTTCGCTGGTCCGGGCGATGGCGCAGCCGTCGTTGTTCGAGAGCACGATCACCGGGACAGTGGCGAGCTTCGGGTCGAACACGCGCTCGCACGCGCAGTAGAAGCTGTTGCCGTCGATCAGCGCCACGGCGCGGCCGCCGCCGATCCGGTCGCGCCGGCGGGCTTCCAGCGTGCTCACAAGAGCTGCCCGCGGGCGACATGCCAGCGGATCGAGAAGCGCACCACGCCCCAGATCACGCCCTCGCCGAGCTCGTCGACCGCGAAGGCGGGCAGGTCCGGATTGCAGAAGGCGAGGCGGGCGACGTTGCCGTCGATCACGAGGCGCTTGCAACTCATCTGGCCGTCGACGGCCGCGACGACGATGCTGCCGTGGCCCGCCTTGAGGCTGCGATCGACGCAGGCGAGGTCGCGGTCGTAGATGCCGGCCCCTTCCATCGACGAACCGCTGATTCGCCACAGGAAGGTGGCGGGCGGGTTCGGCACGAGCCAGCGGGGCAGTTCGAGCGCGCCCTCGAGGAAGTCATCGGCGGGCGACGGGAAGCCGGCGCACAGGGCTTGGCCGATCAGCGGCACGCGGACGGCGTCCGGGCTCCCAACCAGCAGTCCGTCGATCCGGTTGAGGTGCACCCGTGGCTCCGCCGTTCTGGAACGAATGCGGAACAAATCCCATGCGCGGGCTCGGTTCAATCTGCGGGCGAGATGTTTCTTTCCGGCCGGTGGACGAATGTGAACTCGGATCGAAAACGCCTGCTTGGGCTGGATCTTAAGCGGCTCGCGCGGTCGGCGAAGAGCGTTCGGCAGGTCTGGACAGGTGAGGGTCGACGATGGCGAGGACGACGGCGTTCGTGGTGCAGCGCTTCGAGGTGCATCGGAAGCGGCTGCGCCCGGCCCGGCAGGAGCCGGCGCAGACCGAGAGCGGGGCGGTGAAGAAGGCGGAGAACATGGCCAAGCGGATGCCGGGCGCGGCGGCGCCGAAGGTCTTGGCCGACGAGACCGTCGGGCCGGACGTCATCACGATCATCGCCAATGGGGCGAGATCCCGAAGATCTCGCCGCGAGCTTGCAGGGTGGCTGACCATCGGTGATGTCGGCGTCATGCGGGCTGACGAGCTTGCCGTTGCCGGCCGCGAGCTTCTGATTGCCAGCGCCAAGCGACACATCGCCCAAGGTGAGGTCGAGCGGCGTAGGAGAGGGGCGCCGGCCGAGACCTATAGCCGGCTGCCCGACGTCGGCGACGTGAGCCCATCGCCAGCCTGCACGTAGATTACAGGGTATTCTCGTGCGATGAGAGTGCGCGGGCGAACTTGAGTAGCTTCTGGCGGTCCCGGCGGTCTTCTAACCCGTACCAGAGCTGCAGCAGCTCACATGCTTCACTGGACTCAATCCCATGGGCTTCACCGCTCAGAAACGCATGAGGCGAAACGCCAACTGCGGATGCAATGCGGCTGAGAAGCTCCCTGCTTCGAGCGATGCTCGAAAAGAGCTGCCCTGCATCACTCATGATCGCCAACGTCGAAGCCCGCAACGGGAAAGCGTGCTGTGGTCCTGAATGATTGGCGTCAGGGTCTCTCGGAGCAGAGCCATGGAACCCCATCTGAGACCGAGCGGACCGGGGCGCCTGAAACGGCGGCCAACAAGAAGCTCGAGCCTCTTGTAATCGCTTCGCACATGCCCACATCAGCTCAGTTGCTGCGGGCGCACTGTGAAGTGCCTGCCGAGAGTGTTGAGGCTCTTGGATCCGCGGTGGCACCCGCCATATCCTGTTCATCAGCCGGCGTGCGAAAGCAGTCGCTGATCCCTCGACATCGGCAATCACTCGTCGGCCCCTAGGTTTAGGGACTGTCACGTGCGCGAAAGGCGAGTGTGCCTCGGATCTCCGCTTGCCGAATGCGAGAGGGGATCCAGACACAGGAGGTTGGCGCGGACGCTGCTCCATGCAGATCTGCGCGTCCGCTTCCCGGTCGTGCGAGACGGCAGCCGGCGCGAGCCAGTGCCGCCCACAGCTCAGGGGGGCGCCTCGCGGCCGATGTGGAAGGGT
>NZ_BBUX01000015.1:0-110864 GCF_000974725.1 Methylobacterium sp. ME121
GGACCGCGGCGAACTGCTGCTCGACCGAGGCGGCCTGCTCCTGCGCCGAGGCCCGGATCTCCGCCGCCGCCGCGTTCAGGTCCGCCGTCGCCGCGCGGTTCGTCCGCGCCAGGTCCGACAGCCCCGCGACCATCGTGTTCAGCGTCGTACTCAGACGGCCGATCTCGTCGCGCCCGCCCGCCGCGAGCTGGCCGGAGAGGTCTCCCTCACCGACGCGGGCGACGAAGGCCATGACCGTCTCGAGGGGCCGCACCACGGCGCGGCTGATCAGCCACGTGATCAGGGTCGCCAGCAGCACCGCGGCGGCTAGCGTCAGGTAGATCGAGAGGCGCGAGCGGTCGTAGACCTCCTGCGCGGCGCGCTGTCCCAGCGCCATGCCGCCGTCGAGCTGGGTCCGCAGGTTCTTGATCCCCTCGAGGAAGGGCGCCTGCAGGCGGGTGATCTCCGCATTGCGGGCCTCGACCGCCGCGACGTCCTGCTGGGCGATGGCGGCGAACTGCGCCTCGCCCTGCGCCTTGACCTCGCGGAACGAGCCCTGGACCGCGGTCGCCGCCGCGGCGATGCGGTCCCAGGCCGCGACGCGCTCGGCGGACACGACCTGCGTCCGATACTGGGCGGCGAGCTGGATCGTCGTGGCGAGGCGGTTCTCGACCTGGGCCGCGGTCTGGCGCCAGGCCGCCAGGGTGTCACCGCCCTGCGTCGTGCGCCCCTGGGCCTGCATCAGCATCGCGATCACGGCGGTGCGGCGCAGGAGCCCGAGGTCGCGCGCCTCGTTCCCGAGATCGTCGAGCTGGCGCAGGATCGTCATGTCCCGCCGGACGATCGCGTCGGTCGTGTCGCGCACCGCGCCGATCTGCTCCAGGGCGTAGAGGCCGAGCGCCACCACAACCACCGTGACGGCGAAGAAGCCGAGAAGGATGCGTTTTCCGATCGAGAGCGACACGGGCGGGGATGGCTCCGGTTGTGGCAGGCGGCCCGGTCAGGGAAGGGCGCGGCGCAGGAGGCGGGGGAGGTCGATGACGACGAAGTCGGGACGGCCGTCGCCCGCTGCTCCGGAGCCGGGGGCATAGACCGAGGCGGCCTCGTTGCCCAAGCGGTCGGGATCGGCCGCCTCCGCGGCGGCCGCGCCGGAGGCCCGGGCGATGCCCAGGACCCGGTCGACCGCGAGGGCGAGGGGCTGGGGATGGACGCCGCGCAGCACGATCAGGTGGCCGGCCGCCGCCTCGGCGTCGGACGCGGGCTCGGGCCGGCCGAGGGCCCTGGCAAGGCTGAGCACGCCGACGATCCGCCCGGACAGGGCGATGAGGCCGTCCAGCGCCGGCACCGCTCCGGGCATCGGCGTGGAGGGGCGCGACGGGAGGACTTGGGCGACGGCCGCCAGCGGCACGCCGTAGCGCTCGCCGCCGCAGGCGCAGACGAGGTGATCGTCCCCCGAATCGGTCGCGACCGCGACGGCACCGCGCCGGGCGAGGGCGGCCGCGCGCTCTGCGCGCAGGTCCCGCTCCGGCCGCGTCCGTTGACGGCCGTCCTGTGCACTCGGGCGCGCGCCCATCAGGACCTCCTGCTGCCGACGCCGCCGAGCGCGGCGCGGGCCGCGGCCGCGCTGGCCGCGATCTCGCCCGCGGAGGCGCCATCACCCTCGGGCAGCGCCGTGTCCGGCCCAAGGGCTTGACTCAAGGCGACGGCGTTGTCGAGGGCGCGGACCGCCTCGCTCGGCCGCTGCAGGGCGATCAGCAGCAGGCCGAGGTGGTAGTGGGCCATCACGAAGCTGCGGTCGAGGTAGAGCGCGGCCCGCAGCGCCCGCTCGGCCTCGGCGTCGCGCCCGAGGGTGCGGGCCAGCAGGCCCTCGTAGAAGCGCAGGGCCGTGTCGGTCGGGTCGCGGTCGAGGGCGGCCCGCAGCGCCCGCCAGGCCGCGCCGGTCTCGCCGGAATCGGCCAGCGCGCGGATCCGGTCGAGGTCGCAGGCCTCGTCCAGGACTGCCCCGTGATCCCGCGTTCCGGGCGCGTCGGGAACCGGCGCTGTCCCGGGTGCGGCGACCGGATCCGGAGCGGGAACGACCGCAGCGTCGGGCAGCCCCGCCCTGGACACGCCCGACGACGCGCCCGCAGACGCGCCCGGACCGGGATCCCGCGCGGGCGGCCCCGGCACCTGCCCCGTCGAAGGGGCGGGATCCGGCACCGGGGTGCCGGGCAGCGCGACCGGCGGCGCATCGGCGCGCGGTCGGTAGGCCACGGTCCCGGGCAGGCTGACGGCGTCCAGGAAGCTCGCGAAGGCGGGACTCGGCTCGGCGTGGCCGAGGAGCAGCCAGCCCTCCGGCCTCAGCCTGCGGCCGAGACCGCGGACCACCGCGGCGACCGTCCGGGCGTCGAAGTAGATCAGCACGTTCCGGCAGAGAATCAGGTCGAAGGGCTCGCCCTGCGGTGGCCCCGGCTCGACGAGGTTCAGCAGGTTGCCGCGCTCGAACCGGACCGAACCCCGATATTCCGGACGGAGGGCGTAGCCGCCCTCGCGCCGTATGCCCGGCGCGGCCGGCAGCCGCGTGAAGTAGCGGAGCCGATCCTCCGGCGGCATGGTCCGGAGGGCCCAGCGGCCGTACTCGGCGGCGCGGGCGGTGGCGAGCGCCTCGACGCTGATGTCGGTGCCGAGGATGGAGACCCGCCAGTCGGACCGGGCGTCGCCCAGCAGTTCGTGCACTAGGATCGCCAGGGAATAGGGCTCGGCCCCGGTGGAGCAGCCCGCGCTCCAGATCCGCAGGACGCGATCGGACGCCCGCGCCGCGATCAGCGCCGGCAGGATCGTCGCGCGCAGCGCGTTGAACTGCTCGGCGTAGCGGAAGAAGAACGTCTCGCCGACGGTGATCTCGGCCTCGAGCCGGGCCCATTCCGCCTCGCCCTCCGCCCCGCTCGACAGGAGGGCCGCGTAGGCGGCGCAGTCGGCCACGGCGGCGGCGCGGAACCGGCGGTGCAACCGCTCGATCAGCAGCTCGTCCTTGTCAATGTAGTAGTGGTGGCCGGTGCGCGCGATGATCCGCGCCTTGAGCGGCGGGTAGGCGGGATCGACACCCAGGTCGGGACGGGGATTACCCGGACGGGCCATCGCGCGGTCAGACGGCGTGCGGCAGCGCGGCCAGACGTTCGGCGGCGGCCCGCGCCAGGGCGTCGACCCGGACCTGTTCCTGCACGGTGAGGAGGCGCTCCGGCGCCAGCGCGTGGACGAGGCGCTCGCCGAGGACCAGCTCGGCGGCGACGCAGCCGTTGAGCGTGTCGGCCGCCTCGGCCTGCCGGATCGCGGATTCCGCGACGATCGTGAGGTCGGCCGCGCGATCGACGAGATACGCGACGGCGCCGCCCTGCATCAGCACGAGATGGGCGTAGAGACCTGGCGCCGCGACGGCCGGGCGCAGGCCGAGCAGGGCCGCGAGGTCGACCACGGGGACCGGCGTGCCGCCGAGATTGAGGAAGCCGGTGAGCCAGCCGCCGGAAGCGGGCGGCGCGTGCAGATCCGGGAGCGGCAGGATCTCGGCGACCGCGCCGCGGGGCAGGGCGCAGGCGGTGCCGGCGACATCCAGCAGGAGATAGGCCGAACCGCTGCTGGCCACCGCCACCCGCTCCGTGTTGCTCGGTCGCGGCCGGGCCGGGACGGCTCGCGACATAGGCCGAGTTAACGCTGCCGGCAATTGTGCGCCGCACGGGCGCGATGACGCGGAACCAAGTCTCGTCTGAGCCGCTTATTTTCCGACGCAGCGGCAACGCGCCTGACGAGGCGCGGCGCTTTGCCTGCGCCGGTCTACGCCAGGGATTGACGATGAGGAAACTTCTGTTGGCCGCCGCGTCGCTGACGCTCCTCGCGGGCTCCGCCTACGCCCAGGGTAACTCGCCCTACAACGCCTCTGGCGCTCAGGCCGGCGGCCCGCGCGGCGGCATGGAGCGCGCCGGTGAGGCGGCCGCGATGGAGCAGGGTGCCGCTCCGGCCGCGCGTCCGACGATGCGCAAGCGCATGAAGCACAAGCGCATGAAGCATCATCGCCGGATGCGCCACCACATGTGAGTGGCGATCACCGGGGCGCGCCGCAGGCGGCGTCGCCCGGGTGGCTCGGCCTGTCGCACCCGCGGCAGGCCTTTTTCGTGCCTGTTCACAGGCGAAGCGCCGGCCGCGCGGGACTGAAGCATATTGCAGCCCGATCGCCGGTTGCGGGACGACGCAGCGCGGTTCAATCTCGCGCGAAAGCCGCGGCGCCCGGAAAATGTTCGCAAACGAACATCGCCCGATCATCAGTACAGCGGCGCGGCGGCCTGACGGAAGGCGAGGGAGCACCGATGTCACGACCGCTCGACCGGAGATCCGACGACAGGATCGAGGCGACCGGTGTCGAGGGGCGGCGGAGCGCCATCGTCGCCTCGGTCCGCCAGCGCGGCTTCGTGACGATCGAGGCCCTGGCGGCGCAGTTCGGCGTCACCGTTCAGACGATCCGGCGCGACCTCAACGAACTGAGCGCCGAGGGCCGGCTGGAACGCTACCGCGGCGGCGGGGGACTGCCCTCCAGCGTCGAGAATATCGACTACGCCGACCGCCGGGTGACCCTGCTGCCGGAGAAGAGCCGCATCGGCCGCCTCGCGGCGAGCCGCATCCCGTCGCACTGCTCGGTCTTCATCAACATCGGCACGACGCCGGAGGCCGTCGCCCGCGAGCTGGCCCGGCACGACGATCTCAGCATCATCACCAACAACCTCAACGTGGCGATCTCCCTGGCCGAGACGACCGAGTTCCGCATCGTCGTGGCGGGCGGAACCGTTCGGAACCGCGACGGCGCGGTGCTGGGCCAGCTCACCTGCGACACGCTCAGCCAGTTCCGGGTCGACGTGGCGGTGATCGGCATCAGCGGCATCGACGGCGACGGGGCGCTCCTCGACTACGATTACGAGGAGGTGCGGGCGACGCAGACGATCCTGGCCCACGCCCGGAAGACCTTCCTGGTGGCGGACCACACCAAGTTCACCCGCCGCCCGATGGTCCAGGTCGGGCGCCTGGAGCAGGTCGACACCTTCTTCACGGACCGCCCCCCCCCGGCCGAGATCGTCGCGCTCATGGAGCGCCAGGGCGTCACCCTGGCGGTGGCGGACGGCGCGGCCGAACCCTAACGAACATCGATTTTTTCGCTTGCGAAAGCCGAGGGCTGCGTCAATATACTGCCAATCCGCCAGCAGGGCGGCTCCGGAGGAACCATGGCGGCAGCACCGGGCCAGCGCGAGCCGTCCGACGCCTACGATCTCCTGATCATCGGCGGCGGCATCAACGGCACGGGCATCGCCCGGGACGCGGCCGGCCGGGGCCTTTCGGTCCTGCTGGCCGAGCGCGGGGATCTGGCGGGCTTCACGTCCTCGTCCTCGACGAAGCTGATCCACGGCGGCCTGCGTTACCTCGAATATTACGAGTTCCGCCTCGTGCGGGAGGCGCTCGCCGAGCGCGAGCGGCTGCTGCGGCTCGCCCCGCACGTGATCTGGCCCCTGCGCTTCGTCCTGCCCCACGACGAGGGCCTGCGCCCGGCCTGGATGCTGCGGCTGGGCCTGTTCCTGTACGATCACCTCGCGCGGCTGCGCACCCTCCCGGGCTCGCACGGGGTCGACCTGCGCAGCTCCGCCTACGGAGCGCCGCTGCAGCAGCGCCTGAAGCGCGGCTTCGTCTATTCCGACTGCTGGGTCGAGGACAGCCGCCTCGTGGTGCTCAACGCCATGGACGCGCGCGAGCGCGGCGCGACGGTGCTGACCCGAACCGGCGTGGTCTCGGCCCGGCGCGAGGGTGACGGCTGGGCCGCGACCTTGCGCGACGAGCGCGGCGGCACCGAGCGGACGATCCGCACGACGGCCGTCGTCAACGCCGCCGGTCCCTGGGTCAGCGAGACGCTCGGCGGCACGCTCGGCGTCAACAGCCGCGCGGCGGTGCGGCTGATCAAGGGCAGCCACATCGTGGTCAAGCGCCTGTTCGACGGCGATCAGGCCTACATCCTGCAGCAGCCCGACAAGCGCATCATCTTCGCGATCCCCTACGAGCGCGACTTCACGCTGATCGGCACCACGGACGTTCCCTACGAGGGCGAGCCCGGCCCGGTCACGATCTCGGAGAGCGAGACCGACTATCTCTGCGGCTGCATCAACCGCTCCTTCGACACGACGCTCACCCCGGCCGACGTGGTCTGGAGCTATTCGGGCGTGCGCCCGCTCTACGACGACGCGGCGGAGAACGCCTCGGCCGTGACCCGCGACTACGTCCTCGACGTGGAGGACCAGGGCGGGACTGCGGCGGTGCTGTCGGTCTTCGGCGGCAAGATCACGACCTACCGGCGGCTCGCCGAGCACGCGCTCGAGAAGCTGAAGCCCTATTTCCCGCACCTCAAGAAGGCCTGGACCGGCGACGCGGTCCTGCCCGGCGGCGCCATGAAGGACGCGGATTTCGACCGGTTCCTCGCCGAGCTGAGGGCCGAGAAGCCGTTCCTGCCGGAGGAGACCGCCCGCCGGCTCGCCCGCGCCTACGGAACCCGGGCCCGGGACATCGTCGGGACGGCGCGGTCCATGGCGGATCTCGGCGAGGCCTTCGACGGCGGCCTCACCGCCGCCGAGGTCGATTACCTGCGCACCGAGGAATGGGCGGTCACCGCCGACGACATCCTGTGGCGGCGGTCGAAGCTCGGCCTGCGCACCGGCGCGGAGAGCGCCGCGCGCCTCGCCGCCTACCTCGACCGCAGGGCCGAGGCCGCCTGATGCTTTCGAACCCGATCCGGCGGCAGACCGGTCGGGCCTATGAAGGGAGGGAACGATGAGCCGTTACGTCGGGGCCATCGACCAGGGTACCACCAGCAGCCGCTTCATCGTGTTCGACCGGGAGGGCAGCGTCATCGCGCTCGCCCAGGCGGAGCACGCGCAGATCTACCCGGCCCCCGGCCATGTCGAGCACGACGCCACGGAGATCTGGACGAAGACGCAGAGCGTGATGCGCGAGGCGCTGGAGAAGGGCGGGCTCCAGCCCTCCGACCTCGCGGCGGTCGGCATCACGAACCAGCGCGAGACCACGCTGATCTGGGATCGGAAGACCGGCAAGCCCCTGCACAACGCCCTGGTCTGGCAGGACACCCGCAACGACCGCCTGGTGGCCGAGTTCGCCCGCGACGGCGGCCGCGACCGGTTCCGCGACCTCACCGGCCTGCCGCTGGCGAGCTACTTCTCCGGGCTCAAGCTCCGCTGGCTGCTCGACCATGTCGCGGGTGCCCGCGCGAAGGCCGAGGCCGGCGACGTGCTGTTCGGCAACATCGACACGTGGCTCGTCTGGAACCTCACCGGCGGCACCGAGGGCGGCCTCCACGTCACCGACGTGACCAACGCCAGCCGCACGCAGCTCATGTCGCTCAAGACCCTGGAATGGGACGAGGGCATGCTCCGGACCTTCGGCATCCCGAAGGCGATGCTGCCGAAGATCGTCTCGTCGAGCGAGGTCTACGGCGAGACCCGGGCACCGTTCGCGGGCGTGCCGATCGCCGGCATCCTCGGCGACCAGCAGGCGGCCCTGTTCGGCCAGACCTGCTTCGCGCCGGGCGAGGCCAAGAACACCTACGGCACCGGTTGCTTCGCGCTGATGAACACCGGCGAGGAGCCGGTCCCGTCGAAGGCCGGCCTCGTCACCACGCTGGCTTACCGCCTCGACGGCCAGAAGCCGGCCTACGCGCTGGAGGGTTCGATCGCCATCACGGGCGCCCTGGTGCAGTGGCTGCGCGACAACCTGCACATGATCAAGGATTCCGCCGAGGTCGAGACGCTCGCCACGACGGTCGAGGACAACGGCGGCGTCTACTTCGTGCCGGCCTTCTCGGGCCTCTACGCGCCGCACTGGAACGAGGGCGCCCGGGGCCTGATCATCGGCCTGACCCGCTACGTCAACCGCGGCCACATCGCCCGCTCGGTGCTGGAGGCGACCGCCTTCCAGACCCACGAGGTGCTGGACGCCATGGCCAAGGATTCCGGCATCCCCGTCAAGGAGCTGCGCGCCGACGGCGGCATGGTCGCCAACAACACGCTGATGCAGTTCCAGGCCGACATGCTCGACGTGCCGGTGGTGCGGCCGAAGGTGGCCGAGACCACCGCGCTCGGCGCCGCCTACGCGGCCGGACTCGCGGTCGGCTACTGGAAGGGGCTCGACGACCTCAAGCGCAATTGGGGCGTCGACAAGCGCTGGACGCCCAAGATGGATGCCGGCAGGCGCGAGACCATCGCCGCCGCCTGGAGCCGGGCGGTGCAGCGCTCCTTCGACTGGAAGACCGACGAGGATTGAGGACACCGCCCTCGGGCCCGCGCGCGGCGCGCGGGCCTGTCGGCCTCGCGACCGCCTCCGTCGCGCCCGCGCCCTCATCCTGAGGCGCGGCGAAGCCGCCTCGAAGGAGGGCTCCGGCCAGCCGCGCGATTCCTGGAGCTCTCCTGCGAGGCCTCCACTGCGCTCCGGCACCTCAGGATGAGGGAAGCGGAAGGGACTTGCGCTGATATCGGTGACCGCCTCCGGCGATCACGCGCTCGCCAAAGCTTTGAACGTTCACAAAAAGCAGCGAACGGGGGAGACGACACGATGACATCACCCTTCCTGGGCGAATTCCTGGGCACGATGACCTTGATCGTGCTCGGCGACGGCGTCGTGGCCGGCGCCCTGCTCAAGCACTCCAAGGGCGAGAATGCCGGCTGGATCGCCATCACGGCGGGCTGGGCCTTCGCGGTCCTCGCCGGCGTCTTCGTGGCCAACGCCACCGGCAGCGCCGACGCCCACATCAACCCGGCCGTCACCGTGGCGGGCGCGGTCAGCTCCGGCGATTTCAGCAAGATTCCGGTCTATATCCCGGCCCAGATGCTCGGCGCCTTCGTGGGCGCCGTGCTGGTCTGGCTGCACTACCTGCCGCACTGGGGCGCGACCCAGGATCCAGGCCTCAAGCTCGCCTGCTTCTGCACCGGCCCGGCGATCCGCGACGCGAAGGCGAACTGGATCTCCGAGATCATCGCGACCTTCTTTCTGATCCTGACGATCTCCGCCCTCGTGACCACCACGCTGGGCTCGGCCGGCGCGATCCCGCGGGCCGTCGCGCCCTACATGGTCGGCATGCTGGTCTGGGGCATCGGCCTGTCGCTCGGCGGGACCACCGGCTACGCCATCAACCCGGCCCGCGACCTGGGGCCGCGCGTGGCCCACGCGGTGCTGCCGATCGCCGGCAAGGGCACCTCCGACTGGGGCTACGCGCTGATCCCGGTGGCCGCGCCCCTGGTCGGGGCGGTGCTGGCCGGGCTGTTCGTCCGGGCGCTCGGGATCTGACGGAACGCCCGCACCCTCAACCGCCGCGGGGCGGCCCGGCGTCGCGGCGGTTTGCGGCGCGCGGCCTTGGGCCTTAAGTCAGGGCGATCCCGACCGCGCCCCTGGGGCGCTTGCCCGCGGTGTGCCCCCGACCCATGGCCGTCGTCCTCGACACCCTGAAGAACGATCCGCGGCCGGTCCGCCTGCGCCACCCCGAGAAGGCGCACCGGCCCGACCAGCCCGTTCAGGCCAAGAAGCCGGACTGGATCCGCGTGAAGGCACCCGGCTCCAGGGCCTGGTCCGAGACGCAGAAGATCGTGCGCGAGCACGGGCTGGTCACGGTCTGCGAGGAGGCGGGCTGCCCGAATATCGGCGAGTGCTGGGAGAAGCGGCACGCCACCTTCATGATCATGGGCGACACCTGCACGCGGGCCTGCGCCTTCTGCAACGTGCGCACAGGCCTGCCCGACGCCCTCGACCTGGGCGAGCCGGACAAGATCGCCGATTCGGTCGCCAAGCTCGGCCTGCACCACGTGGTCATCACGTCGGTCGACCGGGACGACCTGAGGGACGGCGGCGCCGAGCACTTCGCCCGCACCATCGCGGCGATCCGGCGGGCGAGCCCCGGCACGACGGTCGAGATCCTGACCCCCGACTTCCTGCGCAAGGACGGGGCGCTCGAGGTCGTGGTCGCCGCCAAGCCCGACGTGTTCAACCACAATCTGGAGACCGTGCCGGCCAAGTACCTCACGGTTCGGCCGGGCGCGCGCTACTTCCACTCGGTGCGCCTGCTGCAGCGGGTGAAGGAGCTCGACCCGGCGATCTTCACCAAGTCCGGCATCATGGTCGGGCTCGGCGAGGAGCGGAACGAGGTGCTGCAGCTCATGGACGACCTGCGCTCGGCCGACGTCGACTTCCTGACCATCGGCCAGTACCTGCAGCCGTCGAAGAAGCACCACGAGGTCGTGCGCTTCGTCCCCCCCGACGAGTTCAAGGCCTACGAGACCACCGCCTACGCCAAGGGCTTCCTGCTGGTCTCGGCCACGCCCCTGACGCGGTCGTCGCACCATGCGGGCGAGGACTTTGCGCGACTTCAGGCGGCGCGTCTGGCCAAACTGTCGCCCGCGCTCTCGGCCTGAGGAATCCCGAACACCATGCCGTCCTTCCGGGTCACCCGCGCGGTGAAGCACACGCCGCAGCAGATGTACGACCTCGTCGCCGACGTGGAGCGCTATCCCGAGTTCCTGCCGCTCTGCGAATCCCTGCGGGTGATCCGCCGGCAGGACATGCCCGATGGCGGGCAGGTGCTGATCGCCGAGATGGGCGTGGGCTACAAGGCGATCCGCGAGCGCTTCACCACGCGGGTCACCCTCGATCCGGCGAGCCTCAAGATCGTCGCCGAGTACATCGATGGGCCGTTCCGGCACCTGGAGAACCGCTGGCTGTTCAAGGACGGCCCGGACGGCGGCTGCAACGTCGACTTCTTCATCACCTACGAGTTCAAGAGCCGCACCCTGGGGCTCCTCATGGGCACGATGTTCGACCGGGCCTTCCGCAAGTTCACCGACGCCTTCGAAGGCCGGGCGAACCGGATGTACGGGGCGCGGGCTTAGCCACCGTCACCGCGCGCAGGGGCAGCGTCAGGCCCGCAGCGGCACGCGCACGTGCTCGGGCCGCACGCCCATCCCGATCATCCGCGCCGGAAGGACCTGAAGCCGCGGCAGGGCGTCGAGGAGGCGCAGGGCGAGCGGCGCCCGGAACGGCGCGTCGGCCGCGAGCGACGCGGCGATGACGCGGGACTGGATCACCCGCTGCAGCGCCTGCGTGGCCCGCACCGGAAACATCCGCCGGGCCTGGACCCGGGCGAGGTCGGCCTCCGCGGGGCGCCCCGCCCGCAGGGGCTCGGCCAGGAGGTTGGCCGCCGCCACCGCGTCCTGGATCGCGAGGTTGATTCCGACGCCGCCCACCGGCGACATGGCGTGCGCGGCGTCGCCGACGCAGAGCAGGCCCGGGCGATGCCAGCGGTCGAGCCGGTCGACCGTGACGGTCAGGAGCTTGACGTCGTCCCAGGCGGCGATGGCGTCGGTGCGGTCGGCCAGGAACGGGGCGATCTGCGCAACCGCGGCCCGGAAGGCCGCCAGTCCCTTCGCCCGGAGCGCGGCGTCGCCGCCCTTCGGCACCACGTAGGCGCATTGCCACATGTCACCCCGGTCGAGGGTGATCAGGATCCGCCCCGGGCCGAACCGCCCCGCCGCCGCCTCGGGATCGCCGTGCCGGCGCGGCAGGCGGAACCACAGCACGTCGATCGGCGCGCCGAAGGCCCGGGGCACGAGGCCCGCGCGTTCGCGCATCCGCGAGTGACGGCCATCCGCGCAGAGCACGAGATCGGACCGGATCTCGACCCGGCCGTCCGGCCCGGTCGCGCGCACGCCGGCGATTCGACCCTCCGTCTCGATCAGGTCCTGCGCCTCGGTGCGGCGGATCAGCCGGAACGCCGGGTAGCGGGCGGCCTCGGTGGCCAGGAAATCCAGGAAATCCCATTGCGGCATGAAGGACAGGAAGCGGTTGCGGGTCGGCAGCCGGCTGAAATCGGCGACCCGGTAGCTGCGCCCGTCGACGACGCCCGAGAAGTTCTCCACGCGGCGCTGGGGGAGGGCGCGGAAGCGCTCGGTGAAGCCCAGCTCGTCCATCAGGTCGAGGGTGGAGGGGTGGATCGTGTCGCCGCGGAAGTCGCGGAGGAAATCCGCGTGCTTCTCCAGCACGGTGACGTCGATGCCCGCGCGGGCGAAGAGCAGTCCGGCCATCATCCCGGCGGGGCCTCCGCCGACGATGCAGAGGCGGGTCGTCACCGTATCCATGGGCCGTCCTCCCCGTGCCGCGATCAGTCGCCGAGAGCGTCCTCCAGCAGACCGAGCGCGTCGGCCACGGCGGCGCGGCGGATCCCCGCGCGCCCGAGATCGCCGTAGCGCCGCTCCAGATGACGCGTCTCGCCGTCCCGCTGGCCGAGGCCGAAATGCACCAGCCCGACCGGCTTCTCGGCGCTCCCGCCGCCGGGGCCGGCAATGCCGGTGATCGCCACCGCGACCGAGGCCCGCGACGCCGCCAGCGCCCCGGCGGCCATAGCCCGCGCCACGGCCTCGCTGACCGCGCCGTGCCGGCGGATCAGGTCCATGGGTACGCCGATCGCCTCGGCCTTCGCCTCGTTCGAGTAGGTGACGAAGCCGCGCTCCAGAACGGCCGAGGAGCCCGGCACCGCGGTGAGCAGGCCGGCCACGAGGCCACCCGTGCAGGATTCGGCCGTGGCGACGGTGCGCCCGTCCGCCGCGTAGGCCGCCACCAGCGCCTCGGCCCGGGCGAGAAGCTCTGCGTCGTCGACCATCGCGAACGGGCTCCCCTCGGGCGGCTGCGCCCTATCTCATGTTGTGACCCATGGCCGAGCCCGGCTCAAGGACCGGCGGCCGCCGATCGGAGACACCCGTTCCATGATCTTCCCCGCGACCACGGCCTTCTACGCCGGGCTGCTCGCCCTCGTGTATCTGGGCCTCTCGGGATGGGTGATCGGGGCCCGCGTCTCCGAGAACGTGCTGTTCGGCGACGGCGGCGACGACACGGTGCTCAAGCGCGTGCGCTCGCACGCCAATTTCGCGGAATACGTCCCGCTGGCCCTGATCGTCATCGGCCTGCTGGAGGCGAGCGGCGGCAGCCACGGCCTGGTCCGGGCGCTGCTGGTCGCCCTGCTGGTCGCCCGGATCCTGCACCCGATCGGGATGTTTGCGCCCCCGAATTCGCCGCGCCAGTTCGCGTGCCGGGGCGGCGGCATCCTGCTCACCATGGCGGCCCTGGCCGTCGCGGCGATCGCGCTGCTGGTGCGGGTGGCCTGAAGCGGAGTGCGACGCGCTCTCTCTTCCGTGCGGGAGAGGGGACCCGCGCTCGCCCCGAAACCGCTCAGCCCTGCCGCATCGCGGTTTCGGCCTGCGCGTCGAGGGCGGGACCGTCCTCCTCGGGCAGCCGGACCGTCGCGGCCGCCTGGGCGGCGAGCCCCTCCGCCCGGCCGACGAAGCCGAGCTTCTCGGTGGTCGTCGCCTTGATGGACACCGCGCCGAGCGGCACGCCCGCGATGGCGGCGATCCGCGCGCGGATCTCCTCGCGGTGCTTGCCGATGCGCGGCGCCTCGGCGAGCACGGTGATGTCGAGGTGGTCGATGCGGCCGCCGCGGGCGCGGACCAGGCCGCAGGCATGGGCCAGGAACTGGTCCGAGGACGCGCCGCGCCAGCGCTCGTCGGAGGGCGGGAAGTGCGTGCCGATATCGCCGTCCGCGATGGCGCCGAGCAGGGCGTCGGTCAGGGCGTGCAGCGCGACGTCACCGTCCGAATGGGCGAGCACGCCGCGATCGGCCGGGATCTTCACCCCGCCCAGCCACACATGGTCGCCGGTGGTGAAGGCGTGCACGTCGAAGCCGGTGCCGAGGCGGGTCACGTAGGTGGTCATGGCGCGGGCTCCCGGCGCTGGCAATTCGGTGGTGGCGGTCGCGAAGGCGCGGTCCGCCTCGATCAGGTCGGCGGGCTGGGTGATCTTGCGGTTGGCGATGTCGCCCGCGAACACCACCACCGGCAGGCCGGCCCATTCGGCGAGGGCGCCGTCGTCGGTGAAGCCGTCGAGGCCCTGCGCGGCGGCGTCCCGGTGGGCGCCGAGGAGCGGGCCGAAGACGAAGGCCTGGGGGGTCTGGACCGCGCGCAGGTGCTCCCGGGGCGGGGTCTCGTGGACCCGGCCGATGCCGGGCGCGATGTCGACGACGCGCTTGACCGTGTCGGTGACCGGCACGCCCGGAACGGCCGCACCGTGGTCGCGCCCGGCCGCGATCGCCCGGGCGATCAGCGCGGAATCCACGTAGGGGCGCGCCGCATCGTGGACCAGCACGATCTCGGGCGCGTCGCCGGTGGCCAGGGCCTCGAGACCGGCGCGCACCGAAAGCTGACGCGTCGTGCCGCCTTCGACGGGCTGGGTGATCTTGGCGCGAAGCGCGGGCGCGAGTTCCTCCAGGCAGCTCTGGAAGAAGTCCGCCGCGTCGGCGGCGATCACAGGCTGGATCCGCGCGATCGCGTCGTCCGCCGCGAGCGCCGCCAGGGTGCGAGTCAGGACCGCCTGCCCGCCGACCCGGCGGTACTGCTTGGGCGTACCGCCGCCGATGCGGATGCCGCGCCCGGCCGCCACCACCACCGCGGCGACGCCGGCTCCCGCGCTGGCGGGTCCGGTGGCTGGCGTGCCGGTGGCGGGCATGGGCGACGAACTCGTGACGTCCTGAGGGGCGGAGGGTCGGCCAGCGCGCGGGCCAGCAGTGCCGGCGCAACCCTGCCGCGGAGGGTGCCCGTCGTTTAAGCGGGGGAGGGCCCGAAATCAACGCGCGGTCCCGCTTGCCAGCGGACCGGCCTTGCCTCATTGTTGTGCAGAATGATGACTGACCATTATTTGAGCGCGCTGCGCCGCGAGGATGCGAAGGCTGAAGCGGCAGGCACCGCCCCGCTCTGCCTGCTCGCCCCCCTTTCCGGCGTCACCGACCTTCACATGCGCCGCATTGCCCGCCGCTGCGGTGCTGACGCGGTCATTTCCGAGATGGTGGCGGCCCGGGAATTCACCCGCGGATCCGGCGAGGCCACACTGCGCGCCGAGGGTTCCGGCGTCGACCTGCATGTGGTCCAGCTCGCGGGCTGCGAGGCGGCCCCGATGGCGGAGGCTGCCCGCCTGGCCGAGGCCGGAGGCGCCCACGTGATCGACGTGAACATGGGTTGCCCGGCCAAGATCGTGACCGGCATCGCCTCGGGCTCGGCGCTGATGCGCGACCTCGACCACGCCGAGCGCCTGCTTGCAGCCGTGCGGGGCGCGGTGTCGGTCCCGGTGACGGTGAAGATGCGCCTCGGCTGGGACGACGCGAGCCGCAACGCCGCGGATCTCGCCGCCCGCGCCGAGCGGCTGGGCCTGAACGCCGTGACGGTCCACGGGCGGACGCGGCAGCAATTCTACAAGGGACGCGCCGACTGGGCGGCGATCCGCGCCGTGGTCGCGGCGGTGTCGATCCCGGTGATCGCCAACGGTGACGTGACCGACTTCGCCAGCGCCCGCGCTTGCCTGGACGCCTCGGGCGCCGCCGGGGTCATGATCGGCCGCGCGGCGACCGGCCGCCCCTGGCTGGTCGGGCAGGTCGCCGCCGCGCTCACGGGCCGGCCGGCCGCGGAGCCGTCGCGGTCCGAACAGGCCGCCCTGGCCGCGGAGCACTATGCGGGGCTGCTCTCCCTCTACGGCCGCGACATGGGCGTGCGCCACGCGCGCAAGCACCTCGCCGCCTATGCCGAGACCGGCGGCGCGCTCGATCCGGCCGAACGGTCGGCCCTCCTGACCACCACCGATCCGGAGACGGCGCTCGCCTTGCTGGCCCGCGCCTTCGCGGATGCGGCCGATCCCGTCCAGGAGGCCGCGTGAGCGACGAGCCCCTCCCGAAAGAGTCCGGCAACCGGCGCGACACCGCCGCCGAGGCCGTGCTCAACGCCCTGCCGCTGCCGGTACTCACCATCGGCGCCGACGAGCGGATCCTCCACTGCAACCACGCCGCGGAAGCGTTCTTCGACTATTCCGCCCGGCTGATGCAGCGCCGTCGCCTGCGCGACATCATTCCCTTCGCCTCGCCGATCATCGCCCTGGTGGCCGAGGTGCGGCGGCGCCAGGCCAGCGTCAGCGAATACCGGGTGGAGCTCACCCAGCCGCGCCTCGGCCTGGAGCGCAGCGTCGACGTGTTCGCGACGCCGCTCGGCGACGACGGCGAGGCCGTGGTGATGATGCTCCAGGAGCGCACCATCGCCGACAAGATGAACCGCCAGCTCACCCATCGCGGCGCGGCGCGCTCGATGGTGGCGCTCGGCGCGATGCTGGCCCACGAGATCAAGAACCCGCTCGCGGGCATCCGCGGCGCGGCGCAGCTCCTCGAGAGCACCGGCGCCGAGGAGGACCGGCTGCTCACCCGCCTGATCTGCGACGAATCGGACCGGATCGTCCGCATCGTCGAGCGCATGGAGCTGTTCGGCGACGAGCGCCCCTCGGATCGCGGCGCCGTCAACGTCCACGGCGTGCTCGATCAGGTGAAGCGCTCGGCGCAGTCGGGCTTCGCGCGGCACATCCGGTTCATCGAGACCTACGACCCGTCGCTGCCGCCGGTGCTGGGCAACCGCGACCAGCTGATCCAGGTGATCCTGAACCTGGTGAAGAACGCCGCCGAGGCGATCGGCCCGGACGCGGTCGAGGGCGAGATCACCCTGTCGACCGCCTTCCGCACCGGCCTGCGCCTGCAGGTCCCGGGCTCCCGCGAGCGGGTCAGCCTGCCGATCGAGGTGGCGGTGCGCGACAACGGCCCGGGCATCTCGGCCGACCTGCTGCCCGACCTGTTCGACCCGTTCGTCACCACCAAGGCGCAGGGCTCCGGCCTCGGTCTTGCATTGGTGGCCAAGATCGTCGGCGATCACGGCGGGATCGTCGAGTGCGATCCCGCCCCGCGCCGCACGGCGTTCCGCATCCTTCTGCCGATGTCGAGTGCCCGGGACGGGCGCGAATCGGCGGTCGATCCGTGATGTCGATCCCCGAATCCGGCCCCCGTCGGAGGTCTGAGTAGAGAGTCATGCCGAACGGCCACATCATCGTCGCCGACGACGACGCCGCCATCCGCACCGTGCTGAACCAAGCGCTGTCCCGGGCGGGCTACGAGGTCCGCTCGACGGGCAATTGCGCCACCCTCTGGCGCTGGGTCGCGCAGGGGGAGGGCGACCTCGTCATCACCGACGTGGTCATGCCCGACGAGAACGTGTTCGACCTGCTGCCGCGCATCAAGCGGGTGCGGCCGGAGCTGCCGATCATCGTGATGAGCGCGCAGAACACCTTCATGACGGCGATCCGCGCCTCGGAGCGGGGCGCCTACGAGTACCTGCCGAAGCCCTTCGACCTGAAGGAGCTGATCGCCATCGTCGGCCGGGCGCTCTCGCGCCCCCGGGGCGCGGCGCCGGCCGGGGCGCCCCCCGAGAACGAGGACATCCCGCTGGTCGGCCGCTCGCCGGCCATGCAGGAGATCTACCGGGCGCTCGCCCGGCTGATGCCCACCGACCTCACCGTGATGATCACCGGCGAGTCCGGCACCGGCAAGGAGCTGGTCGCCCGGGCGCTGCACGATTACGGCCGCCGCCGCACCGGCCCGTTCGTGCCGGTCAATATGGCGGCGATCCCGCGCGACCTGATCGAGTCCGAGCTGTTCGGCCACGAGAAGGGCGCCTTCACGGGCGCGCTCCAGCGCTCCGCCGGCCGGTTCGAGCAGGCCGAGGGCGGCACGCTGTTCCTCGACGAGATCGGCGACATGCCCATGGAGGCGCAGACCCGGCTGCTGCGCGTGCTCCAGCAGGGCGAGTACACGACGGTGGGCGGCCGCGTCCCGATCCGCACCAACGTCCGGATCATCGCGGCCACCAACAAGGACCTGCGGGTCTCCATCCAGCAGGGCATCTTCCGCGAGGACCTGTTCTTCCGCCTCAACGTCGTGCCGCTGCGGCTGCCGGCCCTGCGCGAGCGCTCCGAGGACGTGCCGGACCTCGTCCGCCACTTCTTCGTGCTCGTCGAGCGCGAGGGCCTGACCCGGAAGACCCTCGACGGCGACGCCATGGAGCGGCTGAAGCGCTACCGCTGGCCCGGCAACGTCCGCGAGCTCGAGAACCTCGTCCGGCGGCTCGCCGCCCTCTACCCGCAGGAGACGATCACCGGCCCGGTGATCGAGGCCGAGCTCGACACGCTGCCGCTGGCGACGCCCGCGGCGCCGGCGGCCAACGGCGCCGCCCGCAAGGCGAACGGGGAATCGGAGACCCTGTCCAGCGCCGTGGAGCGCCACCTCTCGGACTACTTCTCCGGCTATCGCGACACGCTGCCGCCCCCCGGCCTGTATCACCGGATCCTGCGAGAGATCGAGGGCCCGCTGATCGGCGCGGCGCTCGCCGCCACCCGCGGCAACCAGATCCGCGCCGCGGAACTGCTCGGCGTCAACCGCAACACCCTGCGCAAGAAGGTCCGCGACCTCGACCTGCAGGTCTTCCGGACGGCGCGGTAGGGCGGTCCCCGGCCGATCCGGCCGGGTCCCCTCAACCCGAGGCGCGTCGGGCGCCGCGCGACGAGGTCCAGAACGGGATGAGCGCGGTCCTGGCCGCCCTCAGCGGCCCGGCAGGATCGGGTCGCCGCGCATCAGCGCGTGCAGCCGCTCCGTGTCGAACCCGTTCGGGATGCTGGGCACGGCCGGCTTCGGCGCGGGCGCGGCCCTCGCGGGGGCCGGGATCGACCCCGTCGCCGACGGCTCGGCCTGGGCGGCGCGGATCACCGGCGCCGGCGCCAGATGGGCGAGCCGGTCGGCGCTGACGAGGGCGACGGTCGCCGTCGAGACGAGGACGAGGACGGCGCCGAGAAGGGAACGCAGGATACGCACGCGACGACCCGGGACGCGACTTGAGACGGCAACAGATTTACGGCGCGGCCGTTAACGAAGCCCCACTCCAAGTCTTCGGGAGGCGATATTGACCAACGTCCAGGCCACCGCGAGCGACAGCCCGTTCATCCAGGGCCGTAACGCGCGCCTCTACGGGAAGCCCGTGAGCGAATGCCCCTATCCGGAGGGCTCTCAGGAGCGCGCCGCCTGGATGGAGGCCTACGAGGAAGCCGTCGTCTCGGATCCGCCGGAGAAGCCGTGATCGCGGAAAACCCGGAGGCCCGGCACCGCGAGCCCGCGCGTCCGGCTTGACCTTGCCGGGCGCGGCGCGCTTCGTGCGGTGCACCGCAACGCGATCTCCGAGCCTCGATGTCCCTGAAGCCCTCGCCCGACGCCAAGCAGACCTTCGCGCCCGCGACGCGCCTCGTCCACGCGGGCCGTGACCCGGGCGAGCAGCACGGCTTCGTGAACACGCCGATCTACCGCGGATCCACGGTCCTCTACCCGACCTACGACGCGATCAAGAACCGGCGCGGCCGCTACAATTACGGGACCTCGGCGACACCGACGATGGACTCGCTGACGGAGGCGTGGACGGAACTCGCCGGCGCCGCCGGAACCGTCGTGACGCCCTCCGGGCTCGCGGCGCTCACCGTCGCGCTGATGGCCGCGGTCTCGGCGGGCGACCACCTCCTCGTCACCGATTCCGCCTATCGGCCGACCCGCCAGTTCTGCGACGGCGTGCTGGCGCGCTACGGCGTCGAGGTGACCTACTACGACCCGACCATCGGGGCCGGCATCGCGGAACTGATGCGCCCGAATACCCGGGCCGTGCTGGTCGAGGCGCCCGGCTCGCAGAGCTTCGAGATGCAGGATATCCCGGCCATCGCCGAGGTCGCGCACGCACACGACGCCTGCGTGATCATGGACAACACCTGGGCGACGCCGCTGCTGTTCCCGCCGCACGCGCGCGGCGTCGACATCGCGGTCGAGGCCGGCACCAAGTACCTCAGCGGCGGCTCGGACCTGCTGATCGGCCTGACCTCCGCGAACGCGCGCTACTACCCGGCCGTGCGCCGCACCTTCGACCATTTCGCCATGTGCGCCGGCGCCGAGGACATCTTCCTGGCGCTGCGCGGCCTGCGCACCATGTCCTTGCGGCTGCGCGAGCACGGCCGCGCCGGACTGGAGATGGCCCGGTGGTTCCAGGCGCGGCCCGAGGTGCTGCGGGTGCTCCATCCCGGCCTGCCCGAGGATCCCGGCCACGCCATCTGGAAGCGCGACTTCGCGGGCGCGTCGGGCCTGTTCGGGGTGATCCTGAAGCCGGTGCCCGAGGCCGCGGTGGCCGCCATGCTGGACGGGCTGCAGCTCTTCGGGATGGGCTTCTCGTGGGGCGGCTTCGAGAGCCTCGTGATCCCGTTCGACTGCGCCGGCTACCGGACCGCGACCCGGTGGGCTCCCGGCGGACCGGCGCTCCGCTTCCACATCGGGCTTGAGGACACCGCCGACCTCAAGGCCGACCTCGACGCCGGCTTCGCGCGCCTCCGGGCGGCGTCGTAGGGCGGGGCCGAGCGCCGCGCTACGACGCTGCCCTTCCCGGACAGGTGAGGACCGGCGAACCTTGACCCGGACCGCGCGCCGCGGGCGGTGCCGCATCCGCGCGTCGTGATGGGCCCGCGCCGTCGCGACCGGCGACGGCATCGCTGCATTTGACCTCGCGCCGCGTTCCTGATTGACCGGCCCGGTATGACCACGAGCCTCTCCGCCGGCGGCGCGCCGCGCCTTGCCCCCGTCGACCGGATCGGCCGCGGGCTCGACGCGCTGAGCCTCACCCATGCCAGGGCCGTCGCCGCCCTGCTGGCGCTGTGCCTGATCCTGTTCCTGCCGGGGCAGATCTCGCTGCAGCCGATGGACCGGGACGAGCCCCGCTTCGCCCAGGCCTCGAAGCAGATGCTGGAGAGCGGCGACCTCGTGGATATCCGCTTCCAGGGGGAGGCGCGGCACAAGAAGCCGGTGGGGATCTACTGGGCGCAGGCCGCCGCCGTGGCGGCCGGCGAGGCGCTGGGCGTGCCCGGGGCCCGCACCCAGATCGCCCTGTACCGCGTCCCGTCGCTGATCGGCGCCGTCGCCTCGGTTCTTCTCGCCTACTGGGCGGCGCTCGCCTTCCTGCCCCGGCGGTCGGCGCTGCTGGCGGCCGCCCTCTACGGCGCCTGCCTGATGCTCTCGGCCGAGGCCCACCTCGCCAAGACCGACGCGCTGCTCGCCGCCTGCGCCACCGCGAGCCTCGCCGCGCTCGCCCACGCGTGGCTGGCGCCGCGGGACGGTCGGCCGGTCTCGGGACCGACCTTCGCGGCGTTCTGGCTCGGGATGGCGGTCGGGATCCTGGTGAAGGGGCCGATGGTTCCGCTCTTCGCCGCGCTGCCGGCGCTCGGCCTGTCGCTCGCGGCGCGGTCCGGCCGCTGGCTGCTGCCGCTCCGGCCCTGGCCGGGCCTCGCCCTCACGCTCCTGCTGGTGGCGCCCTGGTTCGCGGCGATCGCCTGGAAGAGCGGGGGCGCGTTCTACGCCGAGGCGGTCGGCCACGACATGCTCGGCAAGGTCGGCGGGGCGGCCGAGCGGCACTGGGGACCGCCCGGCGCCTACGCGCTCGTGTTCTTCGCGACCTTCTGGCCGGCGGCGGCCTTCACCGCCATGAGCCTGCCGTTCGCTTGGCGGGCGCGACGGGAGCCCGCCGTGGCCTTCCTGATCGCCGCGGTGCTGCCGGCCTGGCTGATCTTCGAGGCGGTGCCCACCAAGCTGCCCCACTACGTGCTGCCGCTGATGCCCTGGCTCGCGATCCTGACCGTGCTGGCGCTGAGCCGGGGGGCGCTGGACCCGCGCCTGCGGGGCGCCCGCCTGACGGCCCTGCTGCTGCCGGCGATCCCGGTCGCCCTGACCCTCGGCCTCTGCCTCGCCGGCTGGCGGCTCGACAGCCACACGATCCCGTGGCCGGCCCTGCCGCTGCTCGCCGCCGCCTGCGCGGTCGCGGTCCTGGCCTGGCTCGCCTTCGCGCAGGGATCCGCCGAGCGCGCCCTCGTCCTCGGGGTGCTGGCCTCCGCCCTGCTGGGCCCGGCGGTGCTGGGCGTGGCGCAGCGCTCGCTGCCGGCCCTGAAGGTCTCGCCGCGGCTCGCGGCCCTGCGCGACCGCGCGCCCTGCCCGAACCCGCTTGTGGCGAGCCTCGGATACCGCGAGCCGAGCCTCGTCTTCCTGATCGGCACCGGCCTCGCCCTGCCGCCCGACGGGGCCGCCGCCCGGTCCTTCCTCGAGGGCGGCGGCTGTCGCCTGCTCTTCGTCGAATCCCGCGATCGCGACGATTTCAACGCGGCCTGGCCGGTCGGCCGCGGCGCGCCCGCGCCCCTGGCGGAGGTCGAGGGCTTCAACCTCAACACCGGCCGCCGGGTCTTCGTGACGGCCTACGCGGTGGCCCCGTGAGCGGATCCCCCCATCTCAGCGTCGTCGTGCCGGTCAAGAACGAGGCCGGCAACATCGCGCCCCTGGTGGCCGAGATCGAGGCCGCCTGCGCGGGCCTCGCCTTCGAGCTGATCTACGTGGACGACGGCTCCACCGACGGCACGCCGGCGGCGCTGGCGGCGGCCCGGGCGGCGCGGCCCTGGCTGCGGGTGCTGCGCCACGCGCGGAGCGGCGGCCAGTCGGCGGCGGTGCGCAGCGGCGTCCTGGCGGCCCGCGGCGGGATCGTCGCGACCCTCGACGGCGACGGCCAGAACGATCCGGCCTTCATCCCCGCGCTGCTCGCGGCCCTCGAGGCGGCGGGGCCGGGAGCCGGCCTCGCCCAGGGCCAGCGGCGCGGCCGCAAGGACGGCCGCTTCAAGATGCTCCAGTCCCGGATCGCCAACGGCGTGCGCGGGCGGATCCTCAACGATTCCACCCGCGACACCGGCTGCGGCCTGAAGGTCTTCCGCCGCGCCGTGTATCTCAGGCTGCCGTATTTCGACGCCCTCCACCGATTCATGCCGGCCCTGGTCGCCCGCGAGGGCTTCTCGGTCGTCCACCGCGACGTGGTCGACCGGCCGCGGCTGACGGGGGTGTCCAATTACGGCCTGTTCGACCGCCTCTGGGTCGGGCTCCTCGATCTCGCCGGCGTCTGGTGGCTGATCCGGCGCAAGCGCGCGGATCCGCGGCCCGAGGAGATCGCCGGCCCGGCCGGCCAAACCGCGGACCAGGACGTCGGATGCTGATCCAGCTCGCCCACGATCTGCCGGCCTATTTCTACGACGTGTTCGTCACCCGGCTCGACTTCTGGCTGGTGTTCGGCATCGTCGCGCAGGTGGTGTTCGGCTCGCGCTTCATCCTGCAATGGATCGCCAGCGAGCGCGCCGGGCGGAGCGTGATGCCGCTGTCGTTCTGGTTCCTGTCGATCCTCGGCGGGATGATGACGCTGGTCTACGGGTTCGTCCGCCGCGAGCCGGTGATCATCATCGGCCAGGGCCTCTCCACCGGCATCTACCTGCGCAACCTCGCGCTGATCTTCCGCGAGCGGCGGCGGAAGCGGGGCGCCGCGTGAGCCGCACGCCGCTGCCCGCCTTCTACGACGACCTGGACGCCACCTTCGCCGAACTGTGGCGCCTGCTGGCGGACGGCGCCGCCCATGGCCGGAGCGGTTTCCACCTGCCGACCCTGGGGACGCTGGGTGCCGATGGCGGGCCGCGGCTGCGCACGGTGGTCCTGCGCGCCGCCGACCCGGCCGAGGGGACGCTCCGGTTCCACTGCGACCGCCGCTCCGACAAGGCCTCCGAGATCCTGGCCGCTCCTGCCTGCGCCCTCGCCGCCTACGACGCGGCCGCGAAGATCCAGATCCGCGTCGCGGGTCGCGCCACGCTGCACACCGACGACGCGCTGGCCGAGGCGGCCTGGACGGGGTCCCGGGCGATGAGCCGGGTCTGCTACGGGGCGGAGCCCGGTCCGGGCACGGCGCTGCCGACGGGGGACGCCTACAGCCTGCCGGACGAGACCGCGGCCGCGACGCTCGGCCGGCCGCACTTCGCCGCCGTACTCGTCCGGGCGGAGCGGCTCGACTTCCTCTATCTCGACCGCCGCGGCCATCGCCGGGCGGCCTGGCACGCGGCCGGAGGCCTGTGGTCCGGCCGCTGGATCGCGCCCTGACCGGGCTCGCTCGGGGCGGGCAGGGCCGGTCAGGCGGACGCCCCGGTGCCGCCGCGCCCGGCGCTGCGGGGGCCATCCGGCCCCCCGGGATGGCAGCCCTGCGCCGCCCCCCCTGACGGCGGCCGGGCCGGCGCGCTAAACCCCCTGACCCGGCCGCCGAACCGGGTCGATCGGGAGGAGTCCGTGGGCCTCGTCTACGCGCTCGCCGCCTACCTGAGCTGGGGCCTCCTGGTCCCGGTGCATTTCCGGATGCTCGGCGCCTACTCCCCGTACCACATCCTGTCGGAGCGGATCGTCTGGTCGAGCGTGTTCGCCGGCGCGCTGGCGCTGATCCTCGCGGCGCGCCACCGCCTGAACCTGCCGCTGCCGCTTCGGAAGCGCCACGCGCTGCTGCTGCTCTCGGCGGGGATGATCGGCGTGAACTGGCTGCTCTACCTCTACGCGGTCAGCGGCGGGCACCTGCTCGACGCGAGCCTCGGCTACTACATCAATCCCCTGGTCAGCGTCGCCCTCGGCCGGGTGGTGCTGGGCGAGCGCCTGCGGCCGGCGCAGGCCGTCGCCATCGGCATCGCCGCGACGGGCGTCGCCGTCGCGGTGGTGTGGGCCGGGGAACTGCCCCTGATGTCGCTGTCGCTGGCAGTGAGCTTCGCGCTCTACGGCCTCGCCCGGAAGATCGTCGGCGTCGACGCGCTGGTCGGCTTCCTGGCCGAGACGCTGCTGCTCCTGCCGGCCGCGCTCGTCTGGCTCGTCCTGTCACCCGAGCCGTTCCTGCCGGCCGCGCCGGGCGACCGCGCCCTGCTGATGCTCACCGGCCTGACGACCGCGCTGCCGCTGATCTGGTTCGCCGCCGCGGCGGTGCGCCTGCGGCTCACGACCTTGGGCCTCCTGCAATACGTGGCGCCGACCTGCCTGCTCGTCCTGAGCGTCCTCGTCTACGGCGAGCGGGTCGAGCCGCATCGGGCGCTGATGCTCGCGCTGATCTGGGTGGCGCTCGCGCTCTACACGATCGACGCTCTGCGGTTTCGCCGGCCGCCGGCCCCCGCGGCCCCGCGGTCGGATCCCGACGCGATGCGTGTATAAGGAGTACGGGTATAAGCCGCCGCGGGGCGGGTGACGGGACAGCGTCGGGTCGATGAGCGAGACTGAGAGCGGCCCAGGATCCGTCACGGATGCCGATTACCGCAACCTCGCCGAGACGCTGCCGCAGCTCGCCTGGATCGCCGAGGCCGACGGCACGATCATCTGGTACAATCAGCGCTGGTACGACTACACCGGCACCTCCCTCGACGAGATGCGGGGCTGGGGCTGGCGCACGGTCCATCACCCGGACCACGTCGCGGCCGTGACCGAGCGCTACCGCGCCGCGATCACGCTGGGCCGGTCCTGGGAGGACACGTTCCCGCTGCGCGGCCGCGACGGGAGCTACCGCTGGTTCCTGTCGAAGGCGCTGCCCCACCGGGACGAGTCCGGGCGGATCCTGCGCTGGTACGGGACCAACACCGACATCACCGGCCGCCGCGCGGTCGAGGAGCGCCTGCGCCACTCCGAGCAGCGCTTCCGGGCGCTGGTGGACGCCTCGGCGGCGGTGATCTGGAACACCGACGCGGCGGGCGAGCTGATGCCGCCGCAGGTCCGGTGGAGCACCTATACCGGGCAGACCGAGGAGGCCTACCAGGGCTGGGGCTGGCTGGACGCCGTCCATCCCGACGACCGGGGCCACGCGGCCGACGCCTGGGCGGCCTGCGTCGAGGCGCGCGCGACCTACGAGGTCGAGTACAGGCTGCGCCGGTACGACGGGGTCTGGCGCGCCATGGAGGTGCGCGGCGTGCCTGTCCTCGCCGAGGACGGCTCCCTGCGGGAATGGGTCGGCACCTGCGTCGACGTCACCGAGCGGAAGGAGGCCGAGGAGGCGGTGGAGCGCGCCCGGCAGGCCGCTGAGGCGGCCAACCGGGCTAAGAGCCAGTTCATCGCCAACATGAGCCACGAGCTGCGCACGCCGCTCTCGGCGGTGATCGGCTACTCCGAGATGCTCGGCGAGGAGCTGGAGGATATCGGCCAGGCCGCCCTCCTGCCCGACCTGCGCAAGATCGAGGCGGCCGCCCGCCACCTGCTCTCGCTGATCAACGACGTGCTCGACATCTCGAAGATCGAGGCGGGCCGCATGACCGCCTCGGCCGAGACCTTCACGGTGTCGGACCTGCTCCGGGACGTCTCCGACTCCACCGGCTCCCTGGTTGAGAAGAAGGGCAACCGCTTCGTCTTGGACACCGGCGCGGCCGGGACGGCCGACCTGGGGTCCATGCACCAGGACCAGACCAAGATCCGCCAGTGCCTGCTGAACCTGATCGGCAACGCCGCGAAGTTCACCGAGCGGGGAACGATCACCCTGACGGTGCGGCGGCACCGGGAGGAGGGAGCCGACTGGCTGTCCTTCGCGGTCGCCGACACCGGCATCGGCCTGACCGAGGAGCAGATCGGGCGCCTGTTCGAGCGCTTCGTCCAGGCCGACGATTCGACGACCCGGCAGTTCGGCGGCACGGGCCTCGGGCTCGCCATCACCCGCGCGTTCTGCCGGACGATGGGCGGCGACATCGGCGTCGCCAGCACGCCGGGCGCGGGCGCGACCTTCACGATCCGCCTGCCCGCCACCCTGCGGCCCGAGGACGCGCCGCCCTCCGAGGCCGAGGCCCACACGCCGGTGGAGCCGCACGAGCAGCACGAGACGGTGCTGCTGGTCGACGACGACCCGGCCGCCCGGGAATTGCTCCAGCGCTTCCTGGAACGCGAGGGCTTCCACGTCCGCAGCGCCAACGACGGCCGCGCCGGCCTGACGCTCGCCCGGGCCCTGAAGCCGCGCGCGATCCTGCTCGACGTCGAGATGCCGCGGATGGACGGCTGGGCGGTCCTGCACGCGGTGCGCAACGACCCCGACCTCGCCGGGACGCCGGTGATCATGACCTCGGTCGTGGCCGAGCAGGGGCTCGGCCAGGCGCTCGGCGCCACCGACTACTTCGTCAAGCCGATCGACTGGGACCGGCTCAAGGGCCTGATGGAGCGCTACCGGCCCGACGCGCCGGAGGATGCCCGCGTCCTCGTGGTCGACGACGACGCGGATGCCCGCGAGCGCCTGCGCCGGTCGCTCGGCCGCGAGGGCTGGACCGTCGACGAGGCGGAGAACGGCCGGATCGCCCTGGAGCGGGTCAGCCAGGCGCGGCCGAGCCTGATCCTGCTCGACCTGATGATGCCCGAGATGGACGGGTTCGGCTTCCTCCGGGCCCTGCGGGCGCGGCCCGACGGCGACGTGCCCGTGGTGGTGCTCACCGCCAAGGAGGTCACGGCGGCCGAGAAGGAGAGCCTGAACCGGCAGGCCGACCGGGTGATCGCCAAGGGCTCCATGAGCCTCGCGGAGATCGGCCGGCAACTGCGCGTCCTCTACGCGCGTTCGGCGACCGAGCCGGTGCCGGGGCAGCTCCAGGGGTTGCTCGATCGGCTCGCCGAGAAGGACGCGGGAGAACCACGATGAGTGCCGACGGGATCGATCCGGAGAAGGCGGTGGCCATCCGGCTGCGGGCGCGGCTCGCGGTGGTGGAGCGGGCGGCGTGGTTCGGCTTCGTCCACGCGATGAAGACCCGGCCGGTCGAGACCGAGGCCTACATCGCCGCGGAGCGGGCGCGCTGCACCGACGGGTTCGGCAGCGGCGCCTGGGCCAAGGACCTCACCGACGCCGAGCGGGCGATGCTCGCCGACGAGGTCGACAGCGGGCTGGCACAGCTGCTGGAGGATGCCCGCGCGGAGCTGTGAGGCCGGGCCTCCCGGGCGGAGGCGTGTCCGGGCGTCCCGATGGCAACGAAAGACGCTCTCCCGCTTTGACGGCCTGACGTCGACGGGACGACGTCGCCGAGGCGCCCATGCTGTACGAACTCGCGACCCTCTCGTGCCCGCTGCTCGCGGTGGGCCAAGTCTCGGCCGGCGTCGAGGCTTGGCTGGACGATCCCGATGCCAAGGGGGAGCTGGTCGGCTGCTGGCGCAGCGAGATCGGCACGCTGGGGCGCCTGATCGTGCTGCGCGGCTTCGCGGCGCCCGAGGACATGACCGCCGAGCGCCGGCGCGCCCTCCTCAGCGCCAACCCGTTCAACGCCGGGCCCGTGATCACCGCTCTGGAGATGGACAGCTACGCCCCGTTCCCCTTCCTGCCGCCGATCCGGACGGGCGACCGCGGCGGGGTGTACGAGGTCCGGACCTATCGCCTGAAGCCGGGGGGCCTGCCGCCGACCCTCGCGGCCTGGGAGGCCGCGATCGGGCCGGCACGCGCCTACACGCAGCACCTCGTCCTGAACATGTACGCCCTCGACGGTGCGCCGCGCATCACGCACATCTGGGGTTTCCGCAGCCTGGAGGAGCGGGCCGCGTTGCGGTCCCGCGCCTACGAAGCGGGGATCTGGCCGCCGAAGGGTGGCCCGGACCAGATCGCCGAGGCGACCTCGACGATCGCACTCCCCCAGGGGCGCTCTCCCCTGAGCTGAACGCCGGCCCCACGGAAGCGGCCGCCCGCGCGGCGGGCCCGACGCGTGACGAGCGCGCTCGACCGGGCCTGGATCGAGGCCGGTGGCGCTGTTCCGCGCGCGGGCGGAGCCGGCACCGCCGATCAGGCGCCGAACACGTCGCGCCAGGCCGGCGGAAGCCCCGTGCCGGCCAGGGGCGACGACGGCGCGTGCCCGGGCAGGCTCGTCGCCGAGAACACGCCGCGCGCCACCGCCCGAGCCAGGACCCGCGCGGCGGCGTCGCCGAGGCGGGCAAGGTCCACCACCGTGTCGCCGAGGGGCACGGCTCCGGTCGCCGCGGCGAAGACCAGGTCGCCGTCGAGGGGCGTGTGCGCCGGCACGAGGGCCCGAGCGAGGCCGTCCTGCGCCGCCACCGCGAGGCGCCGGCACTGCGCCTTGGTCAGCGCCGCGTCGGTCGCCACCACGGCCAGCGTCGTGGCGGCGCCCGGCAGCGCGCGGGCCGGAAAGGCGTGGGCCTCGGGCGGCACCCGGACCGGCACGCCCAGGCCGCCGAACTCGTCGTCCACCTCGAAGGGCGCGGCCCAGAAATGCGGCCCACCGCCGATCGTCGCGTTGCCGAAGGCGTTCACGGCCGCGAGGGCCCCGACCCGGAAGCCCGTGCCCGGCACGGCCGCCGAGGCGGATCCGATCCCGCCCTTGAGCCGGCCGGTGCGCGCACCGGTCCCAGCTCCCACGGAGCCCAGGGCGAACGCCTCGGTGGCTGCCGCGGCGGCCTGGAAGCCCAGCTCGCGATAGGGCGGATAGCGGCCCCAGGCCTTGTCGCCGCCGTTGGGGAGATCGAACAGCACCGCCCCCGGGACGATCGGCACCCGCATGGCGCCGACCGGGAACCCGCGCCCGGCCTCGGCGAGCCACGCCGCCACGCCGGCCCCCGCATCGAGGCCGAAGGCCGAGCCCCCGGAGAGGACGAAGGCGTCGACCCGCTCGACGGTGCGCTCGGGATCGAGCAGGTCGGTCTCGCGGGTGCCCGGCCCGCCGCCGCGCACGTCGACCGCGGCGACGGCCGGCTGATCGAAGAGGATCGCGGTGACGCCGCTGGCGAGCCGCAGGTCGGTGGCGTGGCCGACCCGCAGGCCGGGAATGTCGGTGATGCGATTCTGCGGCATGGTCCGAGCTTGCCACGGCGGCCCATCGGCGCAAATCCGGCCGGGGCCGTTGACCGCCGGCCGGGGTTACCCAGGTTGGCAGACGGCGAAGCGCGTCGAGGAGCACGGCATGGACGTCGGATTCATCGGAATGGGGCGGATGGGTCGCGCCATGGCGGCCAACCTCGCGCGGGCCGGCCACACGGTCCGCGCCTGGAACCGCTCGCCGGAGGCCGCGCGCGGCCTCGACGGCGTCACCCCGGTGGCAAGCGCCGCCGAGGCCTTCGCGGGGGACGCCGTGGTCACCATGCTGGCCGACGACGCGGCCCTCGAGACCGTGATCGTCGCCGGCGGCCTCCTCGACCAGCCTGAGCGGCCCGGCCTGCATATCGGGATGAGCACGATCTCGGTGGCCCTGGCGAAGCAGCTCGCCGCCGTGCACGCGCGGGCGGGCGTTCCCTACATCTCGGCGCCGGTCTTCGGGCGGCCGGACGTGGCAGAGGCCGGCAAGCTCAACATCGTGGCGGCCGGGGCGGCGGCTCTGATCGACCGCGCGGGGCCGCTCCTCGACGCCATGGGCGCCAAGACCTGGCGCTTCGGCGACGACCCGACGCGGGCCAATGCCGTCAAGCTCGCCGGCAACTTCATGCTGATCTCGGCCATCGAGGCCATGGCCGAGGCCTGCGCCCTCACGGAGGGCCACGGGGTCGCGGGCGCCGACTTCCTGGACCTGATGACCAACACGCTGTTCGCCTCGCCGGTCTACAAGGGCTACGGCGCCTCGATCGCGCAGAACCGCTACGAGCCGCCGGGCTTCATCCTCAAGCTCGGGGCCAAGGACGTGCGGCTCGCCCTCCAGGCGGCCGAGGGTGCCGGGGTGCCGATGCCGTTCGCGAGCGTGCTGCGGGACGGTCTCATCGAGGCGATCAGCCACGGCGACGGCGAGAAGGACCTCGCGGCGCTGGCCCGCGTCTCTGCCCGTCGTGCAGGGCAGGGTTGAGATCGACGACGACGTCTCGCCTTTCTGGCGAGTCTTAACCCGTCGTTTCAACTTCACAAACGAGTGTTCGTGCCGGCTATAGGCACGGATACCAATAGATGCGCACACATTCCTATTCGCTGCGCAGGATGACTCTGTCTACGAAAGTCATCCTGCTGGCGATGCTCGCCGTGACAGTCACCGCCGGCGCCATCTGGATCACGGTCTCGCGGCAGACCTGGTCGCAGATGGAGGCGCGTCAGCGCACCAACGGCGAGCGCAACCTGAGAACTCTGGCGCTCGTCCTGGCGGCGCGGGTCGAGGGTGCGGCGGCGGACCTCGACGGCGCGCGCGTCGCCCGGGTGTCGACGCCGAGCCTGTCCGGCTTCGCCGATGCCGGCGTCGTGGACGACGCCGTCGCCTATTCGGGCGGCCTGGCGACGGTGTTCAGCTACGAGCCCGCCTCCGACAGCTTCGTGCGGCGCCAGACCACGGTGCGCCGGGAGGACGGGACCCGCGCGGTCGGCACGGCGCTCGCCGCCGACAGCCCGGCCCAGGCCGCGATCCGCGCCGGTCGGACCTACGAGGGGCCGGCCGCCCTGTTCGGGCGGCGCTACTACACAGTGTACCACCCGACGGTCGACACCACCGGCAAGGTGAACGGCATCCTGTTCGTCGGGCTGCCGATCGAGATGTACTTCGACGCCCACGCCCAGACGATGACGAGCCTCAGCGTCGCCGCCCTGGTCATCGCGGTGCTGGCCTGCGCCCTCGTCGGGCTGGCGGCGGCGCGGCTGTTCCGGCCCTTCGCGACGATCGCGGCGCGGATCGAGGCCCTCGCGGCCGGCGACTTGGACTCGGCGATCCCCCACGCGGGGCGCGGCGACGAGATCGGCACCGTGGCGCGCGCCCTCGAGGTGCTGCGCGTCGCCGGGCTGCGGACCCGGGAGCTCGAGAGCCTGCAGAGCGCGGGCGCGGCCGACGAGACGCGGCGGCGGGCCGCCCTCGACCGGGCCATCGAGGCGTTCCGGGGGCAGGTCGTTCGCCTGAAGGACGCGCTGACCGCCAGCACCGGCGCGATGCGGGCCCGGGCCGGCGAGATGGCGGCCAGCTCCGCCGAGGCGGAGGTCGCCGTCGCCGAGACCGAGCGCGGCTCGCACGAGACCTCGGCCAGCGTCCAGACCGTGGCGAGCGCCGCCGAGGAGCTCTCCGCCTCGATCGCCGAGATCGGGACCCAGCTCGACCAGGCCGAGGCCCTGGTGGCCACCGCCGCCGCGGAGTCGGACGCGATGAACGCCGAGATCGGCGAACTCGCCGAGGCCGCCGGGCGCATCGGCGCCGTGGTCGGGCTGATCCGCCAGATCGCCGAGCAGACCAACCTGCTGGCGCTCAACGCCACGATCGAGTCCGCCCGGGCCGGCGCCGCCGGCAAGGGCTTCGCCGTGGTGGCCGCGGAGGTGAAGGCCCTGGCGTCGCAGACCGCGAAGGCCACCGAGGAGATCGGCAGCCAGATCGCCGGTGTGCAGGCCTCGACGACGGCGGCCGTGGCGGCGATCGGCCGGATGGGCGAGCGGATGCGGGCGGTCAGCGTCACCACGGGCGGGATCGCGTCGGCGGTCTCGGCCCAGGGCGCGGCCACGGCCGAGATCTCCCGCAACGTCGCCGACACGGCCGGCGCCACCGAGGCCATCGCGGGGGGCCTCACTACGGTCGCCGGCGCGGCCCGGCGCTCGGCCCGCATGGCCGCCACCGTCACCGACGCGGCTCAGACCGTCGACACGGTCGCGGCCGACCTCGAGGCCGAGATCGAGCGCTTCCTCGGCCAGGTCGCGGCCTGACGCCTCAGAGCCCGTAGCGGGCGAAGGCCGCGCGCTCCGCGAACGCGGCCATCGCCCCCTCGGCCAGGTCGATCCCGCCCGGCGCGCCGCCGCGGCGCAGCAGGCGGGACAGGAATCCGCCCCGGGCCTCGGCGACGAGGCGCAGGTCGACCTTGTCGCCGAAGCGCGCGCGCATCGCGGTGCGCACGTCGCCCAGCGCGTCGACGAGTCCGAGGGGCAGCGCCTGCCGCCCGGTCCAGACCGCCCCGGTGAACAGGTTCTCGGCTCGCGACAGGGTCGGGCGCCGGGCCGTGACGAGGCCGGTGAACAGGTCCTGCACGTCGGCCTGGATGCGCTTCAGGCGCTCCACGTCGGCGGGATCCTCCGGGCGGAACGGGTCGAGCATCGACTTCGCCTCGCCCTGCGTGTGGACCCGGCGCTCGACGCCGAGCTTCTCCAGCAGGCCGTGGAAGCCGAACCCGGCCGAGACCACGCCGATCGAGCCGACGATGGAGGTCGGGTCGGCGACGATCTCGTCGGCCGCGCAGGCGATCATGTAGCCGCCGGAGGCCGCGACATCCTCCACGAAGGCGATCACCGGCACGCCCTTCTCGTCGGCCAGCGCCCGGATGCGGCGGTGGATCAGGTGGGACTGCGCCGGCGAGCCGCCGGGCGAGTTGATCACCAGCGCCACCGCCTTCACCCCCGGCATCCCGAAGGCGCGCTCCAGGCTGCCTGCGACGCTCCCGATCGAGAGCCCCGGCCGGATCGGCGAGACCGCCCCGATCGTGCCCGACAGCCGGACCACCGCGACCCGCGGGCGTCGGTCCCGGAAGCGGCGCGGGAGGAGGGCGCGAAATGTGTCGGGGAACGCGAACGCCATGGGAGTCTTACGCGGCTCATCGGGAAGCCGGGCGGGGGACGGCCCGGAAGCGCCTGTTGCGGAAACTGGGCGCTTTCCGGCGCCGCGCAAGGGCGGCGCGCGACGGCGGCGCATCTGCGCAGTCAGAACGGATCGAACCGTTTGCCGACCTTGGCCGTTTCAGGCGACGGCGCGAGCCTCGTGCCGGCCCGGATCCGCTGGACTCGGACGGGCGCTCACACGGGAGAGAAACGATGCGACCCTGGCCGATCCTGGTCCTCCTCGCCGCGCTGCTCGGCGGGCTGGCGACTGCGCCCGCGCGGGCGGCGCCCCTGCCGGTCCCCGCCGGCGCCGAGGCCGCGGCGCCCGCCCCCGCGGTGCAGCAGGCCCACTGGCGCTACCGCCGCCACTGGCACCGGCGTCACCACTGGCGGCGCCACTGGCACCATCGCCGCCACCACTGGCATCGCCGCCACCACTGGCACCGGCACCACCATTTCCGCCGCCACTGGCACCGCCACCATGTCTGGCACGGCCGCCCGTACGGCCACCGGCACGTCACGTTCTACTGAGCCAAGCCCCCGCGCCCCGGCCCGATCCGGCCGGGGCGCGGCCCCGCCGGGAACTGTGCCGGGGACCCCGCGGCCGAGCCTGCAGGCGGCCGCGCTGCGACCTTGCGGCGGGCCTCGGAAAACCTTATTTAACCGTCTGATATCACTGCTCTTCCGCAAGGCCGTTCCGGCGCATCGCGCGCCGCTTGGCCGCCGCGAGCACCGCCCGTCCGGGCCTCAGAACGGAAATCGACTTGGCCGAGAACGATCCGACTGGCGCCGCCCCGCCCGCCAGCGACATCCGCCCCGTCTCCATCACCGACGAGATGCGCCGCTCCTACCTCGATTACGCGATGAGCGTGATCGTGAGCCGGGCGCTTCCCGACGCGCGCGACGGGCTCAAGCCCGTGCACCGGCGCATCCTCTACTCCGCCTTCGAATCTGGGCACCTGCCCGAGCGGAAATACGTCAAGTCGGCGCGCATCGTCGGCGACGTGATCGGTCTCTACCACCCGCACGGCGACCAATCGATCTACGACGCCCTCGTGCGGATGGCGCAGGACTTCTCCATGCGCCTGATGCTCATCGACGGGCAGGGCAATTTCGGCTCGGTGGACGGCGATCCGCCGGCCGCCATGCGCTACACCGAATCGCGCCTCGCCAAGCCCGCGACCGCGCTGCTCACCGACATCGACAAGAACACCGTCGATTTCGGACCGAACTACGACGAGTCGCGCGAGGAGCCGACCGTCCTCCCGGCCCGCTTCCCGAACCTGCTGGTCAACGGCGCCGGCGGCATCGCGGTCGGCATGGCGACCAACATCCCGCCGCACAATCTCGGCGAGCTGATCGACGCCTGCGTGGCGCTGATCGACGATCCGGGGCTCACCATCGAGCAGCTCACCGAGATCGTCCCCGGCCCGGATTTCCCCACCGGCGGCATGATCCTCGGCCGGGCCGGCACGCGGCAGGCCTACGCCACCGGCCGCGGCTCGGTGATCATGCGCGCGAAGTCGCATGTCGAGGAGCTGCGCAAGGAGCGCGAGGCGCTGATCTTCACCGAGATTCCCTATCAGGTGAACAAGGCGACCCTCGTCGAGAAGATCGCCGAGCTGGTGAAGGAGAAGCGCGTCGAGGGCATCTCCGACCTGCGCGACGAATCCGACCGGTCGGGCATGCGCATCGTCGTCGAGATCAAGCGCGACGCCATGGCGGACGTGGTGCTGAACCAGCTCTACCGGTTCACGCCCCTGCAATCCTCCTTCGGTTGCAACATGGTGGCGCTGAACGGCGGCCGCCCCGAGCTGATGAACCTGAAGGACCTGCTCCAGGCCTTCGTCGACTTCCGCGAGGAGGTCGTCTCCCGGCGGACCAAGTTCCTCCTCGGCAAGGCCCGCGAGCGGGCGCACGTCTTGTGCGGCCTCGCCATCGCGGTCGCCAACATCGACGAGGTGATCCGCCTGATCCGGACCTCGCCGGACCCGAACGCCGCCCGCGAGGCCCTGATGGGCCGGGACTGGCCGGCCCACGACATCGCGCCGCTGATCGCCCTGGTGGACGACCCGCGCCACCGGGTCGCCGAGGACGGCACCTATCGCCTGTCCGAGACCCAGGCCCGCGCCATCCTCGACCTGCGCCTGCAGCGCCTCACGGCTCTGGGCCGCGACGAGGTCGGCGACGAGCTGAAGACGCTGGCCGACGAGATCGCCGACTATCTCGACATCCTGCGCTCGCGCGCCCGCATCCAGGGGATCGTCAAGGGCGAACTGGCCGAGGTGCGCGAGCAGTTCGCCACACCGCGCAAGACCGAGATCGTCGACTTCGACGGCAGCGTCGAGGACGAGGACCTGATCGCCCGCGAGGACATGGTGGTGACCGTGTCGCACGCCGGCTACGTCAAGCGTGTGCCGCTCTCGACCTATCGGGCCCAGCGCCGCGGGGGCAAGGGTCGCTCCGGCATGGCGACCCGCGACGAGGATTTCGTCACCCGCCTGTTCGTGGCCAACACCCACACGCCGGTGCTGTTCTTCTCCAGCCAGGGCCAGGCCTACAAGGAGAAGGTCTGGCGCCTGCCGATGGCCGCGCCGAACGCCCGCGGCAAGGCGCTGGTCAACATCCTGCAATTGCAGGACACCTCCGAGCGCATCACCACGATCATGCCGCTGCCCGAGGACGAGGCCTCGTGGGAAACGCTCGACGTGATGTTCGCGACCGCGCGCGGCAATGTCCGGCGCAACAAGCTGTCGGACTTCACCACGGTGAACCGCAACGGCAAGATCGCCATGAAGCTCGATCCGGGCGACCACATCGTCCATGTCGAGATCTGCCGTCCGGACCAGAACGTGCTGCTGACCACGGCGCTCGGCCAGTGCATCCGCTTCCCCGTCGAGGACGTGCGCGTGTTCAAGGGCCGCGACTCGACCGGCGTGCGCGGCATCCTGCTCGGCAAGGACGACAAGGTCATCTCGATGACCATCCTGAATGCCTTCGACGCCACGGCCGAGGAGCGGGCCGGCTACCTGAAGATGCGCCGCGCCGTCACCGGTGAGTCCGAGGAGAACGGCGACGCCGAGGCCGAGGACGGCGCCGAGGCGGCGGCGATCTCGCTGGACCGCTACAACGAGATGGGCGCGGCCGAGCAGTACGTGCTCACCCTGTCGGAGCGGGGCTTCGGCAAGCGCTCCTCGTCGTTCGAGTACCGGACCTCGGGACGCGGCGGGAAGGGCATCACGGCGATGCGGGTCAACGCCCGCAACGGCAGCCTCGTGGCGTCCTTCCCCGTCGAGGCCTCGGACCAGATCATGCTGGTCACCGACGGCGGCCAGCTGATCCGCGTGCCGGTGGACGACATCCGCATCGTCGGCCGCGCCTCGCAGGGCGTGACGGTGTTCAACACCGCCAAGGACGAGAAGGTCGTCTCGGTGGAGCACATCGAGGGCGAGGACGAGGGCGCCGAGGCCGGCCCCGAGGGCGGCGAGGAGGCGTGAGGCGCCGCCCGGTTCCGTCCGGCGCGAAAATGCTCTAGGTCGGGTCGCGATGACCCGCACCGCCCTCTACGCCGGCTCGTTCGATCCGGTCACGAACGGCCATCTCGACGTGGTCCGCCAAGCCTGCCGGCTGGTGGACCGCCTCGTGATCGCCATCGGCGTCCATCCCGGCAAGGCGCCGCTGTTCTCCGCCGAGGAGCGCGCGGCGCTCCTCACCGAGACCTGCGGACCGGTGGCACAGGCCGAGGGCGCGGCGCTGGAGATCGTCACCTTCAACGACCTCGCCGTCTCGGCCGCCCGGCGCTGCGGCGCCGCGATCTTCATCCGCGGCCTGCGGGACGGCACGGATCTCGACTACGAGATGCAGCTCGCCGGCATGAACGGCGCCATGGCGCCCGAGGTGCAGACCGTGTTCCTGCCCGCCTCGACGCAGGCCCGACCGATCACCGCGACGCTGGTGCGCCAGATCGCCGGCATGGGGGGCGACGTCTCGCCCTTCGTGCCGGCGGCCGTCGCCGCGCGCCTCCGGCAGCGCTTCGCCGCCCATTCCTGAGACCGGCCCGACCCTGGAAGGACCACGATGAACCGACGCCACGCCCTCCTCGCGCTCGCCCTCACGCTCGGCACCGTCCAGGCCGCCCGGGCCGCCGACGCCAACACGGTCTATCTCCAGACCAAGGACGGGCGGATCACCATCGAGCTGCGGCCCGACCTCGCGCCCAAGCACGTCAAGCAGATCAAGACGCTGGTCTCGCAGGGCTTCTACAACGGCCTCAAGTTCCACCGCGTCATCGACGGCTTCATGGCCCAGACCGGGGACCCGAAGGGCAACGGCACCGGCGGCTCCAGCCTGCCGAACATCCCGGCCGAGTTCACGCAGGCGGCCCAGTTCCGCCGCGGCACCGTGGGCATGGCCCGGTCGCAGGATCCGAACTCGGCCAACTCGCAGTTCTTCATCTGCCTCGGCGACGCGCCGTTCCTGAACGGCCAGTACACGATCGTCGGCAACGTGACGGACGGGCTCGACGTCCTCGACAAGATCAAGAAGGCCGCCCCCGGCGCGCCGGGCGGGGCCGTGCAGGACCCCGACAAGATCGTCAGCATGACGCTCGCCGAGAAGGCCAAGTAGCGGCCGCATGCCCGGCCGGCGCGCCGCCTCGATCCTCCTGCTGAGCCTAATCCCGGCGGCCGCCGCGGCCTATGACGGCGCGCCGTTCTACGGCTACGCCGACGGGCCGGGGGGCGGCTATCCGCTGAGCCTGCCTCAGACCCTGCGCGCCACGGTCCCGGTGCCGGTCGCCCGGATGGCGACCAGGCCCGCCGACACCCTGGCCGAACTCTACCCGGCGCTCGCCGCCTGCTGGCAGGCTCCGGGCGGCCTCGGCCGCCCGAGCGGCGGCGCCGACGACATCGAGATCACCCTGCGGCTCGCGCTGCGGCGCGACGGCAGCCTGATCGGGCCGCCCCGCGTCACCTACGCGGCGGGGGTCGCGGGCGATCAGCGGACCGCCCTGGTGCGCGGGACCCTCGACGCCCTCGCGCGCTGCACCCCGGCCCACATCACGCCGGGCCTGGGCCGGGCGATCGCGGGCCGGCCGGTGGCGCTCCGCTTCGTCTACCGCCCGCCGGCCTGAGCGCCGGCGAACCCGACACGGGCGCTGGCCGGATCCGGCGCGCGCCGATACAGTTCCCCCAACCGGAAGGAAAGACCATGGCCGACAACGAGACCATCGTGCTGGAGACCACCAAGGGCCGCGTCGTGATCGCGCTGCGCCCCGACCTCGCCCCGGGCCATGTCGAGCGGATCAAGACGCTCGCCGCCCAGGGCTTCTACGACGGCGTGCCGTTCCACCGCGTGATCGACGGGTTCATGGCCCAGACGGGCGACCCGACGGGCACCGGCTCGGGCGGTTCGGACCTGCCGGACCTGAAGGCCGAGTTCAACGCCGAGCCGCACGTGCGCGGCACCTGCTCCATGGCGCGGACGAACTTCCCGCACTCGGCGAACTCGCAGTTCTTCATCTGCTTCGACGATGCCCGCTTCCTCGACAAGCAGTACACGGTGTGGGGCAAGGTCGTGGAAGGCATGGACGTGGTCGACACGATCAACAAGGGCGAGCCGCCGCGCTCGCCGGACAAGATCGTGAAGGCGACCGTCGCGGCGGCCTGAGCCCGGATTAAGCCTCACGTCTGAAGCCATCTCTCGGTGGCTTCGGCGCCGCCGTCGTTGCGGGCGGAGCGAAGCAATCCAGCGGCACGACGACTTCCTCAGTCGCGCCGCCCTGGGTCACTGCGCTTCGCTCGCGATGCTGGCGGACCGCATCAACCCTCGATCCAGGGCTTCCGCCGCCGCCAGATCCGCCGGCGTGTTGACGTTGAGGAACGGATCCACCGGCTCGACCGGCCAGGACGCAACCGCGGCCCCGCGGCGCGCGATGAAGGCGCCGACGCGCCGCTCGCCCCGCTCGAGATAGGCCCGGAGCGCGTCGCGCAGGGCCGTCGGCCAGAGGGCGATCGTGTAGTGCTGCCGCTCCCCCGAGGCCGCGAGCGCGATGCCGGTCTCCGGCCCGGCGGCGTCGAGGCGCGCCACCAGATCCCCCGGCAGGAACGGCGCGTCGCCCGACACGCTGACCACCCGCGCGACACCCCGCGCGGCGGCGTGCTCCAGTCCGGCGAGGATGCCGGCGAGCGGTCCCGGCTGATCCGGCACGGGGTCCGGCAGGACCGGCCCGGGAAAGCCGGAGAACCGCGCCGGGTCGCCGTTGGCGCTGAGCACCAGCCCCGCCCCGCATTGCGGCCCGAGCCGTTCGACCACCCGCTCCAGCAGGGTCCGCCCCCCGAGCCGCAGCAGCGGCTTGTCGCCGCCGCCCATCCGCCGCGCCTGGCCGCCGGCCAGGATCAGGCCCAGGACCGGCGAAGCGACAGCCGGCGACGGCATGGGATCACTCGAAGACGATCTTCGGCGCCGTCCGCCCGGCCGGCGCGCCGGACAGGTTCGTCCAGAGCTGGGCGGCGATGTCGCGGTAGACCTTGGCGTGCGGCCCGTCCGGATCGGTCGCCACCACCGGCTGGCCGGAATCCGAGGTCTCGCGGATCGTCATGTTCAGCGGCACCTCGCCGAGGAACGGCACGCCGAGGCGCTGCGCCTCGATCCGCGCGCCGCCATGCCCGAAGATGTGCGAGGCGTGGCCGCAATTCGGGCAGACGAAGGTCGCCATGTTCTCGATCACGCCGAGGATCGGCACCGCGACCTTCTTGAACATGGTCACGCCGCGCCGCGCGTCGATCAGCGCGAGGTCCTGCGGGGTCGAGACGATCACGGCGCCGGACAGCGGCGTCGCCTGCGCCATGGTGAGCTGCGCGTCGCCCGTGCCGGGGGGCATGTCGACGAGCAGCACGTCGAGCTCGCCCCAGAGCACGTCGCGCAGCATCTGGGTGATCGCCGACTGGACCATCGGGCCGCGCCAGATCATCGCCGTCTCCGGCTCGATCAGGAAGCCGATCGACATGACCTTGAGCCCGTAGCCGATCATCGGCTCCATGGCCTTGTTGTCGACGACGTTGGGCTTGCCCGAGAGGCCGAACAGCTTCGGCACGGACGGGCCGTAGATGTCGGCGTCGAGGAGGCCGACCTTCAGTCCCTGTGCCTGGAGCGCCAGGGCGAGGTTGCAGGCGGTGGTCGACTTGCCGACGCCGCCCTTGCCGGAGGCGACCGCCACGATGTGGCGCACGCCCGCGATCTGCGGGCCCTGGTTCGGCGGCGCGCCGGGCCGCGGCGGCGCGACCGGCGGCGGCGTCACGGGGCGGGGGGCGGCGCTGCTCTGGGCCGGGTGGCTCTGGTTCCGCTCGGAGGTGAGGCTCGCGAACACGCCCGAGACGCCCGGCATCTGCAGGACGCGCCCCTCGGCCTGCCGCCGCACCGGCTCGAACCGCTCGGCCTCGCTGGGATCGACCAGGATCGAGAACATCACCCGGTTGTTCGGATCGACCACGACCTGGGAGAGCCGTCCCGAGCCGGGCAGGGTGGTGCCGGCGGCATCGACCGTGATGCCGGCGAGCGCCTTCAGCACGTCGTCGCGGGTGATCGCCAAGATGTCCTCCAGCGGGGCAAGCAGGTATGCCAGTGCATGTAACCGAGCGGGCCGAGAACACCAGACCCCGGACCCGCAATCGGCGCCGCCGGCGGCGGCCTGCGTCCCCGGGGCCGTCCCGCCACCCATCTCAGTGCGGGCGCGCGATGAGGTTGCACTCCTCCATCGGGCCGCGCACCACGGTCCCGTCGCCGCGCCGGTAGAAGCCTTGGCGCAGGCGGCGGCAGCCGAGCGGGCCGCGCAGGCGCTTGACGCGCTCGATGTGGACGCTGCCGTAGCGCCGGTTCGAGAAGTCGTGGCCGCCGATGCGCACGCCCGGGCCGAAACGCACCTCTGCGGCGGCCGGCAGCAGGCCGAGCCCGAACGCGACCAGCGCCGCCGCTACCCGGCCGATCCCTCGACCCTGATTCATCCGAACCTCCTCACCGCACGGGCAAGCTGAACCAACGGGAGACTGATCCGTTGTCGGGGCAGCCTTCGGCCGGGGCCCCCCTCCGGAGACCCCGCCGGGACCGAAACGACGCGTAGGAGACCACTTTCATGCATCAGGGCAACCACCGCGACCACGAGGGCGCGAAGAAGCTGTTCGAGCTCATCAAGGACGTGAAGATCGCCATGATGACCACCGTCGATTCCGACGGCACGCTCAACAGCCGCCCGATGTGGAACAACGACGCCGACGAGAACGGTGACCTGTGGTTCTTCACCAAGCTGCACTCGCCCAAGACGGCCGAGATCAGCAAGGACAACCAGATCAACCTCGCCTATTCCGATCCGTCGAGCCAGAACTACGTCTCGGTGGCCGGAAAGGCCGAGATTGTCCGCGACCAGTCGATCATCGACGCGAAGTGGAATGAGAGCCTGAAGACCTGGTTCCCGAACGGCAAGGACGATCCGGAGGTCGCGCTGATCCGCGTCCACCCGGAGAAGGGCGAGTACTGGGACAGCCCGAACAGCACGATGCTGCACCTCTACGGCTACGTGAAGGCCTCGCTCACCGGCGAGAGCCCGAAGACCGAGACCAAGAAGGTCGATCTCGCCTGAGAGTCCGGGTTCAGGGCACGGCCTTTCCGCGGGCGGTCTCCGGGAGGAGGCCGCCCGTCTTCTTGACGTCGGCGGTTCCGGCATGCGCTCTGCGCGATCGAAGCGCGGCAGAGTGCCTTACGAATGCTGGATCTGGCGAAGCGAGTCTACGACCACAGCTTCCGCATCGACCCGATCGTGCGGTCGCTGCTCGACACGGATTTCTACAAGCTCCTGATGGCGCAGACGATCCTGCGCCGACACCCCGACATCCGGACCACCTTCGGCATCACGAACCGCACGCGGCGCATCCGCATCGCCGACGAGGTCGATGCCGGTCTGCTGCGCGAGCAGCTCGACCACGCCCGGACCCTGCGCCTCAGCAAGGGCGAGATCACGTGGCTGCGCGGCAACGTCTTCCGCGGCCAGGGGCGAATCCTGGGACCCGAATTCGTGAGCTGGTTCGAGGCCTTCCAACTCCCCGAATACGAGCTCGCCGTCCATGACGGCCAGTACGAGCTGACCTTCCACGGTCCCTGGGTCGAGACCACGATGTGGGAGGTCCCGGCGCTCGCGATCCTCAACGAGTTGCGGGCGCGGACCGTGCTGCGTGGCCTCGGCAAGCTCGACCTGCAGGTGCTCTACGCCCGCGCCATGACCCGGGTCTGGGAGAAGATCGAGCGCCTGCAGAGGCTGCCGGACCTGTCGGTGGCGGATTTCGGCACGCGCCGGCGCCACGGCTTCCTGTGGCAGGACTGGTGCGTGCAGGCGATGGCGGAGGGCCTCGGCGGCGCGTTCCTCGGCACCTCCAACTGCCTGATCGCGGCCCGGCAGGAGGTCGAGCCGGTCGGCACGAACGCTCACGAACTGCCGATGGTCTACGCGGCGCTCGCCGAGGACGACGCGGCGCTCGCCGCCGCGCCCTACGCGGTGCTGTCGGACTGGCAGGAGGATTACGGCGGCAACCTGCTGGTGATCCTGCCCGACACCTACGGCACCACCGGATTCCTGGCGAACGCCCCGGACTGGGTGAGCGACTGGACCGGCATCCGCATCGACTCGAAGGACCCGATCGAGGGCGGCGAGGAGGCGATCCGCTTCTGGCAGGCTCGCGGGCACGACCCGCGGGACAAGCTCGCGATCTTCTCCGACGGGCTCGACATCGACGAGATCGAGCGCATCCACGCCCGGTTCCACGGGCGCATGCGCATCGGCTACGGGTGGGGCACGCTGCTCACCAACGATTTCCGCGGGCTCCTGCCGGAGGGGAAGCTCGACCCGGTCTCGATCGTCTGCAAGGTCACCGAGGCCGACGGCCGGCCGACCGTGAAGCTCTCCGACAATCCCACCAAGGCGCAGGGGCCGGCCGACGAGGTCGCCCGCTACCGGCGGGTCTTCGCCGTGGGCGAGCAGGAGGCTCTGCCGGTACTGGTGTGACGGGCGCACACCACCGGCGGAGGACCCCGGCACCGCCGGCCTCGCGAGCGGAGCGACGTGATGACGGTGAGGGACCCGTCCACCGAAGCGCTCGAGCGGAACGCGTATCAGACCCGGCCGTGTGAAACACGGAGGCTGCCGACCCGGGGATGAATTCATTATCTTGCCCGGCAATCGGAGCCGCCCCGGGCGGCCCCGTCCGGGAGAACGCCATGTCGATGAATCGCCGCTCGCTCATCGGGGCCGCGGGCCTCGCTCTCACGGCTCCGGCCCTGCAGGGCGCGCAGGCGGCCGAGACCGCCAAGCCGGCCGCCAAGCCGGCCGCGAAAGCACCGCCGCCGCCCGTGACGAAGATCCTCGCGCAGTGGATCCTCGGATCCACCTACGACACCCTGCCGGAGCCCGTCCGCCGCGAGGGCGTGCGCAGCTTCCTCAACTGGGTGGGGGTGGCGATCGGCGGCTCGCACCACGAGACCGTGGACGTGGCGGTCTCGGCGCTGCAGCCCTTCTCGGGGCCGCCGCAGGCCGGGCTGTTCGGCCGGACCGAGCGGTTCGACATCATGAACGCCGCCTTCCTCAACGGCGTGTCGAGCCACATCTTCGACTTCGACGACACCCACCTGAAGACGATCATCCACCCGGCCGGCCCGGTCGCCTCGGCGATCCTGGCCTACGCGGCGATGAAGCCGGTCTCCGGCAAGGATTTCCTCGACGCGCTGGTGGTCGGGATCGAGGCCGAGTGCCGGATCGGCAACGCGGTCTACCCGAACCACTACGACGCCGGCTGGCACATCACCGGCACCTGCGGACCCTTCGGCGCCGCCGCGGCGGCCGGCAAGCTGATGGGGCTCACCGAGCAGCAGATGGTCTACGCCCTGGGGCTCGCCGCCTCGCAGCCGGTGGGCCTGCGCGAGTCGTTCGGCTCGATGAACAAGAGCTTCAACCCGGGCCGGGCCGCGTCCAACGGCCTGTTCGCCGCGATCCTGGCGGCGAAGGGCTTCACCTCGTCGGACGGGATGATCGAGGCCAAGCGCGGCTGGGCCAACACGATCTCCACCAAGCAGGACTGGTCCGAGATCACCGACGGCCTCGGCACGCGCTACGAGGCCCAGCTCAACACCTACAAGCCCTTCGCCTGCGGGATCGTCATGCACCCGACGATCGACGCCGCGATCCAGATCCGCGACGCGGACCACGTCAAGCCGGAGGACGTCCAGCGCGTCGACCTGAAGGTCCACCCGCTGGTCCTGGAGCTGACCGGCAAGACCGCGCCGAAGACCGGCCTGGAGGGCAAGTTCAGCATCTACCACGCGGCCGCGGTGGCCTTCGTGGAGGGCGCGGGCGGCGAGAAGCAGTTCAGCGACCGGGCCGTGAACGATCCGCGGGTGGTGGCCCTGCGCCAGAAGGTGGTCCCGGTGATCACCCCCGGCGTCGACCCCGCGCAAGTGGACATGACCGTGACGCTGACCGACGGGCGGACGTTCCACCGGCATATCGAGCACGCCATCGGCAGCGTCGAGAAGCCGATGTCGGACGCGCAGCTGGAGGCGAAGTTCACCGACCTCGCCGCCGGGATCCTGCCGGACGCGCAGGCCCGGAAGGTGATGCAGCTGTGCTGGTCGCTGCCCGACCTGAAGGATGCGGGCGACGTGGCGCGGGCCGGCGTCGCGGGGACCTAACCTGCGCGCGAAGCCCGCGGGATCGTTTTCGCGTCCTGTGCCGTTCCCCGTCCGCGAGGCCTCCGCCGCTCCCGGCGGCCGCCCGCGCGTGGCGTTCGGGACGTGGATCACGGTATGGGCACGAGAACCCCGGTCGGGGTCGAACCGGCAGCGCGGCCCGGAACTTCCCTGATCCCGCCGCGGCCGACCCGCGTGGCCGCCGCCGAGACGCCGCGGGCCGCCATGGCGTCGCCGGTCGTGGTCGGCGCCACCATCATCGCCGCCCTGTATTTCGGCCGCGAGATCTTCATCCCGATCGCGATCGCGCTGCTGCTGTCGTTCGTGCTGACGCCGCTGGTGAACCGCCTGCGGCGGCTGCGGCTGCCGCGGCTGGCGGCGGTGGGCGTCAGCGTGCTCCTGACCGTCGGCATCGTGGCCGCCCTGGCCACCCTGATCGGCATCCAGGCCGCCGACCTCGCGGGCGACGTCCCCCGCTACCGCGACACCATCGAGCGCAAGATCGACGGGCTGCGGAACTCCCCCGTCGGCCACGTCACGCAGTACGTCGCCAATATCGGGCGGGCGCTCCACGGCGCGAAGGAAGCCGGCAGCCCGGAGACGCAGTCGGCCGCCCAGCAATCCGCCACACCGCCCTCGACACCGCCCTCGACACCGTCACCGGGCCCCGAGCCGACCCAGGCCGCGCCGAAGCCCGTCCTCGTCGAGGTCGCCACGACCCCGCCGGGCTCCCTGGAGATGCTCTCGACCGTGCTCACGCCGGTGATGCATCCCCTGGCCACGGTCGGCATCGTCTTCGTGGTGCTGCTGTTCGTGCTGATGCAGCGCGAGGACCTGCGCGACCGCATGATCCGGCTGGCCGGATCGAGCGACCTGCACCGGACCACCGTGGCCATCGACGACGCGGCCAAGCGCCTGAGCCGCTACTTCGTGGTGCAGCTGGCCCTCAACGCCGCCTTCGGCGTGGTCATCGGCATCGGCCTCTACATCATCGGCGTGCCGAATCCGGTGCTCTGGGCGATCTTCGCGGCCCTGATGCGCTTCGTGCCGTATCTCGGGGCGGTCCTGTCGGCGATCCTGCCGATGGCGCTCGCCGCCGCGGTCGATCCCGGCTGGAACATGATGATCGCGGTGGCGATCCTGTTCATCGTCCTGGAGCCGCTGACCGGTCAGGTGTTCGAGCCGATCTTCTACGGGCAGTCCACCGGCCTCTCGCCCTTCGCGGTCCTGGTCTCCGCCCTGTTCTGGACGTGGCTCTGGGGGCCGGTCGGGCTGCTGCTCTCGACGCCGCTGACCGTCTGCCTCGTGGTGCTCGGCCGCTACGTCGAGCACCTGGAGTTCCTGGACGTGCTGTTCGGCGACCGGCCGGCGCTGACGCCCGTCCAGAACTTCTACCAGCGCATCCTGGCGGGCGATTCCGAGGAGGTGCTGGGCCATGCCGAGTTGATCCTGCAGCAGTGCTCGCTCTCCTCCTACTACGACGAGGTCGTGCTCAAGGCGCTGGAACTCGCCGCCCGCGACGCGGCCCGCGGGGTGCTGACGGCGCAGCAGAAGGGCGCGATGCGGGCCGCGCTCACCGAGCTGGTCGCCGACCTCTCCGACCGGAGCGACGCCGTCACGGGGGCGACGGGCGAGGGCGAGGAGAGCGCTTGCAGCCCGCTCCCGATGGGACCCGCCCCAGAGGCGCTGCCCGCCGCCTGGACGCGCGAGGGCGCGGTGCTGTGCGTGGCCGGGCGCGGCTTCCTGGACGAGGCCGCGGCCGCGATCCTCGCGCAGATCCTGGAGAAGCGCGGCCTCGGCGTCCGCACGGTCCCCTTCGCCGAGACGGCCTCCGTGCGGATCGGCCGGTTCGAGGCCGGGCCGGCGCGCATCGCCTGCGTGGTCTCCCTGGCGCTCGACGGCGAGCCGACCCACCTGCGCCGCCTGATCCGCCGGCTGAGGGGCCGGGTCCCCGGCGTGCCGGTCCTGCTCGGCCTGTGGCTCGCCCAGGACGGTGGGGCGAACCGCCTCGCCGGCGGGCCGGGGGGCGCCGCCGAGGCCGACGCGCAGGTGGGATCGCTGCGCGAGGCGGTCGAGGCTATCCTGGCGGCCGCGCAGGAGGACGCGGCGGCGGCTGACGCGCCGGAGGGCGGGTCGGACGGCGCCGCGGAGAGCGCCCCGGACGCCTGCGGCGAAACGGCGGGGCTGCCCGCGCCGGCCAGAGCGTGAGCCGAGGATGCGCGGGGGCGAGGGCTTGACGGGCAGGGGCGCGCGCCGGTTTCGTCGGAACGGGCCGGTTGGCCGCGCGGCCTTCGGGCGGAACAGGGGACGGAACGGATGAGCGTCGTCGAACTCGGCCGGTTCATGGACGACCTCGCGGACGCGTCCGGGAAGGCGATCCTGCCGTTCTTCCGCGCCCAGTTCGGCCTGGACGACAAGGCCCGCGGCGGGGCGCCGTTCGATCCGGTCACCGAGGCCGACCGGGCCGCCGAGGTCGTCCTCCGGGCGATGATCGGCCAGACCTTCCCGGGCCACGGCATCCTCGGCGAGGAGTTCGGCGCGGAGCGCACCGACGCCGAGTGCGTCTGGGTCCTCGACCCGATCGACGGCACCCGCGCCTTCATCGGCGGCCTGCCGACCTGGGGCACCCTGATCGGGCTGACCCGCAACGGCGTGCCGGTGCGGGGGATGATGCACCAGCCCTACCTCGCGGAGCGGTTCACCGGGGACGGGCGCAGCGCCAAGCTCCGCGCGCCGGCGGGCGAGCGGACCCTGCGCACCCGCCGCTGCGGAGACCTCGCCCAGGCCATCCTGGCCACGACGGATCCCCGCCTGTTCGCGGCCGGAGACGAGGCCGAGCGCTTCCGGGCACTGGAAGGCCAGGTGCGGATGTCCCGCTACGGCGCCGATTGCTACGCCTACTGCATGCTGGCGGCCGGCCAGATCGACCTCGTGGTCGAGGCCGGTCTGAAGCCCTACGACATCGTCGCGCTGATCCCGATCGTCGAGGGGGCCGGGGACGGGTCACGGCCTGGGACGGCGGCTCCGCCGCCGGCGGCGGCCGCGTGATCGCGGCCGGCGACCCGCGGCTGCACGAGGCCGCGCTCAAGGTTCTGAACCCGTGACGCGCGGCCGTCTCCAGTCCGTCCGCCGCGAAGGTTCGTCCGCGTGCTGCTGAACGCGCTGATCCTGGTCACGGCCCTGGTGCCGCACGCCGAGGCCGGCGCGGACGCCCTCGCGCGCGCCCTGCCGCTTCCGGCGGCGGCCACCGCCCCGGCGGACGGACGGCCCCCGCGCTTCGATCCCGCGACCCGCTCCGTGTCCAACTGGCACGCCCAGACCGGCGCGCAGCTGACGCCGCGGGCGCTGGCGGTCACGGCCTCGCTGGCCGACGACCCGCCCTACGTCGCCCGCTGCGTGCGGCTCAACAACGGCTGGTGCATCAAGTCCGCCCGCTGGCCCGGTGAGATCGGCGCCGACGGGGAGGGCCACACCGCCTTCGCCACCCTCGACGACGGCGCCGACGCCGCCGCGAGCCTGCTGCGGCGCTACTACCGGGATTACGGCCGCCGCACGGCGCTGGCCATCGTGCGCCGCTGGGCGCCGGCCGAGTGCCGCGTCGGCGCCGCGCCCGCGCGGCCGGGCCGGGCGGTGGCGACGCCCGCCGTCTCGGCGGCCCTCGCGCCCCGGGGGCTCGGGCGGACCCTGCGCGCCCGCTACCTCGCCGCGCACCGCCCCGGCGGCGCGCCGCGCGGCCGGGCAGCCCTGCGGGTGCAGCCCTGGTCGCCGCTCGCCCGGATGGCCGGCCGCCCGAGCAGGCGCCCGGCCGCCATACCGCGGGTGGCGATGCTGCAGCCGGTTCCCGACATCGCCGCCGGGATCTCCGCCTCCAGCGGCCGCCCGGCCGGGAGCGTCGCCGACCCGTCCGCACTCCTCGACCGGAAGCCGGGCCGCGTCCCGAGCGCCGAGCGGATGGTGGCCGAATCCGCGCTTCTGCCCGCGATCGCGGCCGGCCTGCCGGTGCTCGACCTGCGCCTGCCGGCCCCGCTCTGCACCGGCGACGAGGTCCGGATCCAGGCCTACGCCAACCGGATCAGCGCCAGCGTCGGCCTGAAGCCCGGCGACGACCTCGACCTGTTCGGGCCGGACGGCGCGCCGCGCGCCAACTTGGCGCCCGTGATGCTGGCGATGTCGGCGGTGGAACTCGGCACGCTGCGGGCCGGCCCGGACCTCGTGGCCGGGGCGATCGCCCGGCTGAGGCCGCTCACGCCGTCCGCCAGCACCGCGCCGCCCTAGGGGAGCCTTCCCGGGCGGCAAGCCTTGCGGTTCGGCCCCGGCCGCGCCACCTCTGCCCGGCCCGTTCCCCTCACCCCGAGCCCGCCCGTGCCCCTGATCGACCTTGCCGCGCGTGCCGGCTCGGCCGTCAAAGCCTTCGCCGAAGCCTCGCACGACCTGCTGGTCCAGCCGACGCTGCGACTGGGCGTGACCGGGCTCGCGCGGTCGGGCAAGACCGTGTTCACCACGGCGCTGATCCACCACCTCGTGGAGACGCACGCACTGCCGGCCTTCGCGCCCGCGCAGGAGGGCCGCCTGCGCCGGGCCAAGCTGGTGCCCCAGCCCGACGACGACGTGCCGCGCTTCCCGTTCGAGGAGCATTTCGCGACCCTCACCGAGGCGCGGCGGTGGCCGCGCTCCACCGACCGGATCAGCCAGTTCCGCCTGGAGATCGCCTACGAGCGCGCCGCCGGCTGGCGCTCCGGCCCCGCGACCCTGATGCTCGACGTGGTCGACTACCCGGGCGAGTGGCTCCTCGACCTCGCGCTGATCGAGACCAGCTACACCGCGTGGTCCCGGGCCACGATCGGCGGCACGCGCCGACCCGGCCGCGCCGCCGTGGCGGCGCCCTGGCTCGAGGCGCTCAAGGGCTTCGACCCGAACGGCCCCCTCGACGAGGTCGCGGCCGAGCGGGCGAGCGACGCCTTCAAGACCTACCTCGCGGGCCTGCGCGCCGGCCCGGAAGCCGTGGCGACGACGCCCCCGGGCCGGTTCCTGATGCCGGGCGACCTCGCGGGCTCGCCGGCGCTCACCTTCGCGCCCCTCGACCGGCTCACCGAGACGATCGCCCCCGACAGCCTCGCCGGGCTGATGGAGCGGCGCTTCGAGGCCTACAAGGCCAAGGTCGTGACGCCGTTCTTCCGCGACCATTTCCAGCGAGTCGACCGGCAGATCGTGCTGGTGGACGTCCTGTCGGCGGTCGATGCCGGCCCGACCGCCCTGGCGGAGCTGGAGGAGGCGCTGGACGCGGTGCTGCTCAGCCTCAACATCGGCCGCAACACGGTGCTGTCGCGGCTGTTCGCCCCCCGGGCCGACCGGGTCCTGTTCGCCGCCACCAAGGCCGACCACCTCCACCAGACGAGCCACGACCGGCTCGACGCGCTGCTGCGGCTGCTCGTGTCGCGGGCCATGCGGCGGACCGAGGCCGCGGGCGCCCGGGTCGGCACCGTGGCGCTGGCCTCCGTGCGCGCCACCCGCGAGACCACCGTCCTCGACGGGTCGGAGACGCTGCGGGCGGTGGCCGGCACCCCGGAGGCCGGCGAGGTGGTGGGCGACGAGGTCTTCGACGGCGACAGCGAGGCCGCGATTTTCCCGGGCGAGCTGCCCGCCCGTGCCGAGGCGGTGCTGGAGGGTGCGGTCGAGCCGGGCTCGCTGCGCTTCCCGCGCTTCCGGCCGCCGCTGGTGCGGCCCGACGGGTTCGGCCGCCCCGGGCACCTGCCGCAGATCCGGCTCGACCGGGCGATGCAGTTCCTGATCGGCGACCGGCTGGCGTGACGATGTGTGCGATGCGGAGCCCGCGACCATGACCTCCGGCCAGAAACCCCGCGCCTTCCGGATCAATCCCGAGCCGGCCGCCGCGCCGAGCGTGACCACGACGCCGCTCGGCCCCCGGCCGCCGCAGGCCCGGATCGTGGAGGAGCCTTTCGAGATCGTCGACGCCGCGGACGGCGTCGCCGTGCCGGTGGCGCCGCGGCGGCGCTCGCCCTGGGGCGCCCTGTTCCTCTCGGCGGTCGGCGGCCTCGTCTCCCTGGGCGTCGGCCTGTCGGTCGAGCGGATGATCAGCGACCTGTTCCAGGCCGCCCCCTGGCTCGGCTGGGTGGCCCTGGCGCTGCTCAGCCTCGCGGCGCTCGCGCTGCTGGCGATCGTGGTGCGGGAACTCGCCGGCCTGCGGCGGGAGCGCAAGATCGAGCGGCTGCGCCAGTCGGCGCTGGACGCCCTCGCGACCCGCGACCACACCGGCGCGCAGGCGGTGGTCCAGGCGCTCTCGACCTTCTACGCGGACCGCGACGCCCTGGCGGCGGGCCGCGCCCGGATCGACGCGGCCGCCGACGCGATCCTCGACGTCGACGACCGGATCGGCCTCGCCGAGCACGAGCTGCTGGCCGGGCTCGACAGGCAGGCGCGCAACGCCATCGCGACAACGGCCAAGCAGGTCTCGGCGGTGACGGCGCTCAGCCCGCGGGCGATCGTGGACGTGGCCTTCGTGGTGTTCGCGGCGGTGCGGCTGCTGCGCCGGATCGCCGCGATCTACGGCGGCCGGCCGGGCTTCCTGGGCTTCCTGCGGCTGGGGCGCGCGGCGCTCGCGCACCTCACGGTCACCGGCGGGATGGCGGTGGGCGAGAGCGTGATGCAGCAGGTGCTGGGTCTCGGGATCGCCGCCCGGGTCTCCGCCAAGCTGGGGGAGGGCGTGCTCAACGGGCTGATGACCGCCCGGTTCGGGCTCGCGGCGCTGAACGTCTGCCGGCCGCTGCCGTTCGTGCGGGAGGCCCCGCCGCGGCTCGCCGACGTCGCCGGCGAGCTGCTGCGCTCGGCCGAGGCCGAGCCGAAATAGTGGCGGGCTACTTGGCGCCCGCGGCGGCGCGGCGGTTGGCGATGCGCGAGAACATGTTGCCGGTGTAGTCGGCGGTCTTCGGCTTCTCGGGCTCGCCGAGCTTGGCCTCGAAGGCCTCGATCCGCTTGAGCAGCGTCACGTCGTTGAACAGCGAGCTGTTGAAGTTGCTCTGGGCCCGGGGGCCGAGGGCGGTCTGCACCGCTTCGAGTCGTTCCAGAAGCTCTTTGCGCGTCACGGTGCTCTCCAGGGGCGGCTTCGGGACGAAGGACCGCCCGTGCCGCCACTGAAGAGGGCGGTGGTAAACAGCGCGTTAATGCGGCCCCACCGGTTCACCCCGGCCGCGGGGACACCGACCGTCCTCACGCGCGCGGCGGCGCTCGCAGGCTCACAGCCCCTTCAGGAACCCGGCGAGCCGCATCAGCCCCTCGGGCCAGGGCCCGTGCCCGCTCGCCACGTTGAGGTGGCCGGACTCGCCCGCGTCGACCGTGAGCGCGCCCCAGGCATGGGCGAAGTCGTCCGCCCGCTCGTAGCGGCAGTACGGGTCGGTGCGGCTGGCGACCAGCAGGGACGGGAAGGGCAGGGGCTCGCGCGGCACCGGCGCGAAGGTCCGGACCGAGTCGGGCAGGTCCGGCGCCTCCTCGACATCCGGGAGCGCCACCAGGAGGGCGCCGCGCACCACCCCCGCGGGGAAAAGCGGGACCGCCTCGACGCAGGCCACCACGCCGAGGCTGTGGGCGATCAGGATGACCGGGCGGGTCGCCGCCGCGACCGCCTCGGCGATGCGCCCGCACCACGCCTCCGGGGTCGGGGCGTGCCACTGGTCCTGCTCGACCACGCGCGCGGTGGCGAGGCGGCCCGCCCAGCGGGCCTGCCAATGGTCCTCCTCGGAGCCCCCGAGCCCCGGGACGATGAGGATGTCGCAATCGGCGGTCTTCATACCGGGATGCCTAGTGCGGACCGGCGGACGCGTCGAGACCGTCCCGTCACTCGGCCGCGATCGGCGCGGCCGCCTCGAGCGCCAGGATGTGACGGGCGATCTGCACGGAGGCACAGTTCTTCGCCTTGGCCTCGATCTCGAAATCCGCCCAGGCGAGGTGCCGGGCGACGAGGTCGTTCACCGCCCGGTTCCACATCATGTCGGAATGGGCCGCAAGATCCCGGACCGCGTGGCCGGCCGCGCGCAGGGCCGGGAAGTCGGGCAGGGAGTCCGGATCGCAGGCGGCGGAGACCGCCTCGCGCGACACGCTGATGTGGGCCACGGGCCGGACGCCGCGCCAGGACTCCGTCACCCGGGCGATCCGGGGATCGTCCGGCTCGAGATATTCGCCGCCGCTCTCGACCCAGTGGTGGTGCAGGTCGAGCACGACCGGCACGGTGTCGGCGAGCCGCAGCACCGCGTCGAGGCCGAAGACGTTCTCGTCGTTCTCCACCGTCACGAGGTCGCGCGCCACCCGGCTCGCCCGGGGCAGGGTCTCGCGGAAGCCCTCGACCCCGGGATCGCCCGCGCCGACATGGATGTTGATGTGGGCGCCGTGCGGGTGCCAGCCGCCGCCGTAGCCCATCCGGTCGAAGATCTCGGCGTGGTAGTCGAGCTCGGACAGGCCGTTGGCGATCGCCGCCGGGTTGCGGCTCGCCAGCAGGCAGAACGGTCCCGGGTGGAAGCTCAGGCGCACCCCGAGCCGGCGGGCCAGCGCCCCGGCCTCGGCGAGGCCGCGCTCGACGAGCGCCGCCATCTCGGGCTCGGCGTAGAGCGCCTGCGCGATCGGGTGGGTGTAGCCCGGCAGGACGTTGCTCGCCATGCGCAGGAGGCGCTCCAGCGGCGGCCGGGCCCCGACCCAGGCGATCTGGCGGGCGAGGGCGTCGAGGTTGTGGGCGACGAGGCCGGCGAGCTTCGCCCGCCGGGCGGCGGGCTCCAGCTTGGTGAGATAGGCCATCGTCACGCTGGTGAGGTTCATGTGCAGCGTGGCCTCGCGCTCCGCCTTGAGGGTGGCGTGTGTGCCGGGAGGCTCGTCCAGGACGAACTTGCAGCAGAATCCGAGACGGGGCTGATCGCGCATGACGAGCACAACGCGCGAAGGGCTGCGGCGTCCCCGTGCGACGCGCGGAACGGCCGCGGCACGACGACGTTGGGAGTCCCGAGCGCGGCAGTTCCGCGCACTGGCTCCGACCCATGCCCCCGTCACCGTCGCGTTCGACCGCCTCCTCCGAGACCGGCTCGATCCTCTGGATCCTGATGCTCGGCTCGGCGCTGGTCGCCCTCGCGGCGGCGCCGGCGCGGCGCGGCGTGCCCGCGGTTCTTCCCGCCGACGAGCCGCCGGCCGACCGCGACCCGCCCTGCAACGACGCGGGCCTGCGGAAGGGCGTGGCCGCGGGCGCGCGCTCGATCTCCGGGCGCGCCGCGCAGCTCACCGCCGCGACCCAGCCCGAGCGCGGTCGCGCCGCCGACAGCCCCGCCGAGATGACGCGGTCCGGCTGGAAGGACATCGCCGTCCGGGTCTACCTGGAATTCAACAAGGACCGGGTCCTGGCGGTCGCCGCCGGCGTGACCTTCTACACGCTGCTGTCGCTGTTCCCCGCCATCGCCGCGCTGGTCTCCTGCTACGGCCTGTTCGCCGACGTGACCGTCATCAACGATCACCTCGCCCAGCTGCACGCGGTCCTGCCGTCCGGCGCGGTCGAACTCATCGGCGACCAGGTCAAGCGCATCGCCGCCAAGGGCAGCGGCTCCCTCAGCATCACGTTCTTCTCCAGCCTGCTCCTGTCGATCTGGAGCGCCAACGCGGCCATGAAGGCGATGTTCGACGCGCTGAACGTCGTCTACGAGGAGGAGGAGAAGCGGAACTTCTTCTGGCTCAACCTCCGGTCGCTCACCTTCACGGTCGGCGCCCTGCTGTTCATCATCGTCGCGCTCAACGTGATCGTGGTCGTGCCGGTGGTGCTGAACTTCCTGGGGCTCGGCTCGACCGCGTGGCTGCTCGCGGCCCTGCGCTGGCCGGCGATCCTGATCGTCCTCCTCGGCGGCCTGTCGGTGCTCTACCGGTTCGGGCCGAGCCGGGAACATGCCCGCTGGCGCTGGGTCGGGGTCGGCAGCGTCGTCGCGGGCCTGCTCTGGCTCGCCGCCTCGCTCCTGTTTTCCTGGTACGTCGCCAATTTCGGCACCTACAATGAGACCTACGGCTCGCTGGGGGCCGTGATCGGCTTCATGACGTGGATCTGGATCTCGTCGACGATCGTGCTGCTCGGGGGCGAGATCAACGCCGAGCTGGAGCACCAGACCGCCCGCGACACCACAACGGGCGCGCCGCTGCCGATGGGCGCGCGCCGGGCGCGGATGGCCGACACCGTCGGCGCCGCCGCCTGAACGCGGCGTCTCCGGTCCCCGGGACGCCTGCGGCATCCTCCGGGACTGCCGGAGACGGCCCGCGTTCCCTATATTGCGTGGCGAAAGAAAAGGGAGATCGCCATGGCCGACACGCCGACCACCAGCCCGGAGACCCGCAGCGACGCCGAGTGGCGCTCGGCGCTGACGCCGGAGCAGTACCGGGTCCTGCGCGAGCACGGCACCGAGCGGGCCGGAACGAGCTGCCTGCTCGCCGAGAAGCGGGCCGGGACCTTCACCTGCGCCGGCTGCGGGCAGCCGCTGTTCGAGCAGGGCACCAAGTTCGAGTCCGGGACCGGCTGGCCGAGCTTCTTCGAGCCGATCGACGGCGCCGTCGGGACGACGGTGGACCGCAGCCACTGGATGGTCCGCACCGAGGTGCACTGCGCCCGCTGCCAGGGCCACCTCGGCCACGTCTTCGACGACGGCCCGGCGCCGACCGGCCTGCGCTACTGCATGAACGGCGCGGCGATGAATTTCGAGCCGGCTGAATGAGTCGCGCGTCCCGCTAACCTGGGTTCGGAAACCGGGCGCGAAAGCCGGGATATCGGGGACAGGCAGCGCCGTGGCCGGATCCTCGACCCGATCCGGTCTTGATTTCGTCGCGTTTTTGCTTAGCGCTCTATAGTCTCAGGTTGTCGCTGTCCGGTGATTGGCGACGGAAGCGGTCAGGCTCTGACGAATACGGCGTGGCAGTCAGCTTATACGCCGTGCGGGTCGGCTCCACGTGCCCCCTTCCGTGCGGCCCGGCGGCGCTGAGGGCTGTCCGCCGGATCGGCGCACCGCCGACCAAGCGGGAGGGGTTTTGAGTTCATGAGCACCGTTCGCCGATTTCTGGTCGCACCGTCCCTGGTCCGCCTGATCCGCAAGGAGCGGGGCGGCGCCCGGATCACCGAGGGTCACTTCGCGCCCCAGGGCGGCCGCGCCTCGTACGTGCGCGTCGACGGCCAGGTCTGCCAGCTGGTCCTGGTGAACAAGGGGCCGGACGGCATCCCGGTCGAGGAGCGCACCGACGTCCCGCGTGCCCACGGCGACGCCCTGCTGGACGTCTGCCCCGGCAAGGCCGCCTACGACCGCACCACCCTGAATGCCGGCGGGCGCGAGATCGCCATCGACCGCTACGTCACCCCCGGCAGCCTGGACCTGATCAGCGTCGCCTTCGACAATGACGGCGAGGCCGCCGGCTTCCATGCCCCGAGCTGGTTCGGCCGCGAGGTCAGCAACGAGCCGGCCTTCGAGCGGGCGGCGCTGGCCATCCAGGGCGTGCCGGCCGCCGAGGAGGTGGCGCTGAGCAACGCCGCGCTGGACGCGGTGCTGGACCTGATCGAGCCCCGGTTCGGCTTCGGCCGCTACGGCAGCAGCAGCCGGACCACCGAGTCCGACGAGGGCGCGATGGGCGCCATGCGCCGGGCCGCGGCCCCGGCGGCTCCGGCCGCCGCAGCGCCGGTCGTCGCGGCCCCGCCGCCGGCTCCGGAGCCCGCCGCCTCCGCCCCGCGCCCGCCCGAGCCGGCCCCGGAGCATCACCCCGAGCCCGAGCCGCAGCCGGAGCCCGCGCCGGAAGCGGCCGCGCACGCCGCGCCGGCCGCCGAGACGCCCGCCCCGCAGGGCGGCACCGGCGACGCCCTGCACGGGGATGCCCGCATCGACGACGTCATCGAGAGCCTGTCGCAGGCGCTCGGCGCGGCGATCCACCAGCAGCCCGATCCCGCCGCCGAGAACAAGGACGGGAAGAGCGATGATCCCGCCTCGATGTTCGAGCGCTGGACCGTCCGCCCCCGCCGGACCCAGCAGCAGACCTGACGCGCGGCGCGCCCCGCGGCGCAACGACGCGAGACACGGCCGGGCCGCAGCGCAGACCGCGCTGCGGCCCGTCTGCTTTCGCGGGTCCGCGGCTCTGCCGGACACGCAAAGTCTTCGCCCGGGACTGACAGGTTTTTGTCACGGATGGTTCCGGGCCGATAAGCGTGCAGCCGTTGAGGCGCCGGGTGATAATCGCTAGCGTGCCGGCAAATCGGGAGGGTGCGCGGTCGTCGCACGGGATGGACATGGCACAGGCAATCCAGGCGACGGCTCCCGCCGCAGCGCCCCGCGAGCCCTGGTACAAGGTGCTCTACATCCAGGTGCTGATCGCCATCGCGCTCGGCGTGCTGCTCGGCTGGTACGACCCGGCCACCGGCAAGTCGATGAAGTGGCTCGGCGACGCCTTCATCGGCCTGATCAAGATGATGATCGCGCCGATCATCTTCTGCACGATCGTCCACGGCATCGCGTCGATCGGCGACCTGAAGAAGGTCGGCCGCGTCGGCCTGAAGGCGCTGGTCTACTTCGAGGTCGTGTCCACCATCGCGCTGCTGATCGGCGTCATCGTCGGTGAGGTGATCCGGCCCGGCGCCGGCTTCAACGCCGACCCGTCGAAGCTCGATGCCAGCAAGGTCGCGACCTACGCCAGCAAGGCGGCGGCCGATTCCACGGTCGCCCACATCCTGGCGATCATCCCGAAGAGCTTCCTCGACCCCTTCGCCACCGGCGACCTGCTGCAGGTGCTGCTGATCTCGATCCTCACCGGCGTCGTGGTGACGAATCTCGGCGATCGGGCGGCCTCGGTGAACCACGCGATCGACACGGCCGGCCAGATCTTCTTCCGGATCATCGGCATCGTCGTGAAGCTCGCCCCCGTCGGCGCCTTCGGCGCCATGGCGTTCACGATCGGCGAGTACGGGATCCAGAAGGTCTACGACCTCGCGTGGCTCGTCGGCACCTTCTACATCACGGCGCTGCTGTTCGTGCTCGTGGTGCTCGGGGCGATCGCCCGGGTGGCGGGCTTCTCGATCCTGCGCTTCCTCGCCTACATCAAGGACGAGTTGCTGATCGTGGTCGGCACGTCGTCCTCCGAGACGGTGCTGCCGCAGCTCATGACCAAGATGCGCCGCCTCGGCGCCTCGGACTCGGTCGTGGGCCTCGTGGTGCCGACCGGCTACTCGTTCAACCTCGACGGCACCAACATCTACATGACGCTGGCGACGCTGTTCCTCGCGCAGGCCGTGGGCGTGGACCTGTCGATCAGCCAGTACGCGACCATCATCCTGGTGGCGATGCTGACCTCGAAGGGCGCCTCGGGCGTCACCGGCGCGGGCTTCATCACCCTGGCGGCGACGCTCTCGGCGATCCCCAACAGCCCGGTCCCGGTCGCCGCCATGACCCTGGTCCTCGGCATCGACAAGTTCATGTCCGAGTGCCGCGCGCTCACCAACCTCGTGGGCAACGGCGTCGCCTGCGTGGTGGTCAGCCGCTGGGAGGGCGAGCTCGACGTCGCCAAGCTCAACGAGGTGATGGCCCACCCGGTCGCCATCGGCACCCACATCGCCGACGAGGCGCCGCAGCCGATGGGCACCGACAGCAAGGTCGCCGCCGCCGAGTGATGGGATCGCCCGCGGCGGAGAACGCGGGTCGCCCGCGCCTCGGCATCGATCTCGGCGGCACCAAGATCGCCGGGATCGTGCTCAGCCGGGACGGGACGACCCTGGCCGAGGCGCGGATGCCCGCCCCGCGCGGCGCCTACCGGGCCACCGTCGAGGCCGTGGCCGACCTCGTCCTGCGTCTCGAGGCCGAGGCCGGCGCGCCCTGCAGCGTCGGCATCGGCATGCCGGGGAGCCTGTCCCCGGCGACGGGCCTCGTGCGCAACGCCAACTCGCACTGGCTCAACGGACACCCGTTCGCGGCCGATCTCGGCGCGCGGCTGGAGCGCCCGCTGCGGATCGAGAACGACGCCAATTGCCTGGCGGTGTCGGAGGCGATCGACGGCGCCGGGGCCGGGGCCAGCGTGGTCTGGGCGGTGATCCTGGGGACCGGCGTCGGGTCCGGCATCGCCCTCGACGGTCGGGTGCTCACGGGCCGCAACGGCATCGCGGGTGAGTGGGGCCACGGCCCGCTGCCGACGCCCCGCGACGACGAGCGGCCGGGCGCCGCCTGCTACTGCGGTCGCCGGGGCTGCGTCGAGACCTGGCTGTCCGGTCCCGGCCTGGCGGCGGACCACGCGCGGCGGCACGGCGGCAGCCTCGCCGCCGAGGCGATCGTCACCGCGGCCCGGGCCGGAAGCCCGGCGGCACGGGAGACGCTCGCCGTCCATCTCGAGCGGCTCGGGCGCGCGGCCGCTCAGGTGGTGAACCTCCTCGACCCGGACGTGATCGTGATCGGCGGCGGCCTGTCGCGCATCCCGGAGCTGATCGCGGGCCTGCCGGCGGCGATCGCCCCCCACGTCTTCTCCGACGCCTTCGACACGCCCGTGCGGGCGAGCCTGCACGGCGACGCTTCGGGCGTGCGCGGGGCGGCGTGGCTGTGGGAGGCGGAGGCCGGCTGAGAGCGGCCCGAGGCTTGCCCGACGCTTGCCCGACGCTTGCCCGAGGCTTGCCCGAGCCCGATGGAACTGCCGAGCTCACGGAGACGTCGCTTGCGGGTCCGGAGGGGGCAGGGCAGGACGGCGGCACCGCATCGCCGAAGTCCCGATGATCGTCCGCACCCGGCCCAGCCTGCTGACCCTGCTGTTCACCCTGCGCGGCTCGATCCTGCCGCGGGTGGCGCCCAAGCTCGCCGGGATCATCGCGGTCTCGTGCGCGGTGGTGTGGGCGGAGTCGCGCTGGCCCGCGCTGTTCCCGATCAGCGCCGGTGTGACGCCGTTCACCGTGGTCGGGCTCGCCCTCTCGATCTTCCTGAGCTTCCGCAACAACGCCTGCTACGAGCGCTGGTGGGAGGCCCGGAAGCACTGGGGCAACCTGATCGGCGAGGTGCGCAACCTCGCTCGCTCCCTCCCGGCCCTGCTGCCCGAGCGGGAGGCCGCGCTCCAGCTCCGGCGCCTGTCGGCCTTCGCGCACGGCCTCCACGCCCGCCTGCGCGACCTGGACGAGGCCGCCGCCGTCGACCGGACCAGCCCGGGTTCGGACCTGTCCGGTCCGAACCCCACCGACTCGGTCCTGGCCGCCATCACCCGCGACCTCGCCGCGCTGACGCGCGCGGGCCGGCTCAGCGACATCCAGTTCGGCATCCTCGAGGCCCGGATCGAGGCGCTGTCGGGCGTGCACACCGCCTGCGAGCGGCTCGCCAACACGCCGCTGCCCTTCGCCTACACGCTGCTCGTGTACCGGACCGCGTGGCTCTACTGCCTGCTCCTGCCGGTGGGCCTCACCGGCTCGCTCGGCTGGGCGACCCCGATCGTGGTCGCGCTCGTGGCCTACACGTTCTTCGGCCTGGACGCCCTCGGCGACGAGCTGGAGGAACCGTTCGGCACCGAGCCCAACGACCTGCCCCTCGACGCCATGGTCCGCGCCGTGGACCGCATCGTCCACCACGCCCTCGGCGAGCCGATGCCCCAGGCGCTGGCGCCGGACGGGTACTGGCTGCGCTAGCGCCTACCCGTTCCAGGCGCGCAGCACGGGCTCGGTCCGGTCGTGCTCGTAGCCGAGGACCGAGACGCTCGCCGTGCCGAGGACGAGGAGCGCGCCGCCCCGCGCCTCCAGGCCGATCCAGCGCGCGGCGAGCACGCGCAGGACATGCGCGCTGGAGAACACGATCAGGTCGGCGTCGCGGGCGCGGGCCCGGGCGATGACCCGGTCCGCCCGGACACCGACGTCCGCCGCCGTCTCGCCGCCGGGGCAGCCGTCGCGGAACAGGCGCCAGTCCGGCCGCTCGGCCAGGATCGCCTTCGTGGTCCGGCCCTCGTAGGCGCCGTAATCCCACTCCGCGAGATCCGGGTCGATCATGCGGCGGTCGCCGAAACCCGCCAGCGCGCAGGTCGTGGCCGCCCGGCTCGACGGGCTCGACCAGACCTCCGCGTAGGCGCGGGCCGCCAGGCGCGGGGCGAGGGCGCGCGCCGCCTCCTCGCCCTCCGGCGTCAGGGGGATGTCGCTGCGCCCGGTATGCTGACCGGACAGGCTCCAGGCGGTCTCGCCGTGGCGGACCAGCGTGATCTGCGGGAACGGGCTCTCGGCCATGCGCGCCTCCCGGGCGCGCGGTCCGCGGCCCTGCCATCGATCCTGCCGTCAACGCGGCCGCCGCGCTACCGTCTCATCGGCTCGGCACGATCGCCTCAGGCCGGTTCAAGATCGCGCTTGCGTCCGCGTCGAAACGGACATAAACATATCTTTATGTCTATCGAACGCAGGCAAGAGGCGGGGTCGATCCCCTTTCCGGAAGCCCTGGGCGTCCTGCGTGCGGCCGCGGAGGAGACGCGCCTGCGTATCCTGGCGCTCCTCGTCGAGGGTGAGCTGTCGGTCTCCGACCTCACCGACATCCTCGGCCAGTCCCAGCCGCGGATCTCCCGCCACCTTAAGCTCCTGGTGGAGGCAGGGCTGGTCGAGCGCCACCGCGAGGGGGCCTGGGCGTTCTTCCGGCTGTCCGACGCCCGCGCCGGCCTGGCGGACCCGCTGCTGTCCGGGCTCGACCGGACCGCGCCGCCGCTCTCGGAGGACCGCGCGCGGCTCGACGCCGTCCGGGCGCAGCGGGCCGAGGCGGCCACGACCTTCTTCGCCCGGCTGGCTCCCAAATGGGACGAGCTGCGCTCCCTGCACGTGCCCGAGGCGATCGTGGAGGCCGCGGTGCTCGACGCCCTGGGCGACCGCCCGATCGGCAGCCTGATCGATCTCGGGACCGGCACCGGCCGGATGCTCGGCCTCCTGGCGCCCCGGGCCGGCCGGGCCACCGGCCTCGATTCGAGCCACGCCATGCTGTCCGTCGCCCGGGCCAACCTGGAGCGCCAGGGCCTCGCGCGGGTCGATCTGCGGCAGGGCGACATTCACGCGCCGCCCTTCGCGCGGGCGAGTTTCGACCTCGTCGTGGTCCATCAGGTGCTGCATTATCTCGACGATCCGGCCCGGGCGCTCCGCGGCGCCGCGCGGCTCGTGGCGCCGGGCGGCCGCCTGCTGGTGGTGGATTTCGCGCCGCACGATCTGGAGTTCCTGCGCACCGGACAGGCCCACCGGCGCCTCGGCTTCTCGGCCGACCAAGTCTCCGGCTGGCTCGCCGAGGCCGGCCTCGCCACGGTCGCCACCCGCGATCTGGCGCCGCGCGAGTCCGGCCAGCTCACCGTCACCCTCTGGCTGGCCCAGGACGGGCTGGCCCAGGACGGGCTGACCGACACAGAACAGCCTCAGCGCGCCGTCGCCTGAGACACCGAACTCCGCAGACTTCGTCTGAACCGACCGACATAGAGGACGAGACCCCGATGCGCCGCTCCACCCACCGCGCCAGCCGCGACGGCTACCACCCGATCCGCGTCTCGATCGAGTTCTTCCCGCCGAAGACCGACGAGATGGAGAAGATCCTCTGGAACTCCATCGAGCGCCTCGCGCCGCTGCAGCCGAGCTTCGTCTCGGTGACCTACGGGGCCGGTGGCTCGACCCGCGAGCGCACCCACAACACGGTCGCCCGGATGGTCCGCGAGACCGGCCTCAAGCCCGCCGCCCACCTCACCTGCGTGGACGCCTCCCGCGACGAGATCGACGCGGTGGTGCAGTCCTACTGGGACGCGGGCGTGCGCCACATCGTGGCCCTGCGCGGCGACCCGGCCGAGGGCGTCGGCCACGCCTACCGGCCCCATCCGGAAGGCTACGCCTCGACCGCCGAGCTGGTGCAGGGGATCAAGCGGATCGGCGACTTCAAGGTCTCGGTCTCGGCCTACCCCGAGAAGCATCCCGAGGCGGCCTCGCTGGACGCCGACATCGACGCCCTGAAGGCCAAGGTCGATGCCGGGGCCGATCAGGCGATCACCCAGTTCTTCTTCGAGAACGAGATCTACCTGCGCTACCTGGAGAAGGTCCGGGCGGCCGGGATCACCATCCCGATCATCCCGGGCATCCTGCCGGTGCAGAACTTCAAGCAGGCGGCGAACTTCGCCCGCCGCACCGGCGCCTCGGTGCCCTACTGGCTGGCCGCCCGGTTCGAGGGGCTGGAGGACGACGTGGAGACCCGCCGCCTCGTCGCCGCCGCGGTGGCGGCTGAGCAGGTGCTCGACTTGGTGGATGAGGGCGTCAACGACTTCCACTTCTACTCGATGAACCGCTCGGATCTGGTCTACGCGATCTGCCACCTGCTCGGCCTGCGCGCCCAGGCGCCGAAGCTGGCGGCGGCGAAGGCGGCGGCTTGATTCTCGAGACTGCGCTCGACGATCCCGATCCGCCATCGCGCGCGCAGCGAAGCGACCCAGGGCAGCGCGACCTCCGTGAGCGTGGCGCAGCTGGATCGCTTCGCTTTGCTCACAAAGACGGGGACGCTTCCGCGCCCATGGCACGGAAGCGTCTGATAGAACGAAGTTTTTCACCCTCCTGAGGTGTCGCAGCAGCGGCCTTGAAGGAGGGTTTCAGGGAACACCGAGATATCAGGCGGCCTCCTGCGAGGCCTCCGCTTCGCTCCGGCACCTCGGGACGAGGTGATCTGACAGGACGCACGATGACCGATTTTGCCCCCGTCGACGGCACCGAGATCGCGAAGGCCCTGCGCCAGCGCGCGGCGGAAAAGATCCTCGTCCTCGACGGGGCGATGGGCACCGTGATCCAGCGGCTGAAGTTCTCGGAAGAGGATTTCCGCGGCGACCGGTTCAAGGATCACGGCCACGATCAGAAGGGCAACAACGACCTCCTGATCCTGACCCAGCCCGACGCGATCCGGCAGATCCACCTCGACTACTTCCTGGCCGGCGCCGACGTCTGCGAGACCAACACCTTCTCGGGCACCACCATCGCCCAGGCCGATTACGGCATGGAGTCGATCATCCACGAGCTGAACACCGAGGGGGCGCGGCTCGCCCGGGAGGCCGCCAAGCTCGCCGAGGAGAAGGACGGCCGCCGCCGCTTCGTGGCCGGCGCCATCGGCCCGACGAACCGGACTTTGTCGATCTCGCCGGACGTGAACAACCCGGGCTTCCGGGCCGTGACCTTCGATCAGGTCAAGCAGGCCTATGTCGAGCAGGTCCGCGGCCTGATCGACGGCGGCGCCGAGCTGATCCTGATCGAGACGATCTTCGACACGCTGAACGCCAAGGCGGCGGTGGCGGCGGCGTGGCAGGTCTTCGACGAGACCGGCATCCGCCTGCCGATCCAGATCTCCGGCACGATCACGGATCTCTCGGGCCGCACCCTGTCGGGCCAGACCCCGGCGGCCTTCTGGCACTCCCTGCGCCATTCCGAGCCGCTGACCTTCGGCCTCAACTGCGCGCTCGGTGCCCGCGAGATGCGCGGCCACATCGCCGAGCTGTCGCGGATCTGCGATACCCTGGTCTGCGCCTACCCGAATGCCGGCCTGCCGAACGAGTTCGGCCTCTACGACGAGAGTCCGGAGGCGATGGGCAAGCTGGTCGGCGAGTTCGCCGAATCCGGCCTCGTCAACATGGTCGGCGGCTGCTGCGGCACCACCCCGGACCACATCCGCGCCATCGCGGAGGCCGTCGCCGGCAAGGCGCCGCGGCCGATCCCCGAGGTGCCGCGCCTGATGCGGCTCTCGGGCCTCGAGCCCTTCGTGCTCACGCCGGAAATCCCCTTCGTGAACGTGGGCGAGCGCACGAACGTCACCGGCTCGGCCAAGTTCCGCAAGCTCATCACCAACGGCGACTACGCGGCGGCGCTCGACGTCGCCCGCGATCAGGTGGCAGCCGGCGCCCAGGTGATCGACGTCAACATGGACGAGGGCCTGCTCGACTCCCAGAAGGCGATGGTCGAGTTCCTGAACCTCGTCGCCGCCGAGCCCGACATCGCCCGGGTGCCCGTGATGGTCGATTCCTCGAAGTTCGAGGTGATCGAGGCCGGCCTGAAGTGCATCCAGGGCAAGCCGATCGTGAACTCGATCTCGATGAAGGAGGGCGAGGAGAAGTTCATCGAGGCCGCCAAGGTCTGCCGCTCCTACGGGGCCGCCGTGGTGGTGATGGCCTTCGACGAGCAGGGGCAGGCGGATTCCTACGAGCGCAAGGTCGAGATCTGCACCAAGGCCTACCGGATCCTGACCGAGCAGGTCGGCTTCCCGCCCGAGGACATCATCTTCGATCCGAACATCTTCGCCGTCGCCACCGGTATCGAGGAACACAACCCGTACGGCGTGGCCTTCATCGAGGCGACCCGCACGATCCGCGAGACCCTGCCGCACGCCCATATCTCGGGCGGCGTCTCGAACCTGTCCTTCGCGTTCCGCGGCAACGAGCCGGTGCGCGAGGCGATGCACGCGGTGTTCCTGTTCCACTGCATCAAGGCCGGCATGGACATGGGCATCGTCAATGCCGGCCAGCTCGCCGTGTACGACGAGATCCCGGCGGAGCTGCGCGAGCTGTGCGAGGACGTGGTCCTCAACCGCCGCGACGATTCCACCGAGCGCCTGCTGGAGGCCGCCGAGCGCTTCAAGACCGGCGCCTCGGCCCAGGCCAAGACCGCCGACCTGACGTGGCGCGAGGCGCCCGTCGAGAAGCGCATCGAGCACGCGCTGGTCAACGGCATCACCGAGTACATCGTGGCCGACACCGAGGAGGCGCGACAGAAGGCCGAGCGCCCGCTCCACGTCATCGAGGGCCCGCTGATGGCCGGCATGAACGTGGTCGGCGACCTGTTCGGCTCCGGAAAGATGTTCCTGCCCCAAGTCGTGAAGTCGGCCCGCGTGATGAAGCAGGCGGTCGCCTATCTCGAGCCGTTCATGGAGGAGGAGAAGCGCGCCAACGGCGGCGACGGCAAGCGACAGGCCGCCGGCAAGGTGCTGATGGCCACCGTGAAGGGCGACGTCCACGACATCGGCAAGAACATCGTCGGCGTCGTGCTGGCCTGCAACAACTACGAGATCATCGATCTCGGCGTGATGGTGCCGGCCGCCAAGATCCTGGAGACCGCCAAGACCGAGAAGGTCGACATCGTCGGCCTGTCCGGCCTGATCACACCGTCGCTCGATGAGATGGTCCACGTGGCGGGCGAGATGGAGCGCGAGGGTCTCGACGTGCCGCTGCTGATCGGCGGCGCCACCACGAGCCGCGTCCACACGGCGGTGAAGATCCACCCGGCCTACGCCAAGGGTCAGGCGGTCTACGTCACCGACGCGAGCCGCGCGGTCGGCGTGGTCTCGAGCCTGATCTCCAAAGAGACCCGCAGCGCCACGATCGAGAAGGTCCGGGCCGAGTACGCCAAGGTCGCCGACGCCCACAAGCGGTCGGAGGCCGACAAGCAGCGGCTCCCGCTCGCCAAGGCGCGGACCAACGCGTTCAAGATCGACTGGTCGGCCTACAAGCCGGCCAAGCCCAGCTTCACCGGCACCCGGGTCTACGGCTCCTACGAGGTCGCGGACCTCGTGCCCTACATCGACTGGACGCCGTTCCTGCAGACCTACGAGTTCAAGGGCCGCTTCCCGGCGATCCTGGACGACCCGGAGCAGGGCCCGGCCGCCCGCGCCCTCTACGAGGACGCGCAAGGCATGCTGAAGCAGATCGTGGAGGAGCGCTGGTTCAACCCGAAGGCGGTGATCGGCTTCTGGCCGGCCAACAGCGTCGGCGACGACATCGCGCTCTACACCGGCGAGAGCCGGTCGGAGCGGCTCGCCACCTTCCACGGCCTGCGCCAGCAGCTCTCGAAGCGCGACGGGCGGTCGAACACCTGCCTGTCGGACTTCGTGGCGCCGGCCGAGACCGGCATTGCCGATTATGTCGGCGGCTTCGTGGTCACGGCGGGTCTGGAGGAGGTGCGGATCGCCGAGCGCTTCGAGCGGGCGAACGACGATTACCGGGCGATCCTCGTGAAGGCGCTCGCCGACCGCATCGCCGAGGCCTTCGCCGAGCGGATGCACGAGCGGGTGCGCAAGGAGTTCTGGGGCTACGCGGCCGACGAGGCCTACGGCCCCGATGAGCTGGTGCTGGAGAAGTACGACGGCATCCGCCCGGCCCCGGGCTACCCGGCTCAGCCCGACCACACCGAGAAGACGACTCTGTTCGACCTGCTCAAGGCCGAGAGCCGGATCGGCGTGAAGCTCACCGAGTCCTACGCCATGTGGCCGGGCTCGTCGGTGTCGGGGATCTACATCGCCCACCCGGAGGCGCACTATTTCGGCGTCGCCAAGGTGGAGCGGGATCAGGTCGAGGATTACGCCGCCCGCAAGGGGATGGATGTCCGCGAGGTCGAGCGCTGGCTCGGGCCGATCCTGAACTACGACCCGGCGCGGTACCTGCCGCAGGCGGCCGAGTAGGGCGGGCCACCGCCGTCATCGTGAGCGGAGCGAAGCGACCCAGGGCAGCGCGACATCGGTCAGCGTGGCGCTATCCTGGATTGCTCGCCCCGCCCGCGAGGACGGCCCGGCGGCCCCACCGGCCGTCCAGCCTCAGCAGGTCCCGGCGCCCCGCGTATTCACGTACAGCGCATAAACCGAGTGCGAGGCCGTCATCAGCAGCAGGTTGCGGTTGAGGCCGCCGAAGCACAGGTTGGCGCAGCGCTCGGGCAGGCGGATCCGGCCGATCAGCTTGGCCTGCGGCGAGAGCACGATGACCCCGTCCTCGGCCTCGCTCATCCCCCAGCCGCACCAGAGATTGCCGTCGACGTCGACGCGGAACCCGTCCGGCGTGCCGGTGCCGGCGTCGTAGAACACCCGCCCGTTCGCGGTCTTGGTGCCGTTCTCGACCACGTCGTAGACGCGGATCAGGCGGTTCGGCTTCGCCCGCGCCTCGATGACGTAGAGCTTGGACTCGTCCGGCGAGAAGCAGAGCCCGTTCGGACCCGCCACGCCCTCGACCGCGACGCTGGCCTGCCCCGTCCTGGGGTCGATCCGATAGACGGTGCCGGGCAGTTCCGGCGCGGCCATCGCCTCGTGCGGGTTCGGCCCGAAGGCCGGATCGGTGAACCACACGGCTCCGTCGGAATGGCAGACGACGTCGTTCGGCGAGTTCAGCGGCTTGCCGTCGAACCGGTCGAGCAGCGTGGTGAGGCTGCCGTCATGCTCGGTCCGGGTGACGCTGCGGGTCCTGTGCTGGCAGGTGATCAGCCGGCCCTGCCGGTCGCGGGTGTTGCCGTTGGCGTAGTTCGACGGCTTGCGGAACACCGAGAGCGCGCCCGACGCCTCCTCCCACTTCATGATCCGGTCGTTGACCACGTCGCTGAACAGCAGCGATCCCATGTCGCCGAACCAGACCGGCCCCTCGGCCCAGCGGAAGCCGGTGGCGACCCGCTCCACCGTCGCCGAGGCGAGGCGGTACTTGGCGAAGGCCGGATCGAGGATCTCGACGGCCGGGTCGGGCACCCGCTGCGACGGCTCCCAGCCGGCTCCGGCCGCCCGCGCGGCGCCGAGCAGGGCCGCTCCGGCGAGCAGCCCCCTGCGTGCGATCATGACCATGGTCCCTCCCTGTGGTGCGGCCCGCCGCCTGTTGCCGACGGCTCGGGCCGGTCAGTGAATCTCGGGTTCCGGGATCCCCCCGGCGCCCTCCAGAAAGTCGAAATCGCACCCCTCGTGCGCCTGCCGCACGTGCTGGGCGAACAGCCAGTTATAGCCGCGCGGATAGACCCGGTCCGGCGGCCGGAACGCCTTCACCCGCGCCGCGATCTCGGCGTCGTCGAGATGCAGGTGGATCCGCCGCCCGGGCACGTCCACGGTGATGAGGTCGCCGTCGCGCACCGCCGCGAGCGGGCCGCCCGCAGCGGATTCCGGCGCGACGTGCAGGATGCAGGCGCCGTAGCTGGTGCCGCTCATCCGCGCGTCCGAGATCCGGACCATGTCGCGCACGCCCTGCCGGAGCAGGACCTTGGGGATCGGCAGCATGCCCCATTCGGGCATGCCGGGGCCGCCGATCGGCCCGGCATTGCGCAGGATCATCACGTGGTCGGGGGTGACGTCGAGGTCGAGGTCGTTCACCGCGGCGTTCATCGCGTCGTAGCTGTCGAAGACCAGCGCGGGACCGGTATGGTTCAGAAAGCGCGGGTCGGCGGCCGGCGGCTTGATCACGCAGCCGTCCGGGGCGAGGTTGCCGTAGAGGATCGCGGTCCCGCCCATGGCGACGATCGGCCGGTCGAGGGGCCGGATCACGTCGTCGTTGAACACCTTCATGCCGGCGAGCCCGTCGCCGACCGTGCCGCCGGTGACCGAGCGGGCATCGAGGTGGAGCAGGGGGGACAGGCGCGCCATCAGGGCGCGGATGCCGCCCGCGATGTGGAAATCCTCCATCAGCCACTGACCCGACGGCCGGAGGTTGGCGATCACCGGCACCCTCTGGGCGAACTCGTCGAACTCGGTGAGCTTGACCGGGATGCCGGCCCGGCCTGCCATGGCCACGAGGTGGATCATCGCGTTGGTGGAGCCGGCGAGCGCGTTGTGGACCACCAGCGCGTTGTCGATCGAGCGGCGGTCGAGGATGTCGGACGGCTTCAGGTCCTCCCAGATCATCTCGACGATCCGCCGGCCGCAGGCGCCGGCCATCCGCGGATGATCCGCGTCCGCTGCCGGGATCGAGGCCGAGCCCGGCAGGGACAGACCCAGCGCCTCGGTGATCGCCGTCATGGTCGAGGCCGTGCCCATGGTCATGCAGGTCCCGGCGGAGCGGGCGATGCCCGCCTCCATGTCGTTCCACTGCTGGGTGGTGATGTTCCCGGCCTCCTTCTCGGCCCAGTACTTCCAGACATCCGAGCCGGAGCCCAAGATCGTGCCGCCGAAATGCCCGCGCATCATCGGTCCGGCCGGCAGGAAGATCATCGGCAGGTCCATGGAGATCCCGCCCATGACGGTGCCGGGCGTGGTCTTGTCGCAGCCGCCCATCAGCACCGCGCCGTCCACGGGATGCTGGCGCAGCAGCTCCTCCACCTCCATGGCCAGGAGGTTGCGGTAGAGCATCGTGGTCGGCTTGACGAAGTTCTCGGACAGCGACAGCGCCGGCAGCTCGATCGGGAAGCCGCCCGCCTGCCAGACGCCGCGCTTCACGTGCTCCACGCGCTCGCGGAAATGCTGGTGGCAGGGGTTGATGTCGCTCCAGGTGTTGATGATGCCGACGATCGGCTTGCCGGTGAAATCCGCCCGCTCGTAGCCCATCTGCAGCATGCGCGAGCGGTGGCCGAAGCTGCGCAGGTCGGTGGCGCCGAACCAGCGCTGGCTGCGCAGGTCGTCCAGGGTCTTCTTGCGCGCGGTCATCGCTCTGTCTCCGGTCTCACGCGTTCGGCCCGGCCGGGCGGACGGCGGCGAGCGTGATCGCCGCGGAGACGAGCGCGCAAGCCGCCAGGAAGTAGAGGCCGGCCTCGTAGGTGCCGGTGTGATCCTTGAGCCAGCCCAGGACGTAGGGGCCGACGAAGCCGCCGAGATTGCCGATCGCGTTGATCAGCGCGATCCCTCCCGCGGCCGCGGGCCCGGCCAGGAACTCCCCCGGCATCGCCCAGAAGGCGGGCTTGCTCCCGTAGAGCCCGAGCGTGGCCGCCGACATCGCCGTGAGCGCCCAGAGACTGCCCAGCACCGGTCCGGAGGCGAAGAGGCCGAGGGCGGCGACCAGGGCGGCGATCGCGAAGTGCCAGCGGCGCTCGTCGCGCCGGTCCGACGACCAGCTCCAGGCGATCATGCCCAGGGTGCCGACGCCGTAGGGCACCGCCGTGGCGACGCCCGTCTCCCAGTCGGTGAGGTGCAGGCTCTTCAGGATCGGCGGCAGGAAGAAGGTGATGCCGTAGGTGGCGGTGCCGATACTGAAGTAGATCGCCCCCAGCGCCAGCACGCGCCGGTCGGTGAGGACCTGCCCCAGGGTGAAGTGCCCGTGGGTCCTGACGGTGCCGTCCCGCTCCGCCGCGAGCTCCGCCTCCAGCCACAGCCGCTCCTCGACCGTGAGCCACGCCGCCTGTTCGGGCCGGTCGGTCATCAGCGCCAGGACCGCGAAGGCCAGCAGGATCGAGGGCGCCGCCTCGAGGAGGAACAGCCACTGCCAGCCGTGCAGGCCGAGCGCCCCGTCGAGCTGGAGCAGCGCCCCCGAGATCACGGCGGTGAGGGCGTTCGAGCCCGGGACCGCCAGGAACAGCGCGGCGACCACGCGCGCCCGGTACCGCTTCGGGAACCAGTAGGTGAAATAGAGGATCACGCCGGGGAAGAAGCCGGCCTCGGCCACGCCCAGCAGGAAGCGCAGGGCGAGGAAGCTCGCCGGGCCGGTGATGAGGGCCATGCTGCCCGCCACAAGCCCCCAGGTGACCATGATCCGGGCGATCCAGAACCGCGCCCCGGCGCGCTCCAGCAGGACGTTGCTCGGCACTTCGAAGATGACGTAGCCGAGGAAGAAGATGCCGGCCGCCCAGCCGTAGACCGTGGCGGAGAACCCGAATTCCCGGTCCAGCCCGAACGAGGCGAAGCCTACATTCGTCCGGTCCATGTAGGCGACGAAGTAGATCAGGACGATCAGCGGCAGAAGACGCCGCGACACCTTGGCGATCGTCCGCCGCTCGATCTCCGGCGCCGCATCGCCCCCGTGCAACCCCGCCGCCATGGCGTCCCCCCGAGCCGAATCCGACGCGTCCCGGCCCGTTGCCGAGCGCGGGCCGGGACGGAGCGGGCCGGTGCGGCACGCTCAGCGACCGGTCCGCGTCCGCCAGGCGGCGAAATCGGCGAGGCTCTGTTCGTCGGTGGCAGGGTAGAGGCCGAGGATTGTGCGGCCCTTGCGAATCTCCTCGGTGACGAAATCCTCGTAGGCGGTCATCTCCACGGCCTCGTCGGCGACCGCGTCCGCGAGGTGGGCCGGGATCACCGCCACCCCGTCGCCGTCGCCGACGATCACGTCGCCGGGGAAGACGGGCGCGTCGCCGCAGCCGATCGGCACGTTGATGTCGATCGCCTGGTGGACCGTGAGGTTCGTCGGCGCCGACGGGCGCGCGTGGTAGCTCGGCATCTCGAGCCGGGCGATCTCGTCGGCATCGCGGAAGCCGCCGTCGGTGACGAGCCCGGCGCAGCCGCGCACCATCAGCCGGGTCGCCAGGATCGAGCCCGCGGAGGCGGCACGGGCGTCCTTCCGGCTGTCGATCACCATCACGGCGCCGGGCGGGCACTCCTCCACGGCCTTGCGCTGCGGGTGCGCGCGGTCGCGGAACACCGTGATCGGGTTCAGGTCCTCCCGGGCCGGGATGTAGCGCAGGGTATAGGCCTCGCCGACCATCGTCGGGCCGCCGGCCTTCAGCGGCAGCACGCCCTGGATCATCTGGTTGCGGAAGCCGCGCTTGTAGAGGGCGGTCATCAGCGTCGCCGTGCTGACGGTCTTCAGCTTGGCGCGCGTCTCAGGGGACAACCCGGACATCCGCTTCTCCTCCCCGGGCCTCGGTCTCCACGCCCGGCAACGGTGACAATCACCCGTCGCTTGCGCCGGCCTTGGCTCCTGCCCGCGCTGCGCGCGGACTGATATCCCAAGTCTTGAGTAACGCGCCGCGCGGCGCCATTGTCAACCGGCGCAGGTTGCGACGGATACGGACACAGATCGACGGGGAAGTTCTTGGCCGGATTGGAATTTGCGGGCCGCGGGCGCGCGACGCCGGCGGACGCGCCGAGGCCGCGCTCGCTCGCCGAGACCGCCTACGACGCCATCGAGCAGATGATCATCAGCCGCCGCCTCGCGCCCGGCGCCATGGTCTCAGAGGGCGAACTCGGCGCCGAGCTGGGCCTCGGCCGGACCCCGGTCCGCGAGGCGCTGGCGCGGCTGAAGACGATCGGGTTCGTGGAGGTCCACCCGCGCCGCGGCGTCCTCGTCACCCAGGTCGACATCATCAAGCACCTCGAACTGCTGGAGGTGCGGCGCCCCCTCGACGAGACCGTGGCCCGCTGCGCCATCGCGCGCGCCACCGAGGCCGACGTGGCGCGGCTGCTGGACTGCGTCGGCGGGCTGCGCAGCACCGCCGAGGCCCGTGATCGAGAAGCGTATTTCCGGCACAAGCGCGCCCTGCACGAGGGCCTGGTCGGCGCCGCCCACAACCCGACGCTCACCGGCACCATGGCGGCGCTCCACGCGCAGTCGCGCCGGTTCTGGTACACCTACGAGCCGACGGCGAGCTTCCCGGACTGCGCCGCGATCCACGCGGCGATCGTGTCGGGCATCGCGGCGCGGGACGCGGGTACGGCCCTTGCCGGGATCGGGACGCTGTTCGACTTTCTCGACCAGATGACCCGCCGGGCCCTCGACCGGCGGCCCCTCGTCTGACAGGTTGACCGCCCCGAACCCGTCCCTATCCTGAAACTGGGATATCAGACGCATCTCAGCGGCGGGCGGATCTACGGCCGATCCCGGCACCACGCCCCGGATGCGGCCCGAGCGCCAGGGAGGAACGGCTTGAGCGGATTGCCCCCACGCACCGGCGCGCAGGTGCTCGTCGATCAGCTCCGAGCGCAGGGTGTCGAGCGCGTGACCTGCGTCCCCGGCGAGAGCTACCTCGCGGTGCTCGACGCCCTGCGCGACAGCGGTATCGACGTGCTGGTCTGCCGGCAGGAGGGCGGCGCGGCGATCATGGCGGAGGCCGCCGGCAAGCTCACGGGCCGCCCGGGCATCTGCTTCGTCACCCGGGGGCCCGGCGCCACCAACGCCTCCGCCGGCGTGCACATCGCCCGCCAGGATTCGACGCCGATGATCCTGTTCGTCGGCCAGATCGCCCGGCGGATGCGGGATCGCGAGGCGTTCCAGGAGGTCGATTACCGGCAGATGTTCGGCGGCGTCGCCAAGTGGGCGGTGGAGATCGACGACGCCGCGCGCGTCCCGGAGATCCTCGCCCGGGCCTTCCGGGTCGCGATGCAGGGCCGCCCGGGCCCCGTCGTGGTCGCCCTGCCGGAGGACATGCTCGACGACGTCGCGGCCGTGCCGGACGCGCCGCGCGTCGTTCCGGCCGCGCCGGCCCCGTCCGGGGATGACGTCGCGCGCCTGCGGGCGATGCTGGCGGAGGCGCGGCGGCCGGTGGTGCTGCTGGGCGGATCCCGCTGGACGCCGGGCGCCGTCGCCGCCATGGCCGCCTGGGCCGAGCGCCACGACCTGCCGGTGGCGGTCTCGTTCCGGCGGGCTCAGCTCTTCCCCGCCGACCACCCGAACTTCGCGGGCGAGCTCGGGATCGGGCCGAATCCGGCGCTGCTCGCCCGGATCCGGGAGGCCGACCTGCTGCTGATGGTGGGCGGCCGCCTCTCCGAGATGCCCGCGCAATCCTACGGCCTGCTCGGCATCCCCGATCCCGGCCTGCCGCTGGTCCACGTCCACGCCGACGCGGCGGAGCTCGGCCGGGTCTACCAGCCGGCGCTGGCGATCGAGGCGGCGCCCGAGACCTTCTGCGCGGTCCTGCCGGATTTCGAGGCCACCGGGACCGGCCGCGCCGCCGAGGCCCACGCCGCCTACCGCGCGTGGTCCGAGACGCCGGAGCCGAAGCCCGGCGCGTTCCAGTACGGCGCGGCGATCACGTGGCTGCGCGAGCGGCTGCCGCCGGACGCGGTGATCTGCAACGGCGCCGGCAACTTCGCCACCTGGGTCCACCGCTACTACCGGTTCCGCGCCTTCGGCACGCAGCTCGCGCCGACCTCCGGCTCCATGGGCTACGGGCTGCCGGCCGCCGTGATGGCCAAGCGCAGCCGCCCGGAGCGGATCGTCGTGGCGCTGGCCGGCGACGGCGACGTGATGATGACCGTGCAGGAATTCGCCACCGCCGTGCAGTACGGGATCGCCGTCGTGGTGGTCGTGCTCGACAACGGCATGTACGGCACGATCCGGATGCACCAGGAGCGCGAGTATCCCGGCCGCGTCTCGGCGACGGAGCTGCGCAACCCCGACTTCGCGGCCCTCGCCCGCGCCTGCGGCGGCCACGGCGAGCGCGTGGAGCGCACCGAGGAGTTCGCCCCCGCCTTCGAGCGCGGCCTCGCCTCCGGGCTGCCGGCGATGATCCACTGCCTCGTCGATCCCGAGGCGCTCACCCCGACCATGACCCTCGCGGCTATCCGCGAGAAGGCCCTGGCGGCGCAGCGGGGCTGACCGCCCGCACGCGCCGTCCCGGTGCGGCCCCGCCCGCACACCCTATCGAGAGGAGCAGCTCATGACCCTGCGCGGCGAGAACCTGATCGGCGCCGAGGCGCGGCGCGGCACCGAGGCGGCCTTCCGGGCCGTGGAGGCGGCCACCGGACGGGCCCTGGAGCCGGATTTCCCGGGCGCGGACCGGAGCGACCTCGACCGGGCCTGCGCGCTCGCCGAGGCCGCGTTCGACACCTTCCGCGAGACCGATCCGGAGGCGCGGGCCGGCTTCCTGGAGGCGATCGCCGCGAACATCCTGGACATCGGGGACGACCTCGTCACCCGCTGCATGGCCGAGACGGGGCTGCCCCGGCCGCGGATCGAGGGCGAGCGCGCCCGGACGGTCGGCCAGCTGCGCCTGTTCGCCGGCGTCGTCCGCGAGGGCAGCTACGTCGAGGCGCGGATCGACCCGGCGCTGCCGGACCGCAAGCCGCTGCCCCGGCCGGACCTGCGCCTGCGCCGGATCGCCGTCGGCCCGGTGGCGGTGTTCGGCGCCTCGAACTTCCCGCTGGCCTTCTCGGTGGCGGGCGGCGACACCGCCTCGGCCCTGGCGGCGGGCTGCCCGGTGGTGGTCAAGGCCCATCCCGCCCATCCCGGCACCTCGGAGCTCGTCGGCCGCGCCATCCAGAAGGCGGTGGCCGCCTGCGGCCTGCCGGAGGGGACCTTCTCGCTGCTGTTCGATGCCGGCCAGTCGATCGGGCAGGGGCTGGTGGCCGATCCCCGGATCGCCGCCGTCGGCTTCACGGGCTCGCGCCGGGGCGGCACCGCCCTGATGGCGATCGCGGCCGGCCGCCCGTCGCCGATCCCGGTCTACGCCGAGATGAGCAGCATCAACCCGGTGCTGCTGTTCCCCGGCGCGCTCGCCGCGCGCGGCGCGGCGATCGGCAAGGCCTTCGCGGCCTCGCTGACGCTGGGCGCCGGGCAGTTCTGCACCAATCCCGGCCTGATCCTGGCGCTGCCGGGCCCGGGCCTCGACGCCTTCCTGGAGGCTGCCGGCGCGGCCCTGCGCGAGAGCCCGGCCGCGACCATGCTGACGCCCGGCATCCAGCGCGCCTACCGCGAGGCCGTGGCGCGGGTGGCCGGCCACGCCGCCGTCACCCGCATCGCCGAGGGTGCGGAGGGCGGGGCGACCCAGGGCCGGGCCACCCTGTTCGCCGCGGACTCGGACGTGTTCCTGGCGGATCCCGAGCTGCAGGAGGAGATGTTCGGCGCCTCGGGGCTCGTGGTGCGCTGCGCGGACTTCGCCGCGATGCGGGCGGTTCTGGAGCGTCTGGAGGGCCAGCTCACCGCCTCGCTGCACCTCGCGCCGGAGGATCACGCGGCCGCGCGCGACCTGCTGCCGCTCCTGGAGCGCCGCGTCGGCCGGATCCTGGTGGACGGGTTCGGGACCGGCGTCGAGGTGGCGCACGCCATGGTGCATGGCGGCCCCTATCCGGCGACCTCGGACGGGCGCACGACCTCGGTGGGCAGTCTCGCGATCGACCGATTCCTGCGGCCGGTGAGCTATCAGGACGTTCCCGACGCGCTGCTGCCGGCCGCGCTCCAGGCCGCCAACCCGCTGGGCCTGCCCCGCCGGATCGACGGCACGCCCGAGCGCCGCTGAGCCGCGGCTGGCGGGCGCCGGACGGCCGCGATCCGCCGCTTGCCAGGGGCGGGCGCGGCGTCTAGACAGCCTCCGCTCACCTTGGGGCGTCGCCAAGTGGTAAGGCAGCGGTTTTTGGTACCGCCATTCCCAGGTTCGAATCCTGGCGCCCCAGCCAAATTTCCCAAGGAAAACAGGACGTTCGGGACCGGGATTGAGCGGGCGGCCGGGTCGCGCGTGGCGTTTGCCCGCGGCGCGGAAATCCGCTCTGGCCCGAACGCCCTCCGGCGCCGGCGCTCTCAGGCGAGGAGCCTGCGCGCCGACACCGACACCGCGCCGGGGCTTCGCCGCACGAGGGTGATGGCCGCGGTCATCATGGGCTTTCCGAGACCGACATGAGCGACGTGCCCGATCAGAAGCGGACGAAGATCGCCGAGAGCGTGCTGGTTCGTCTCAGCACGTTCGCGCTGGGCGCCGGCCTCTGCGATGGCATCGCCCGGAGCATCGTCGAGAAGGTGGTTGCCGACATGCCGGAAGCCTCCGTCGAGCAGATCGCGGCGGCGGCGCGGATGATGATGCTGTTCGTGTCGGGCTGAGCGCGGTACATGGCCCGGACCGCCCCGCTGGCACATCCGGTGAAAGGATGAGCGCGTGATCCTGCCGCCCCTCCGCCGGACCGCGGCCGATGCCCAGACGGTGGCCACCGTCGTCCACCGAGGCCAAGTCGACAAAGCCGGCAGGCCGTACATCGAGCATCTGGCGCGGGTCGTTGCCGGCGTGCTCAGGCTGTCGGAAGGGTGCCCGTCCTGGTCCGATCTGGAGCGGGACGAGGCGGTGCAAGCCGCATGGCTGCACGATGTGGTCGAGGATACCAGCTACGGGTTCGGCCACTTGGCCAAAGAGGGCTTCAGCGACAACGTGCTGACCTCGGTCGCCATGCTCACGAAGCCCGGTGGGCGCTTCACCTACGCGGCCTGGATCAACAACATCGCGAAGGTGGGCACCCTTCGGGCCACGCTCGTGAAGCTCGCCGACCTGGAGGACAATTCGGATCCCGGGCGTCTGGCGCTCCTCGCCGCGGAGACTCGGGAGCAGCTCATCCTCAAGTACGAACCGGCCAAGGCCAGCCTGCGCACAGCGGCCGCGGCGAAGGGCTGGCTCGGTTCGCTGACGACGGTCGAGGGCGACAGGCCGCGTTAGCCCGGCGCCCTCCGAAGGCACCGCCGCCGGGAGCGGCACGGCACCGTCGGGCGGCCCGGTCGGGACGGGATCAGCCGCCGCGTCGATCCGCGTGCCCGGACCGCGCGATGCGGTCCGCCACGGGACATCCTGAAGAACCGGACATTTTCCGGAAGATCAACCGATCTTCTCTGCAGACCGAGAGCGTGCGTGAGCGCACGCGTTTCACAATCCCCGCCGCAGACCGCCGCGCGCGCGCGGATGAAGACCCGATGATGGGACCGTTAATACAGGGGGCCTCGATTTTGGGAGGCAGCACGTGGGCCGCACGTATCCGAACACTCGCAGAGGGCGAGCCTTGCTGTTCAGCCGGCGAGCCGAGCCGGCCATTCGGACGTCGGATCTGGTCGGCGCCACGGCCGGGGTCGCGCTCCTCGGCGGCCTGTGCTTGCTGCTCGTGGCCCTGTTCACGAGCGAGGCGCAGGGCTTCACGGATCTCGCGTCGATCCTCCCCGGATCTTAGGTCCATCGCCGGCCCTGCCGGAGACCGGCCACGCGCCTGCATCCGCGTCGGCCGGCGGCGTCTCTCCCTCCGGCGCGGGCCGGCCCGCGACCCGCGGGGCGGGGCACGCAGCGGCCGCGCCGCCGGTCGCGGGCACCACCGGACACATGCGCATGTGGCGCGGCCTCCGACGGCGCCCGGTCGCGGCAGCGGTGAAGCCGCGGGTGCCGGGTCCCGGCCGATCGTCCCGCCCCGACCCGCCTCGGCCCGCGACCGCGCGCCGGATCCCTGCACGATGGCCGCGATTGGAGACGCGGGCGGCGCCGGCCGCCCGACCATCGCGGCGCGGCGGCCGTGGTCTCGCAACGCCCGGATGGGACGCGGCGATCGCTGACGGCGATCCGCACAGCTGTTCGGCCGGAAGAGGGTTGAATCGCGTTCGCCAGTCGAGAAGGCTCGCTCCGCCCGACCCGCATCGCCCCTCGGAGGTGAAGACCCTGTGCCGCACGCGACCGAACTGATCGCCGTCATCGCCCTCGGGCTGACCCTCGCCTTCATCTGCGGGATGGTCGCGCAGCGCCTCAGGCTGCCGCCTCTGGTCGGCTACCTGGTCGCGGGCGTCCTCGTCGGCCCCTACACGCCGGGCTTCGTGGGCGACAGCAACCTCACGGGCCAGCTCGCGGAGATCGGCGTCATCCTGCTGATGTTCGGGGTCGGGCTGCACTTCTCCTTCAAGGACCTGATGGCCGTGCGCGCCATCGCCCTGCCCGGCGCGGTGGTGCAGATCACGGCGGCGACCGCCATGGGCATCGGCCTGGCCCTCGCCTGGGGCTGGACCCTCGGCCAGGGCCTGGTCTTCGGCCTCGCCCTCTCTGTCGCGAGCACGGTCGTCCTGCTCCGCGCGCTGGAGGAGCGCGGCCTCCTCGACACGGATAACGGCCGCATCGCGGTGGGCTGGCTCATCGTCGAGGATCTGGCGATGGTGCTGACCCTCGTGGTCCTGCCCGCCCTCGCGCCTTCGCTCGGCGGCGAGGCCCGCGGCCTCGGGCACGGCACGGCCCACGCGCTCACGGACCTCGTGGCCCAGCTCGTCGGACCCGACCGCGCGCAGAGCCTCGCGCTGACCGTCGCTCTGACGCTCGCCAAGGTCGCCGTCTTCGCGGCGCTGATGCTGGTCGGCGGACGCCGCTTCGTGCCCTGGCTGCTCGATCAGGCGGCGCGCACCGGCTCGCGGGAGCTGTTCACCCTGGCGGTCCTGGCCCTGGCCCTGGGCATCGCCTTCGGCTCGGCGGAGCTGTTCGGAGTCTCCTTCGCGCTCGGGGCGTTCTTCGCCGGGATGGTGCTCGCCGAGTCCGATCTCAGCCACAAGGCGGCCGCCGACTCGCTGCCGCTGCAGGACGCCTTCGCGGTCCTGTTCTTCGTCTCCGTCGGCATGCTGTTCGATCCGGGCATCCTCGTGCGCGCGCCGCTCTCGGTCCTGGCGGTGCTCGGCGTGATCATGGTGGGCAAGTCCCTGGCGGCGGTCGCCATCGTGCTGGCCTTCCGGCACCCGCTGGGCACGGCCCTGACGATCGCCGCGAGCCTCGCCCAGATCGGCGAGTTCTCCTTCATCCTGGTGTCGCTCGGGCTGTCGCTGAAGCTCCTGCCGGAGGAAGGGCGGAACCTGATCCTGGGCGGAGCCCTGCTGTCGATCACGCTCAACCCGCTCTTCTTCGCCCTGGCGGCCCGGATCGAGCAGGCCTTCGCCGACCGGCCCGAGCTCGCCGCCCGCTTCGAGCGCGAGGGCGTGGTCGACGTCGCCGTCTCGGGCGGGGAGCCGCCGCGCCGGGACCACGTCGTGATCGTCGGCTTCGGACGCGTCGGCAGCAGCATCGGCGCGACGCTGGAGACCTGGGACCTGCCCTACGTCGTGGTGGAGCGCGACCGGCGCCGCGTGCTGGCCCTGCGCGCGGCGGGCACGCAGGCCGTGTTCGGCGACGCGACGGCGCCCGGCATCCTCGAAGCGGCCGGCATCGGCACGGCGCGCCTGCTCGTCGTCGCCACGCCCGACGCGCACCAGGCCCGCCGGCTCGTCGAGGCCGCGCGCGCGGCCAATCCGGGGATCGACACCGTGGTCCGCACGCACAGCGAGGCGGAGCGACGCCATCTCGAGGAGGACGGCGTCGGCCTCGTGCTGATGGGCGAGCGGGAGCTCGCCCTCGGCATGTCCTTCTACGCGCTGCGCAGTCTCGGCGTGCGGGAGGGCGAGGCCCGCGTCTTCATCGACACGGCCCGCGCGGAGAGCCGGAGCGACGCGGAGCGGACGGTCGGGCCGGTGAGGGGAAGCCCCGAGTTGCGCCACCAGCACGACCGCGACGGGGCGGACCTGTCCTGACGCGGGAGCACGAGGGCGGCCCGGTCTTGACCGGCCCCGGCCGGAGCGCGGGGAGCCGCCGTCAGAGGTAGCTCAGGGCCGGCCAGGTCGAGGCCCGCTTCAGGCGCACCATGGCGCGGCACGCCAACCAGAGGGGAACGCTCACGGCGGCCGCGATGAGCCAGAGCGCGAGGGGCGAGCCGGCCTCCACCCGTCCCGACGCTCCGGCGAGGCCCAGCGCCGCGGCACCGTCGTAGAGGAAGCGCAGCAGCGCGAGGTGCAGCAGGTAGAAGAACAGCGGCGCGCCGCCGAAGACGCGCAGGCCGCCGAGGAGCCGCTGCGGCAGCGTCTCGAACAGCGCCAGCAGGCCGAGGCCGAGCCCGAGCGTCAGCAGCAGGAAATCGGCCGAGGGCGGGTACTTGGTCAGGTTGACGAAGGACAGGGCGGTGGCGAGCGGCGTGGCCCCCGGCTGCCACGGCACCGGTTCGCCATAGCCGTTGAGCACGCGCAGGGCGAGGAAACCGACCAGGGCGGCCGCCCCCAGCCCGAGGAGCCGCGCGCGCCGGCGCGCGGGATCGACCCCGCCGGCGAAGAGCGGCCCGAGGGCGTAGCCCGCCGCGATCACGCCGATCCAGGGCAGGAGCGGGTACGAGGTCCGCGCCAGGCCGCCCCAGGGCAGCGCGATCATCCCGCGCTGATGCAGGATCGACCAGAGCACGTAGCCCGGCTCGTCCGCCCGGATCGCGATCCCGTCGAGCAGGTTGTGGCCGAGCATCAGCGCCAGGGCCCCGGCCACGAGGGCGAGCCGCGGCAGCCAGAGGAGCCCGGCCAGCGCCACCATGCAGAGGCCGATCACCCAGATCACCTGCAGGTAGAGGATCGACGGTCGGACGCTGCCGGCCCAGGCGAAGCTGACGAGCGTCACCTCCAGCAGGATCAGGAGCAGCCCGCGCTTGAGCAGGAAGGCGGCGGTCGACCGCCGGCCGTGCTTCTGCCCGTAGAGGCAGGCCGAGAGGCCGGTGAGCAGGACGAAGACCGGCGCGCAGAGGTGCGAGGCCGCCCGCGTCAGGAACAGGTCGGGCGGCGTCGCGGCGAGGTCCATCGGGTCGCGGACCTGCGCGTGCAGGTAGAAGAACTCCCGCACGTGGTCGACGAGCATCAGCAGCATGACCAGCCCGCGCAGGGCGTCGATGGAGCCGATGCGCCGGGATGCCGCCGGGCCGCCGGTCGCGGCGGCGGGCGCCACGGAACGAGAGACCATCAGGAGCGCGCCGTCGTGCGGAGTGCGCCCCGCAGGCGCGCGCCGATGCCGGCTCGGACGCCGCCGGCGATCGCGCGGGACGCCGACGCCCCCCGACCGGCGCGGTCCCGGCGGCGGCCGGCACCGGCAACGATCTGGAAGCGGAGGGCCGGCGGATCGGTGATCAGGACGTTCTCCTGCGCGAAGGGGCGAGGCGCGTCGGTCACGCCGCCGCGGATGCGACGGTCGAGCGCGATGCCGGTCTCGTAGCCGAACCCGGCCTCGGGGCGAAGGGTCGACTGGCCCCGTCGATGCCGGTGTCGGGCCGGAATGAGGCCACCGCCTCGTCGCGCCCGGGCACGGTCAGCCGGCCCGGATCACCGCGCCGGCCGCCCGCTCGCGTACCGGACCGGCGGCCGGCCGACGTGCCGGGCGAAGGCGACGCTGAACGTGCTCGCCGAACTGTAGCCCACCCGCTCGGCCACCTCGGCCATCCCGATCGCCTCGCGGCTCAGCAGATCCTTCGCCAGCGCCATCCGCCACGCCAGCAGGTACGCCATCGGCGCGACCCCGACCGCGCGGCGGAACCGCTCGAAGAACGTGGACCGGGAGAGCCCCGCTTCCCGCGCGAGCGCGGCCACCGTCCAGCTCTCCGTCGGCCGGTCGTGCATGAGCCGCAGCGCGGCGGCGAGCCGGTCGTCGGCGAGGCCGCGCACCAATCCCGAGGGCGCCGCCGGCCCGGCTGTGGCGCGCAGCGCCTCGATCAGCACGACCTCCAGCAGGCGGGCGAGGACCACGTCGCGGCCCGGCCGGTCGGCGCGCGTCTCCTCGTTCACGAGGCCGAGCAGGGTGGTCAGCCGGGCCGCGCCGCGGACATGCACGTACCGGGGCAGCAGCGACACGAGCAGGTCCGCGTCGCTCGACGCGAAGACGCAGTGCCCCACGAGCATCCGGACGTTCGGCGGCCCCTCGGCGGCGCCGAGCCGGAACACGCCGGGGGCCACCTCGACGGGAGGCGGCGCGGCGCGGCGCGGCGGGTCGAGGCTCGTGGTGGTGAACGCGTGGGCCGCGGGGATGAGGACGAAGTCGCCCTCTCGGAGCACGATCCCGGCCTCGCCGTCGATCGCGAGACGGCACCCGCCCTCGAGCACGGCGGCGTAGAACGGCCGACCGGAATCCGCGCGCCGCACCGCCCAGAGGCCGGATCCGGTGACGAGCTTGGACAGCGGGGCACTCGGCCGGAGGAGGCCGACCACCTGGGTGAGCGGATCGGGCATTCTCGGACGCTCGCCAATGCGAACCGGACTTGCGCACGTATCGGGTCCGGCCCGCGCTCCCTATCACCCCGTTGCCCCATCTGCACGGGAATTCCCATGAACACGATCCTGATCACCGGCTGCTCGTCCGGCTTCGGCCTGGAGACGGCCCGCACCTTCCTCGCGCGTGGCTGGCGCGTGGTCGCCTCGATGCGCAGGCCGCGGGGCGATCTGCTGCCGCCGTCCGATCGTCTCAGCCTCCTGCCGCTGGACGTGACCGACCGCGACAGCGTCGCCCGCGCGGTCGCGGCCGCCGGACCGGTCGACGTGCTGGTCAACAACGCGGGCGTCGGGCTCCTGAACGCGCTGGAGGGCGTCTCGATGGACGCCGCGCGGGAGGTGTTCGAGACGAACACCCTCGGCACGATCGCGATGACCCGGGCCGTACTGCCGCAGTTCCGGGAGCGCCGTGCGGGCGTCGTCGTCAACGTGACGTCGAGCGTGACGCAGCGCCCGCTGCATCTGCTGTCGGTCTACACGGCGAGCAAGGCGGCGGTGAACGCCTTTACCGAGTCCCTGGCGCTGGAACTCGAACCGTTCGGCGTGCGCGCGCGGCTGGTCATCCCCGGCCGCGCCCCGGAGACCGCGTTCGGCGCCAACGCGCGCGCCCGCATGGGCATGGACATCCCCGAGGCCTACGCGGCGGTGGCCGCGCAGGTCTTCGCCGGCTTCCAGCAGGCGGACGAGGACCTGACCCGGCCCGCGGACGTGGCGGAGGCGGTGTGGCGCGCGGCGACGGACCCGTCATGCCCCACGCGCCTGCCGGCCGGTGCCGACGCGGTGGCGTGGGCCAGGGCGGGCTGAGGGCGGGCTGAGGACGGAGTGCGCGCGGAGTGCGGGCGGCGGCGAACCGCGCCGGCCCCGGACCGGAGGTCCGGGATCCCGACGCGGAAGCCCGGGCTCAGGACGGATCCGCGGACGCGCCGGCCGTCCGGCCCAGGCCCAGGGCCTGATGCAGGATGCGGCTGAGCTGCTCGGCCGAGTACGGCTTGTGCAGCAACGTGAAGTCGTGGGCGTCCGACTGCGCGAGCACGTGGCTGTAGCCCGATGTCAGCACCACGGGCACCTGCGGCGCGCGCCTCCGCAGCTCCTGCGCGAGCGCGACGCCGCCCATGCCGGGCATCACCACGTCCGAGAAGATCAGGTCGAACCGGTTCCCCGCCCGGCCGAGTTCGTCCAGCGCCTCCTCGGCGTTGGCCGCCCAGGTCGGCTGGTAGCCCAGATCCTCCAGGATCTGCGTCGCGAACTGCCCGACGCCGACATTGTCCTCCACGACCAGGACGCGCTGCCCGCTCCCGAGCGGCGCGCGGTCCGCATCCTGCAGGCGGTCACCGGCCGGACGCTCCTGCGACCGCACCTCCGGCAGGTAGAGGGTGAAGGCGGTGCCGGCACCGAGGGTGCTGCGCACGTCGACGTCGCCGCCCGACTGCTTGGCGAAGCCGAACACCTGGGACAGGCCGAGGCCGGTCCCCTTGCCCACCTCCTTGGTGGTGAAGAACGGCTCGAAGATCCGCCCGATCTGCTCGGGCGGGATGCCCGTGCCGGTGTCGATCAGCGACACCGCCGCGAAGGGCTTCTGGGACCCGGCATGGCCGCGGATGGCCGGCAGGGCCGCGCCGCAAGTCACGCGCAGGATCAGCGTCCCTTCTCCATCCATCGCGTCGCGGGCGTTGACCGCCATGTTGACGAGCGCGGTCTCGAACTGGCTCACATCCGCGCGGATCAGGCAGGTCGTCTCCGGCACCTCGGTCACGACCTGCACCCGCGCGCCCGTCAGCGTGTCGAGCATGTCGGCGATCGCCCGCACCCTCTGGCCGACGTCGAACACCTCGGGCTTGAGGGCCTGACGGCGCGCGAAGGCCAGCAGCTGGCCCGTGAGCTTCGCGGCCCGCTCGACGGTCTCTGAGACCGCGTCGAGGTAGCGGCGCTTGCGGACCTCCGGCAGATCGGGCCGGCGCAGGAAGTCGACGGACGAGCGGATGATGGTCAGCAGGTTGTTGAAGTCGTGCGCGACGCCGCCGGTGAGCTGGCCGACCGCCTCCAGCTTCTGGGACTGGCGCAGCGCTTCCTGCGCCTGGGCCAGCTCGGCCTGGCCGCGCAGGCGCTCGGTGACATCCACGACGAACTGGTAGCAGCCCGCGCGCGCGCCCCGCGCGTCGCGCAGGGTGCGGAAGCTGATCTCGTAGTGGGGACGCGCCCGCCCGGCGTCGCCGAACGCCTCGACCAGGGTGATCTCCTCGCCGGCGAGCCCGCGTCCCCAGACCGCCCGCACCTGCGCCTGGTGCTCCGGCTGATCGGCCAGCAGGTCGAGCATGTTGTCGCCCACCTTCGGCCTCACGCCGTAGATGCGCGCGAACTCGTCGGCATTCGCCTTGTTGATCGCCAGGATGTTGTAGTCGAGATCGGCCGCCATCACCATGATGTCGGTCCTCTCGACGATCGTGGCGAAGAGATTGCGCTCCGCGGTGCGCTCGGAGACCTGCAGCTCCAGGGTCTCGTTCAGGTGCTGGAGGCGGCGCTCGCTCTCGGCCAAGCGCTGCTCGGCCTCCTTGCGCCGGCTGAGATCGGCCGTAACGATCAGCAGGCTCTTGAGCCTGCCGTCCGCGTCGTCGAGGCGCCGGATGCTGCTGCTCGCCCAGATCGCGCTGCCGTCCGGGCGGCGATACCGCTTGTCGAGGGCGACGCTGCGGTCGGTCTCGAGGGCCCGCGCCATCGCGGCCGCGCTCGGCGACCGGTCCGCGGGATCGGTCACGTCGCCGATGCCGAGCCGCAGCAGCGCCTCGGCCGGCCGGTCGAGGATGCGGCACAACTCGGTGTTGACCCGCAGGAAGCGCCCCGCGGCATCCACCTCCGACAGGCCGACGGAGGCGCCGGCGAAGATCGCCGCCAGGTGCTCCTCGCTCTTGCGCAGGGCCGCCTCGGCGCGGGCGCGCTCGATCGCCGCCTTCACGCGCTCGCCGACGTCGCGGATCAGGTTACCCTCGGCGGTGGTCCAGGCGCGCGGGACCGCGCTCTGCACCGCCAGCAGGCTGACCCACTCCGCGCCGCGGAACAGCACGACGTCGACGAAGGCCGCGACCTCGCGCGACCCGAGGCCGGCGCGCGCCGCGTCGCTGAACCGGAGATCGGCGGCCACGTCCTCGACCGCGACGACGTTCCCGTCGCGGTAGGCGGCCAGCAGGTCAGGGCCGAACGCGGCCAGGGAATGCTCCCCCACGATCGAGCCGACGCCCCGGGCGTATTCGCGCTCGACCTTCATCAGGCTGCCGCAGATCTCGGCGTAGAAGACGCGGCTGGCACCGAGGCGCTCGCCGAGGCGCCGCGAGGCCACCTCGACGATCTCCGCCGACACGGTCAGCGGGCGGAGCGTGTCGCTGAGATCGAGCAGGAAGGATTGCCGCTCCTCGTTGTCCCGAAGCGACGCCTCCGTCTCGCGCGGACGGCGCGCGGCGGGCTCCTGGCCGGCGAGCGCCGTGCAGGCCCCGTAGAGGCCGGCGACGTGCCCCGCCGTGTCCCGGACGGGCACCAGGGAGAGGGCGAAGCGCGCCGCGCCGGCCCCGTCGCCCCCGTCGTGGGGGACGTGCTCGCCATCCGCCGTGTGGACCGGGCGGCCGGAATAGGCCCTGTCCACGAGGGGGGCGAGACCGGCCCCGATCGCGCCCCAGACCTCGAGGTAGTCCCGGCCGAGGGCCGCGGGATGCCGCTCGCCGAGGATCTGCGCGTAGAGATCGTTGTACAGGAGCCGCCGCTCCGGACCCCAGACGATGAACATCGGCTGGTTCGCGCCGAACATGACCGCGACGAGGGTCTTCAGGGATTCGGCCCAGGCGAGCGGCGCGCCGAGGGGCGTACTGTCCCAATCGTGCGCGCTCAGGAGCACGCCCATCGCGCCGCCGTCGGCCAGGAAGGCCGGGCCGCGGATCGGGGCGTCAGATCTGCCGTGCATGACGTCCTGGCGCGGCTTCGAAGGGCATCGGGGAATCCTGGGGCGACGGGGTCGAATGCCGGTCTCGCCCGCTCCCTCGGGCGGCCGGCCGCGTTGCGGCGCGGGCCGGCGGATCATCGCACGCGGAGGTTACCGCGAAGGTCGACCCGGTCCGTTCGGTCGTCGGGGCGGCATCGCGCATCTGGTCGCCCGGCATGCCAGAGCGGTCCCACGAGACGCCGAGCTTGTCAAAGCCGGGGCCGCGATCGCGATCCCCGCCTCGCAGAATCCTGATACAGCCGGGGACCGGACAAGCCGGGCCGCGCGTCGTCCAGGTCCCTCAGGAGACGGCGGCCGGGCCGCGCGCCGGGCGGGCGGAGGCGAGCTGGCCCTGCAGGGTCAGCGCCAGGGCGTTCGAGCGCCACGGCCGCCGGACGATGTCGGCGATGGGAACCGCCGCGAGCACCTCCGGCTGCACCGCGTCGGTCGCCGACAGCGAGAGCACGATCGGCCGCACGGAGATCGCCGCGGCCCGGTGCGCGAAGGCGAGGCCCGAGGAATCGGCGAGACGGTTCTCGACGATCAGCAGATCGAACCGCTGCGGATCCCGCCGGAGGACGGCCAGGGCCGCCTCGGGATCCGCGTAGCCGACCGGCTCGTAGCCCAGGGCGGCCAACGTCTCCTCGTCGTCCTGGACCGACCCGGGCGTGCGCCCGACCAGCATCACGGTCCCGCCGGCCGCCGCCCCGCCCTCGACCTGCGGGATCACGGGCAGCCACACCGCGAAGGCGCTGCCCCGGCCCGGTGCGCTGCGCACGTCGAAGGCGCCGTCGTGCTCCTGAACGAACTCGTAGGCCGTGGCGAGCCCCAGGCCGGTCCCGGCCGGACGGGTGGTGAAGAACGGCTCGAAGATCCGCGCCAGCGTGGCCTCGTCCATGCCGCGGCCGGTGTCGGACACGCGGATCCGCACGTAGTTGCCCGGCCGCAGGGTACCGTGGGTCAGGGCGCCGGGACCCGGCAGAGCGACGCGGTCGAGCCGCACGTCGACGGCCGCGCCCGGCTCGGAGGCCTGGACGGCGTTGCGGATGAGGTTGTGGACCACCTGCTGCAATTGCGCCGGCTCGCCGCCGACGCGGGCGCCCTCCGCGGTGCCCGAGAGCTCGATCGTGGCCGGGCCGGCCGTGGAGGCGCGGATCTGCGCCACGGTCTCGTGGACCACCGCGTCGGCCGCGCTGGTACACTGCGCGGAACGCCCGCGGCGGCCGAAATCGAGGATCTGGCCGGCGATCTCGCGCGCGCGGCCGCCGGCCTGGACCAGCAGCCCGACATGCTCGGCCGCCCGACCGGGATGGGCCGGCAGGGCGTCCCCGGCGATCTCGGCATGGCCCAGCATGACGTTGAGGACGTTGTTGATGTTGTGGGCGACGCCGCTCGCGAAGGTGCCGATGGCCTCGAGCCGCTGCGCGCGGCGCAGGGCCGCCTCGATCTCCCGGCGCTCGGCCCAGACGTGCTGCCGCTCCAGGGCGGCCGCGAAGCTGTCGGCGACGACCTGCAGCAGGCCGCGCGAGTGCCGCAGCCACGGCGGCAGGCCGGAGGTGGTGCGCTCGAAGCAGAGCAGGCCGACGATGCGCTCGCCCCGGCGCAGCCGCGCGCAGGCCCACGAGACGACGCCGCGCGCGGCCAGGGACCGGCGCAGGGCCGGCGGCCCGGTCTCGTCCGCCACCTCGACGAAGATGAGATCGCTGGCGGCGGCCGCCACGTCGTGCACGAGAGCCTGCTGGGCCACCGGCCAGCCGCTCGGCGGCGCGAGGCCGGGCCGGTTCCAGAGGTAAACCGCGCCGGTGCCGTCGAGCATGAGGACATAGCCATGATCCGTGTCGAGCCCCTCGCCCACGATGGCGAGGACGTCCACGATGCGCGTGGCGGTCTCGTCGGGCTGGCTCGCCAGGAACCGGTTCGCCGCCCGCGCCACGACGGTCTGGAAGGCCACGGTCCGGCGCAGGATCCGGGTCCCGGCCCGCATCAGCAGGCCCACGCGGACCACGAGGGCGAGGAGCGCGAGGGCGACGGCGTAGAGCGCGAGGCGGAACCCGTCCGCCCGGGCCTGGCGCCGGTCGCGGAGGCCGCGGCGGGCGTCCAGGAGCGCCTCGCGGGCCGCCTCGCTCGACGAGGCCGGCAGCGAGCGCGTGACCGCGTCGACGTGCGGCAGCAGTTCCAGGAGCTGCCGCCCGTGCAGGACGATGGCGTCGACGTCGCCGGCCCGGGCGGCCGCCCCGTCGGCGGCGTGCAGCGTCTCGAGGCGGCTCCGGATGTCGGCGAGACGCGCCGGCGTCGAGTCGCGCACGAGTTCCGAGACCCGGATCTGGAGCGCGGCGACCGCGCGCGCGAGCCCGGGGGCGATGTCGGACTCGGACAGACGGTCGCTGAGCGAGTCGAAGTAGGCGATCGAGTTCTGCACCAGGGCGTTGCCGGTCTTGAACCGCTCGACCATCTCGGCCTCCCGGTCCACCGCCTCGGCCAGCACCCGGACATCGGCATCCCCGGCATTGCTCGCCTGCAGGTCGGCCACGGCCTTGTGCATCTCGCGCAGGTGCGCGACGATCGGATCGTAGTTGCGCAGCAGGCCGGTCCGGGCCCGCAGCACATCGTGCTGCATGCGCGACTCGGCCAGCGCCAGGGCGTCGACGGTCCGCTGGGTCGCCACGTAGGCGGCCTCCATCCCGCCGCTGCCGTTGATCAGCAGCCATGTCAGCAGCGCCGCGAGCAGCGCGCCGAGCGTGACGGCCTGCAGGGTCAGTCTCATAGCTGCGGCTTGCCGTCCGGGCGCGCGCCGTCCTGCAACCCCGCGCCGGGCGCCGGCGGCGCGGTCAGGGGCCGGCCCTCGTAGGTGCCGGTCAGGGTCCCCAGGAAGGCGACGATCCCGTCGACCTGCGCCGGGGTGAGTTCCCGGCCGAGCTGCGCCCGCGCCATGAGCCGGACCGCCTCGGGGAGCGTGGCGACGCCGCCATCGTCGAAGTAGGGCGCGGTGACCGCGACGTTGCGCAGGCTCGGCACCCGCAGCACCTCGGCGACCTTGTTGGGGATCGTGACGAAGATCCCGACCTTCTCGAACAGGTTGCCGCCGACATTGACGCCCTGGTGGCACGCCGCGCAGCCGATCCGTCGGAACAGGTCGTAGCCCGCCCGCTCCGGGCCGGTGATGGCGCGGGCGTCGCCGCGCAGCCAGCGGTCGAAGCGGCTGTCCGGGGTGAGGAGGGTGCGCTCGAAGCTGTTGATCGCGTCGATCACCGCCTCCCGGTCGGCCACGCGGCCGTAGGCGGCCTGGAACATCGGGGCGAGCACCGGGTCGTCGCGGACCGTGTCGAGGATCCGCGGCCAGGAGCCGCCCAGGAATTCGGGCCGCGTCAGGGCGAGCTCGGCCTGCTCGCGCAGGCTCGGGATGTCGCCGGCCCAGCCCAGCCGGAAGCTGAGCGCCGCGTTGAAGGCCGTCGGCGTGTTGCGCGGAACCGGCGTGCCGTCGGCGGTCAGGTTCCGGGGCACCGCGCTCGCGCCGCTGGTGCGGATGTCGTGACAGGTGATGCAGGCCCGGTCGCCTCCGCGCGACAGCCGCGTGTCGGTGAAGAGCAGCCGGCCGATGGCGGCCCGGTCCGGGTCCGCCCCCAGGGTGCCCGGCACCGGCGTGATCACCCCCAGGGCATCCGCGGCCTCGGCGGAGAGTTCGGCGTCGGCCGGCCCCTCGTGCGGCCCCTCGTGCGGCCTCTCGTGGGCGGCCGCCGCGAGGATCGCCAGCGCGCTGGCGAGGAGCGAGGCGACCGCGACGCGGCCGCGGCCGGGACGGAACCGGGCCACGGCTACAGCTTCTCGACGGTCGCGGTGAGGACGTAGCCGACGCCGCGCTCGGTGACGATCAGGCGGGGCGCGCTCGGATCCGCTTCCAGCTTGCGGCGCAGCCGCAGGATCTGGACGTCGATGCTGCGGTCGAACACGTCCTCGTGGACGCGCGTGGCCTGGAGGAGCTGCTCGCGGCTCAGCGGGCGCTGGGGCGCGTCGAGGAAGGCCACCAGCAGCGCGTACTCGCCCTTGCTGAGCGCGACCTCCGCACCGTCGGGATTGGTGAGGCGCCGGCGGCGCCGGTCCAGCACCCAGCCGGCGAAGCGGCTGCGATGGGACTCCTGAACCCGCGCCGGGGCGGGCGCCACCTCGGCCCGCCGCAGGATGACCCGCACCCGCGCGAGCAGCTCGCGCAGGCCGTAGGGCTTCACGAGATAGTCGTCGGCGCCGAGTTCGAGGCCGATCACCCGGTCGATCTCGTCCCGGCGATGGCCGGTGGTGATGATCACCGGCAGGTCGCTCCGGGCGCGCAGGTCGCGCAGCAGGTCGAGCCCGTTCTCCGAGCCCAGCCGCAGGTCCAGCACGACGAGGTCGAATTCGGCCTCCGCGAGCCGCTTCTCCGCCTCCGCCCGGTCGGTCGCCGCGGTCACGGCGACGTCGTGATCGGCGAAGTGGTCCGAGACGATGCGCTGCATGCCGGCGTCGTCCTCGACGAGGAGGATGCGGGTCGCGCCGGCGCGCGCGCTCCGACCCTGAACCCGGTCCAGACTGGATTCGACCATGGCCACCTCCGGTTCGCGGCGGCCCGCCGCGACGGCACGATCTCGACGCGCCGGCTCCCGGGGCGGGAGGAGCGTCCGGTCGGGCGGATATCGCCGACCGGAAGACCTTCGCGTCCGTCGCCGGTCCGCCCCGGCGGCCTATCTGGGCGCGTCCGGTCATCGGGCCTTACACGGCCGAGTTGATATCACGCCCCCTAAAAGATTGCGCCCTTCGCATTGTGCGTGACAGCACAGCGCGAGCATTCGAACGGTCCCGTACCGTATCGGACCAACGAAAATCGGACCTGTTACCGTTGTAACGGAAAACATCTTGCCCAGACACGGGGATGTAACTCGCGAAAATCACGATCACGCTCTCGCAATAGAGAGGTGATCATGCCTGACGCCGCGATCCTGGAAATCCGCCCGCGCCGTCGGCGACACTTCGGCAAGTCCGGGCCCGACTTCCGGAATGCGCCGGCTGACCTTGCCGGGCCGCCGCGACGCCCGCCGCGGGAGCGCGACGGGCCGATCTCGTCTCCGGTCGCCGCGTCGCAACCGGCGCGCGGCGGCCTCGGACGACGGCTGCTCGACGCGCTGGTGGTCAGCTTCGCGTTCGGCGGGTGCATCCACAGTATCCACCCGGATTACGTCGACTTCCTGCGCGATATCAGCAGCACGAATCGGCACGCGCTCTGATCTCTCCGCTGTCGACAGAGCAACCTCATCCAGATCGATCCAGCCAGGTCCGCCTCGTCGCGGCCTCACCGCGCCTGCGCCGCGGGACGTGCCCCCGAGCAGGGCGGGCATGACGCCCGCCCGCGATCATCTTGGGACATCCAGATCATGTCGCTCAACGTCCTCTGCATCTCGTGGGGCACCACGGGCAACCTCAGCCCTGTCCTCACGGCGGCCCGGCAGCTGCGCCGCGCGGGGCACCGCCCGCGCGTCATGGCCGACCCGGCGATGTGCGGGGAGGTCGAGGCCGCGGCCTTCCCGTTCGTCGGGTGGCGCCGGGCCCCGACCGGCCTCGATGCCGATCCGGCCGACTTCTCGGATCTCGCCGACTGGCTGCGCCGGACGATGTTCGCCCCGGCGGGCGCCTACGCGGCCGACACGCTCGACGAGATCCGCCGCCTCGCGACCGACGCGGTCCTGAGCCTCGACCTCCTGCCCGGCTGCGCCCTGGCGGCCGAGGCGGCCGACCTGCCGCACGCGGTCCTGTCGCCGCATATCAGCATCCGCCCGCTCCCCGGCATCCCGCCCGCCGCGAGCGGCCTGACGCCGCCGCGGACCGAGGCGGAGCGGGACGCGGTGGACGCGGCGACGGCCGCGATCGTGTCGGCGATGGAGCAGGGTCGGCCGGCGCTCAACGCCGCGCGGCGCGCCTTCGGGCTGCCGCCGGTCGCCAGCGCCTTCGCGCATTTCGATCGCGCCGACCGCGTCCTGCTGGCCGTCAGCCGCGCCTTCGACTTCGACACGCAGGCGCTGCCCGCCAACTATCGCTACATCGGCCCGCTGCTCGACGAGCCGGGCTGGTCCCGCGGCGCGCTGACCGCGTGGCCCGGGGCGCGGCGGCCGCGGATCCTCGTCGCCGGCAGCACCGGCGCCCAGAACCAGACCGCCCTGCTGCGGCGGGTCGCGCGCGCCGTCGGGACGGTCGAGGCCGAGACCGTCGTGACCACCGGCCCGAATGTCGGGGCCGCGGACCTGGACGCTCCCGCCGCCGTCCGGGTCGTGGCGGCCGCCTCCCACGACGCCCTGATGGCGCGGGCCGATCTGGTGGTGTGCCAGGGCGGTCACGGCACGGTCAGCCGGGCGCTGCTGCACGGCGTGCCGCTGCTGGTGATCCCCCTGGCCCGCGACCAGGCCGACAACGCCGCCCGCGTCGCCCTGCGCGGCGCGGGCCTGCGCCTTCCGGCCGGCGCGGACGAGGCCGAGATCGCCGCGGCGGCGCGCCGGCTCCTGGCGGAGCCGGGCTTCCGCAGGGCCGCCGAGGCCCTCGGGGCAGCCGTGCGGGCGGATCTCGACGCGGGCGGCCTCGTCCGCGAGATCGACGCGATGGTGGCGGCGCGCCGGGATCCCGGGGCCTGGGGTGTCGCTCGAGGCGGAGACCGGCTTTGGGCCTGACCCGCGCCGCCCCGGCGCATCCCCCCATCCGCCCCGGCTCGGCCGCCTTCTCGGCGCTGCTCGGGCTGCTGGCGGCGCTCCCCACCTTCGGGATCGACATGATCCTGCCGAGCCTGTCGGACACGGCGGCCGCGCTGCATGTCCCGGCCACCGCGATGGGCGCGGCTATGGGCGTCTACCTGCTCGGCTTCGGCGGCGCGCTGCTGGTCTACGGTCCGGTCTCGGACCGGCTGGGCCGCAAGCCGGCCATCGTCTGCGGCTGCCTCCTCCTCGTCGTCGGCAGCCTCGGCTGCGGCGCGGCGCGGACGCTGCCGGACTTCCTGCTGTTCCGGGCCGTGCAGGGGATCGGCGCGGCGGGCCCGGGCATGGCGGTCCTCGCGATGGTGCGCGACCTGTTCGAGGGCGAGGCGGCGCGCGCCCGGATGTCGTTCGTCGTCCTCACCATCAACGTGGTGCCGACGGTGGCCCCGACCCTCGGCGCCGGGCTGATGCATCTCGGCGGCTGGCGCCTGATCCACGCCGCGCCGGTCGCCGCCGCCCTGGCGGCCCTGGTGGCGATCCGGCACGTCGACGAGCCCCTGCGGCGCGCCGCGGATCCCGGGCCGGCCTCCGGGATCCTGCGCGGCTACGGGCGGATCCTGGCGAGCCGGGTCTTCCTCGGCCACGCCCTGTGCAACGCCGCGGCGGCGGGGGCGGTCTTCGCCTACATCACCGGCTCGGCGCTGGTCTTCGTCGACGCCCTCGGCCTCGACCCGCTGGCCTACGGGCTGGTCTTCGGGGCGAGCTCCCTGTCGGTGATGGCGGGCGCCTTCCTGAACGGGCGGCTCGCGGCCCGGGGCGTCCCCCCGTCGCGGGTGATCGCCGCCGGCCTCGCCCTGGCGACGGGCGCGGCGGCCGCGCTCCTCGTCGCCGCGCTGGCCCGGCCGCCCGCGGCCCTGCCGGTGGTCGCCGCGATGGTCGGCGTGGCCCTGGCCTTCGGCCTCGTATCGCCCAACGCCATGCACGGCGCGACGGAGCGCAACCCGGAGGACGCGGGCGCGGCCAGCGCCGTCGCGGTCTTCCTGCAGATGCTCGCGGCGGCCATCGCCAGCGATCTCGTGGCCCGGTTCTTCGACGGCCGGTCCGCCCTGTCGATGGCCGCCGCGATGCTCGGCTGCTGCCTCGCGGCCGCCGCCGCCCAAGCGGGTCTCGCCCGATCGGCACCCCGCGCCCCCTCCCAGCCCCACGGAGAACCCGCATGATCTTCGACCCGCCCCCCTGGCCGCCCCACTACCTGACCCGCGAGGACGGCCGGCTCGCCCATATCGAGGCCGGGCCGCTCACCCCCGAGGGGCAGCCGCTGCTGCTGATCAACGGCTGGACCGGCGATCACGGCATCTTCACGCCGCAGATCCGGCACTTCGCGAAGACGCGCCGCGTCGTGGCGGTCGACCTGCGCGGCCACGGCGCGAGCGACGCGCCGGAGCGGGCCTACACGGTCGCGGGCTTCGCCGAGGACGTCGCGTGGCAGTGCCGGACGCTGGGCCTCGTGAAGCCGATCGTCATCGGCCACAGCTTCGGCGGCGCGGTGGCCCTGGAGCTGTGCGGCCGCCACCCCGACCTCGCCGCCGGCCTCGTCATGATCGACTCGATCGTCCTGCCGTCGGCGGACAGGGCGGGCGCCGGCGCGATCGAGGGGCTGCTGGCGGGCGTCGGCGGCCCGGATTACCGGTCCGTCGTCCGGGAGATGGCCTGGGCGATCGGCGGCGACTACGACCACCCGGCCAGGCGGAAGGCGATCTTCGAGACGTTCATCCTCGGCGGCTGCCAGCGGACGCCGCAGCACGTCGCCTACGCGGCGCTGCGCGACATGGTGCTGGGTCACGACCCCGTCCCGGCCGCGCGCGCCTGCCGCATCCCGATGGCCTACATCTCGGCGGACGTGCCGCTGGTGGCAGCGGCCCGCGACCTCGACCGGCTGCGGGAGCTCTGCCCGCAGCTCGTGACCGCCCAGACGCTGCTGGCGGGCCACTTCAACACGATCGAGGTGGCCGAGCAGGTCAACGCGATGATCGAGCGCTTCCTGGCGGTCGGCCTGAGGCGGCGCGGGCCGTAGCGGGACGCCGCGGGACCGTCGCCGGACGGGCGGGACCGCACCCGACGCGGGTGCGGTCCCGCGCCCCGTCGCGCGGGGCGCGTCAGGACGCCCGGCCCGCCTCCGTCCGGTCGCCCAGGAGGCGCCGCGCCGACGAGATGACCTGGAGCGTCTGGGAGCTCAGCTGCTCCTCGCGCGCCCGCAGCGCGTAGTGTCTCAGACGGACGATGAGCTGGTCCTCGTCCGGGACCCCGTGGTCCATACCGCCCATCACGAAGTCGGTGATCGTCCGTCGGAGCAGCGTCTCGAAGACGTCGTCCGTATTCGCCCGCCCTGCAACCATGAGGACTTCTCCTTCTGCGAAGCGGCGCCTTTTTCGGAGCGTTAAGTTACGGCATGATTTCGGAACATCTCACACACCAAACCCGCGGCGCCCGGCGTGCTCTTCCGCACAAGGCGGGCGCGGGGGCGCCCGGCCCGCCGGAACGCCGAATGTTATGGCTGTAATCATCGGCCAAGCTCCCGCAATCATCCTGTAGCTCGGGCTTCCGAGAGTTCTCGCGCAACACAGCAGCGAGAATTTCCGGATGAATGCGACCGAAGATCTGACCCGACAGGCCGGGCCGCCCGGCTCCCCGGCCGATGTCCCGACGCTGACGGTGGCGGAGCTCGAGGCCGACCCGCACGGCGTGTTCCGGGCGTGGCGGCCCAGGCTGCCCTTCGTCGGCCACGAGATCGCGGGCGTCCTGATCCTCCGCGCCCGCGACGTCGATCTGCTGATGCGCGACCCCCGCGCCCAGGCGACGGAGACGCTCTATCCGGAATCGCGCGCGATCCCCGAGGGCGCGCTGTTCGACATCTTCGCGCACGGCATGCTCACCGCCAACGGCGCGGTCCACCGCCGGCGCCGCTCGCCCTTCACCCGCACCTTCGCGGCCCGCCTGATCGAAGGCCTGCGCCCCCGGATCCGCGTCGCCGCGGAGGGCCTCGTCCGCGACTGGCTGGGGGACGGAGAGGTCGACCTCGTCGCGCGCTACACCGCCCAGGTCCCCGCCCAGGCCATCGCCGACATCCTCGGCCTGCCGCGCGACGACATTCCCCGGTTCACGCACCTCGCCTACGAGGTCTCGCGGGTCCTGAGCTTCACCTTCGGACCGGAGGACATCCCGGACCTCGAGGCGGCGGCGGTCGCGCTGCAGGACTACGTGGCCGCGATCCTCGCCGCGCGCCGGTCGGCGCCCCGCGACGATTTCCTGTCGCGCTTCCTCGCGGAGGCCGAGGCGGCCGGCGAGCTCACGCCGCAGGAGGTGGTGATCCAGCTCGTGCAGATGATCATCGGCGGCACCGACACGACCCGGGTCGCCGGCGCCATGCAGGTGGCGCTGCTGCTGCAGCATCCCGAGCAGTGGGCGGCGGTCAGCCGCGATCCCGAGCTGATCCCGGCCGCGGTGGCGGAATCCCTCCGCTACGAGCCGAGCGCCGGGTCCGCCGGACGCGTCGCCCGGGAGGACATCCCCCTCGACGGGCACGTCGTGCCGGCCGGGAGCCTGATGCTGCTCTCGACGCTGTCGGCGATGCGGGACGAGACGGTCTACGCGCGTCCCGACACCTTCGACATCCGGCGCACCGACCTCCCGCGCCTCCACCCGGTCTTCGGCGGTGGCGCGCACCGGTGCATCGGCGAGGCCCTGGCACGGATCGAGCTGGAGGAGGGGCTGGGCGCCGTGCTGCGCCTCGCCCCGCGCCTGCGCCTGACCGGTGCGATGCCGGTCCTCCGGGGCCACAGCGGCATCCGCCGCATCGACGCGCTGCGGGTCGCCGCCTAGCGCCCGCGCCGCCTCCCGCGCGCCCGTTGCAGCCGTAGCCACTTCGGCTCCGCGCCGCAGCCACGCCGTAACGGGCCGCCCCCAGCCTCGCTCCCGGACGCCCCGACGATCGTGCCGCGATCGCGCGGCGCCCTCACGTCCCACACGGAAAGGACATGCGATGAAGGTCCTCCTCTGCTCGACGCCCGCCACGGGCCATCTCAATCCCCTCCTCGCGATCGCCCACATGCTGACCGCCGACGGTCACGAGGTCATGGTCCTCTCGGGCTCGGCCTTCCGCGACCGCGTCGTGGCGGCCGGCGCCCGCTTCATGGCCCTGCCGGGCGCGGCCGATTTCGACGGCCGCGACCTCCGCGCCGTCGTGCCCGAGCTGGCCCAGATCGCGCCGGGGCCGGACTGGCTGCGCGTCGCCATGGAGCGCATCTTTGTCGACCGCATCCCCGACCAGGCGCGCGGCCTGCGCGCGGCGCTGCGGGCCTTCCCGGCCTCGGTGGTGATCGGCGACGACATGTTCTTCGGCGTGCTGCCATCGCTCCTGGGGCCCCGCGCGGAGCGCCCCGCCATCGTCCTGTGCGGCACCTCGATCCTGCACTGCGCGCGGCCCGACCGGGCTCCGGCCTTCCTGGGCCTCCCGCCGGCCGAGACGCCCGAGCAGGAGGCCGCCTACGGCCGCATCGCCGAGGCCTACGACGCGGCGGTCGACCGGCCGGTCGGGCTGAGCCTCGCCGCCAAGCTGGCGGAACTCGGGCGCGCCGCCCCGCCCTGGCCGCTGTTCGACGCGGTGGTGCGGCTCGCCGACACCTACCTGCAGCTCACCGTCCCGAGCTTCGAGTACCCTTTCCCGCTGCCGCCGACGGTGCGCTTCATCGGGGCGCTGCCGATCGTCCCGGGGCAGGCGGCGCTCCCGCCCTGGGCGGCCGATCTCGACGGCGCGCGCAAGGTCGTGCTGGTCACGCAGGGCACGGTCGCGAACCACGATTTCGGCCTGCTCGTCGGCCCCGCCCTCCGGGCCCTCGCCGATGAGCCCGACATCCTGACCGTGGTGACGGGCGGCGGCCGGGGGCTCGACGCCATCCCGGGCCCGATCCCCGCCAACGCGCGGCTCTCGCCCTACCTGCCCTTCGAGTGGCTGCTGCCACGGGTCGACGCCATGGTGACCAACGGCGGCTACGGGAGCGTGAACCAGGCCCTGAGCCACGGGATCCCCCTCGTCGCCGCCGGCCTCACCGAGGACAAGGCCGACGTCAACGCCCGCATCGCGTGGTCGGGTGCCGGGATCGACCTCGCCGCGAACGACCCGGCGCCGGAGGCGATCCGGCAGGCGGTGCGGACCGTGCTCGACGCGCCCGGCCATCGCCGGGAGGCGCGGCGCCTCGCCGCCGAGTTCGCCACCTACGACGCGAAGGCCGAGATCCTGCGGCTCCTGTCGAGCCACGGCGGCCGCGCGCGCAGCGCCGCCTGACCGGTCCCGCTCCCGACCCGAGGGCCGTCCCGGCGCGGACGACCCTCTCATCCGCGCCCATCACGGCACCCGGTCCGGCGGACCGGGTGCCGTTCGCGTCTCGGGGCGACGCGTCCGATCTCCGGTCGCGATCGTCCCGGCAACGATCCTGAGCACACCCGTCGATCGCGCCACATTTCTGCTGTCATTGTTTTCCGATCCGCCGAAATCGCGGTGAAAGATCGGGTTTTTACTTTGTCTCCTCCACCACGAGGAGCACCAGATCATGAAATCTCACCGCACACGCTCCGCCGCGGCCCCCGCGATCGGGACGCTGCTGATGGTCCTGGCGGCCCCGACCGAGGCGCGGGCGCAGCCGGTCCCGCGCTTCGCGCAGCCCGACGTTCAGCGCCTCGCGGCGATCATCCATGCACGCCCGTTCCGGACGGATCTGGACCTCCGCTCCCCCGCCGTGGCGCGCGAGCACGCGCGCGCCCAGCGCATCATCGGCCGCGTCTGCACGGGCTGCTGATGCCCGCGATGGCGCTCCGGCAGCCCCGCGCGGACAGAGCGGACGCCTGTCCCGGCCGCGCGGGGGGTGCCGGGCGACGGGCGGGGACCGCCCCGATCCGCCGACGCCTCGCCGTCGCGGCGGCGGAGCACGGCCGGCTCCTCGCCGCGGCGCCCCTGCCGCTGCTCCTGGCGCTCGCGGCCACGACGACGCCGGAGCCGGTCACCCTCGGGCTCGGCGGCCTCGCCCTGGCGTGGCTCTCGCTGCGGGTGCAGCGCCTGCGCGGAGCCGCGCGCGCCGCGACGCGCCAGCGGAACAACCTCGCGCGCCTGACCGCGCCGACGGTCGCCCGATGGGTCGCCGAGACGGATCGCGCCGCCCGGCGCCCCGGCTGGGAGCAGGAGGCGACGGTGCTCTTCGCCGACATCCGCGGTTTCACCCGCCTCTGCGAGGGCATGGCGCCCGGCGAGGTCGCGGATTTCCTCGCCGCGTTCCGGTCCTGCGCCGCGCGCGCGATCGAGGCGGCGGGCGGGCTCGTCGACAAGTTCGTCGGCGACGAGGTGATGGCGGTGTTCGGCGTGCCGGACGCGGCGGCCGGGGACGCCGAGCGCGCCATCGCGGCGGCGCGCGCGCTCGCGGCCGCGATGGCGGCCTGGAGCCGGGAGCGCGGGGAGGCCGGCCAGCCGCCGGTGCGGCTCGGCATCGGACTGCATCGCGGCCCGGTCTTCATCGGCGTCATCGGGGCGGAGCGCATCGAGTTCACGGCGGTCGGCGACACCGTCAACGTGGCCCGTCGCCTGGAACAGATGACCCGCGCGCTGCCCTGCGACTGCCTCGCCTCGGAGGCGGTGGTGCGGGCCGCGCCGTCCGGCGGGGCGCGGCTGATCGCCGTCGGGCCGGTGCGCGGCGCCCGCACCGTCCTGCGCCTGTTCACCCTCCGGCTCGACCCGCCGCGGACGCGTGCGGACCGAACCGGCGCGTCCTGAAGACCCGGCGGGGCAGGGGGCGGCGACCGCGTCCCGCCGCCCTTCCGGATGCCGCCCTCACGCGCGGGGTCCCTCGGCGAGATCGTCGAGGTCGACGCGCCGGGTGATCCCCAGCGCGTCCAGGAAGGCCGCGTCGTGGCTGACGACGAGGAGCGCGCCGTCATAGGCCGCCAACCCGGCCTCGAGGGCCGCGACCGCGTCCAGGTCGAGGTGGTTGGTCGGCTCGTCGAGGAGCAGGAGGGGCGGGGGCGCGCGGTTGCCGAGCGCGCAGGCGAGGGCGGTCCGGACCTGCTCGCCGCCGCTCAGCGCCGCGACGGGGCGGTCGGCGGCGGCCGACCGGAACTGGAATCGCGCCAGGGCCGCCCGGCACCCGTTCGCGTCCTCCCCCGGGTTGAGACGCGCGAAGTTCTCGGCGACGGTCCGGTCGCGGTCGAGCAGGTCGAGGCGCTGGTCGAGCAGCGCGGCGCGCACGCCGACCGACACGCGGCCCGACCACGGGCTGAGGCGGCCGGCGACCACGGCGAGCAGGGTCGACTTCCCCGACCCGTTCCGCCCGCAGAGGGCGACGCGCTCCGGACCCGTGACCGCGAGGGACACGGCCCTCAGGACCGGTTGTCCCGGCCGGTAGCCGACCGTCACATCGGTGAGCGCGAGGACGCGCCGGTCGGCGTGGAGCCCGCTCGGCGGGACCGCGATCGCGGCCGGCTTCACCGACGCGATCCGGTCCCGGGCCTCGATCAGTTCGGCCTCGGCGCCGGCGCGCTGGCGCTCGGTGAGGCGCGCGCTCCCGCCCGCCGTCCGCTCGGCGTTGTCCCGGCGGGCCCCGGCCAGGATGCGGGGCAAGTCGCCCTTCGCGGAGCGGCGATGCCCGGCCGCGTCGCGGCGCTGCTGGCGCTCGACCCGCTCCTGTGCCCGGCGGGCGAGGTCCGCCGCCCGCTTCTCGGCGACCGCGAGGTCGTGCTCGGCCGCGGCGAGGCGCGTCGCCTTGGCCTGCCGGAAGGCCTCGAAATTGCCCCGGTAGCGGGTCGCCCCCGCCGGCGCGAGGTCCACGATGGCGTCCATCGCGTCCAGCAGGGCCCGGTCGTGGCTGACCACGACCGCGCCGGCGCGCCAGCCCTGCAGCACCTCGCGGACCGCCCGCCGCCCGTCGCGATCGAGATCGTTGGTCGGCTCGTCGAGGAGCAGGAAATCCGGCGCGGCGAAGATCGCCGCGGCGAGCGCCGCGCGGGCGCGCTGCCCGCCGGAGAGGCGCCGCAGCGGCGTGTCGGGGCTCACCGGCACGCCCGTCCGCGCCAGCGCTCCCGTCAGGCGCTCCGCGAGCGTCCAGTCGGCGAGGGCGAGCTCGTCGGCCTCCGCCGCACCGGTCTCCGCGCGGCGGAGCAGCGCCAGGCCCGCGGTCGCGCCGAACAGGTCGGCGACGGTCTCGTCCGCGGTCGGGCCCGCGAACTGGCGCAGCAGCGCGACCGTGCCGTCGCGGTGGACGGTGCCGCTCGTCGGCGCGAGGCGGCCCGCGAGGAGGCTCAGGAGCGTGCTCTTGCCGGCGCCGTTGCGGCCGACGATGCCGGTCCGCTCCCGCGCGAAGCTGGCGGTGATGCCGGAGAGGACCGGGCGCTCGTCAGGCGCGGTCCACGCGACGTTCAGGAGGGCGAGCTGTGCTGGCATGCGGAGAGACGGTCCTGGCGGCAAGGCGGGGCGGCGTTGCAGTCAGGGTCAGTCTCATCGGCGTCTCGGCTCCGGCGGGGCGCCTCGGTAGCGCCGGCCGCGCCCTCCCGCAATGCCGCCGTCGCTTTTTTCGCCGGGATGTCACAAACCGGGACGCTGCATCGTCTCGTCGCCGACCGGGAGGCCGGAGCGGCAGGGTGCCGCTCGGCCCGGTCCGCGCCGGAGACGGGAAACATGAAGATCGTGGTGATCGGCGGCAGCGGGTTGATCGGCCGGCATCTGACGGCCGAGCTGGAGCGCGCGGGCCACGAGGCCGTCCCCGCCTCTCCGAGCACGGGCGTCGACGCCGTGACCGGCGACGGCCTCGCCGAGGTCCTCGTCGGCGCCGACGCCGTGGTCGACGTCGCGAACGCGCCCTCCTTCGAGGACGCGGCGGTGCTCGACTTCTTCGAGCGCTCGAGCCGCAACCTCCTCGCCGCCGGCCGGCAGGCGGGCCTCAAGCACCACGTCGCCCTCTCGATCGTCGGCACGGATCGCCTGGACGGCAACGGGTACTTCCGGGCGAAGGTCGCGCAGGAGCGGCGGATCGCGGCCTCGGGCCTCCCCTACACCATCGTCCGCGCGACGCAGTTCTTCGAGTTCATCGCCACGATCGCCGAGGCCTTCGCGGTGGGGGATCGGATCGTCGTGCCGGACGCGGATTTCCAGCCCATCGCGGCCACGGACGTCGCCGCGGCGCTCGCCGCGGTGGCGGTCGGCGCGCCCGCCGACGGGACGATCGACGTCGCGGGGCCGGAGCGCTCGTCGTTCCGGGCGTTCGTCGCCCGGCGCATGGCGGCCGCCGGCGACGGCCGCGCGGTGACGGTTGACGGCGCGGCCCGCTACTTCGGCGCCCCGCTGGCGCGGGGCTCCCTGGTTCCCGACGACGGGGCCGCGGCCCGCCTCGGCGGCACGCGCTTCGAGACCTGGCTCGCGACGGCATGACGGGACCCGACCGTCCCCGCGGACAGGTCCGGCCGCGACGCGTCCGGGCATCCGATCCGGTCGCGCGGCCGGTGCACGGGGACGGGACCGCCACCTTCGAGGCCCACCGCCCCCGGCTCCTCCGCATCGCCTACCGCATGCTCGGCTCGCGCAGCGAGGCCGAGGACGTCGTGCAGGACGCGTGGCTGCGCTGGGTCGCGGCGGACCGGACCGGGGTCGCGGCGCCCGACCGGTTCCTCGCGCGCGTCGTGACGCGGCTCTGCCTCGACCAGATCAAGTCGGCGCGCGCGCGGCGGGAGAGCTATGTCGGCCCCTGGCTGCCGGAGCCGCTGGTCGAGGCGGCGGCGGACGGCGTGGACGAGGACGACCTCACCCTGACCCTGATGCTCGCGCTCGAGCGGCTGTCCCCCTTGGAACGCGCGGCCTTCCTGCTCCACGACGTGTTCGGCCTGCCGCTCGGCGACGTCGCGGAGACGCTCGGGCGCGCGCCGCCGGCGGTGCGCCAGCTCGCGGCGCGCGCGCGCCGGAACGTTCGGGCCGCGCGCCCGCGCTATCCCGTGACCCGCGACGAGGGCGAGCGCGTCGCCCGGGCGTTCTTCGAGGCCTCCGCGAGCGGCGATGTCGCGCGGCTGCGGACGCTGCTCGCCGACCGCGTGACGCTGTCCTCGGACGGGGGCGGCAAGGTGCTCGCCTTCGTCAATCCGATCCGGGGGCTGGAGCGCCTGCTCCGGCTCTACGCGGGCGTGCGGCGCAAGTGGGGTGACGACCGGGCGGCGCTGGTCGCGTTCGTGTGGATCGACGGGCTTCCGGGCTATGTCAGCCGCGAGCGCGGCGGCCTCCTGCAGACGACCGCCCTCGCGATCGAGAACGGCCGGATCGACGCCATCTACGTCACGCGCAATCCCGACAAGCTCCGCCACGTCGCGCGCGCCGTCGCGGCCGGGCCGACGCGCGGCGGCGCGGCCGCGACCGGAGCGGGCCCGTCTTGACGACCCGCCCCGCGGCGCGGCTTGCATGGCGCGCGGCGGGCCCTCGCGTCGCCGCAGGTGGACCGACCCACGCGGACTGATCAACCATGCCGGCGCGCCCGCTCGTCCTGTTTCCCGATCCGCGCCTGACGCGCCCGGCCGAGCCGGTCGACGCGTTCGGGCCGTCCCTGCAGGCCCTGGCCGACGACGTCCGGGACACGCTCATGGCCGAGAGCGCCATCGGCCTGACGGCCCCGCATATCGGCGTCCCCGCGCGCCTCGTGGTGGTCCGGATGTCGCCGGACGAGAGCGCCCGCATCTACGTGAACCCCGTCGTGTCCTGGGCGTCCCCCGAGACGGCAACCCACGACGAGGGCAGCGTCAGCATGCCGGGGGTGCGCGAGCGGATCGCCCGGCCCGCCCGCATCCGCCTGAGCTACCGCGACCTCGACGGGTCCGCCCGCGAGGCGGAGACGGAGGGCTTCCCGGCCGCGGTCCTCCAGCACGAGATCGACCAGCTCGACGGCGTGTTCTGGATCGCCCGCCTGTCGCGGCTGAAGCGCGAGCGGCTGCTGAAGCGGTTCGAGAAGGGCCGGCCCGCCTAGACAGGTCCGGGCCCCGCCGGCGGGAGCCGGCGCCCCGCCGCGAGCGTGCTGGCGGAGCCGGCGCAGGGAGGGCTAGGATGAGGGCGACGTCGCCAGCCCTCCGGACTTGTCTCCGCAGAACGGACCTTGCGCATGCATCCTGCCGTGGCCGCCGCCACCGCCTTCAAGGCGGTTCACGAGACCGGTCAGGTCCCGGACTACGAGCGCATCCTGCGGCAGGGCTACAGCCGCTTCCTCGCCCCGGGTGACGTCGTCGTCGATGTCGGCGCCCATACCGGGCTCCACCTCGTCGCGTTCGCCGACCTCGTCGGTCCGACCGGCAAGGTCCACGCCTTCGAGCCGATCCCGTTCCTGATGAAGGACCTGGCGCGGCGGTTCGGCCGGCGGCCCGAGGTGGAGCTGCACGACGTCGCCCTCTCCGACACCGCGGGGCGGACCGCATTCACGGTCGCCAGCGTGCCCGGCGAGAGCGGGCTCCGCGCCCGCTACTTCAGCAGTCCCGCCATCACGTCGAAGACGATCACGGTCAGGACGGCGAGGCTCGACACCGTCCTCGGTCATCTCCCCGCGGTGGCCTACATCAAGATGGACATCGAGGGCGGGGAGCTGAACGCCCTGAGCGGCGCGGCCCAGCTCCTCCGGCGATGCCGCCCGATCGTCAGCGTGGAGTACGGCTGGGCCGGCTACTCCGCCTACGGGCACGCGCAGGACTCCCTCTACCGGTTCGCCGAGAGCCACGGCTACATCTGCGCAGACATCACGGGAAACCTGATCGACGACGCGAGCACGTGGCTCGCGGTCAGCGACTGCGTGACGTGGGATTTCTTCCTCGTCCCGCAGGAGCGTCGACCGGACTGGGGCGCGATGTTCGCGCTCCGCCCGGTGCCTGGACCCGCGTGATCCGGACCCGGGCGGGACAGCGCGACCGGTCCGGATCACGCGGCGGAACAAGCGCCGCGCATGGTGCGTTGCACGCTCCCGCTTCTGCGCCGTCCGGCGTGGCCGTCCGTCCATCGTGCCCAGTCCCGAAGGTCCGTCAGGACCGCGCGCAGGGTATCTCAGACCAACCCGCGTGAAGGGTCGTGACCGTGCCGAAATCGCGGCAGCCGCTGCAATCCTCGTCCGCCGCCAGCGCGCCGCTGGTGAGCCTGCGTCGCGGATCGGGCCAGCTCTTCGAGAGCGAGCGTCGCCTCAACGCGGTCCTCGACAACGCCTCCGTGTCGATCTTCCTGATGGATGACCGCCAGCATTGCATCTACATGAACCGCGCCGCCGAGCAGCTGACCGGCTGGACGCTGCGCGACGTTGTCGCCCGCGACTGCCCGCTGCACGACATCGTCCACCACAGCTACCCGGACGGCCGGCCGTTCCCGCTGGAGGAGTGCGCGATCGACCGCGCCTTCCCGGAGAACAACCAGGAGCGGGGCGAGGAGGTGTTCGTGCACAGGGACGGGCACTTCTTCCCCGTCGCGTTCACCGCCAGCCCGATCCGCGACGACGCGACCAACATCATCGGCACGATCATCGAGGTCCGCGACATCAGCGACGAGAAGGCGGCGGCCGAGCGCCAGCGCCTGCTGATCAACGAGCTCAATCACCGGGTGAAGAACACCCTCGCCACCGTGCAGTCGATCGCCGCGCAGACCTTCCGGGGGCAGACGGACCAGACGGCGCGCGCCGTCTTCGACGCCCGGATGGCCGCCCTGTCAAACGCCCACAACGTGCTGGTCGAGGACAATTGGGAGAGCGCCAGCCTCCGCAGCGTGGTCGAGCGCGCGCTCGCCCCCCACCTTTTGGCAGAGGTCGATGCCGGCCGCTTCCGGTTACAGGGACCGGACGCGCGATTGCACCCTAAGGTAGCAGTGACGCTGGCAATGGCCTTACACGAGTTGATGACCAACGCGGCGAAGTACGGCGCCCTATCGACGCCCGAAGGCCAGGTCGCGGTGACGTGGTCCCTGCACGACCGGGATGACGGCCGGCAGCAGCTCGACCTGCTCTGGGAGGAGCGGGGCGGCCCACCGGTCGCGCCCCCGACCCGCAGGGGGTTCGGCTCACGGCTCATCGAGCGGCAATTGCCGCTGGAGTTCGACGGCAGCGCGGCGATCACCTACGCGCCCGCGGGCGTGACTTGCCAGATGCGGATCCCGCTGACCCGCCTCGGCTGGATCGGCCAGGAGACGGTCGAAGGACCGCGCGCGCCATGACGCCGCTCGCCGGACGCCGGGTGCTGCTGGTCGAGGACGAGAGCCTCGTCGCCATGCTGGCCGAGGACATGCTGCTCGACCTGGGCTGCGAGGTCGTGGTGGCGATGCGCCTCGACAGGGCCCTGGCCCATGCCCGGAGCGAGGCGTTCGATCTGGCGGTGCTGGACGTGAATCTCGGCGACGCGCGCAGCTACCCGGTCGCCGACCTGCTGCTGGCGCGCGGGACGCCGTTCCTGTTCGCCACCGGGTACGGGCAGCACGGCCTGGACGCAGCCTATCAGGCCGTTCCGGTGCTTCAGAAGCCCTATCAGGCGGCGCCGCTCGAGCATCTGCTGCTCCGCCTGCTGAGCGGCGAGGACGCGTGCCGCGCGGACCCGACCGGCCTGCCGCCGTCCTGCCGCTGTCGGGCATCCGAGCCCGCCCACGGGCAGTTCCGCGCCGATCCCATCCGCTGAGGCGGCCGGGCCGATGCGGGGACCGAAGCAACGGCACGGCGCCGACCGGCAGGGAGGGGCACTACCATGATCGATCTCAACACGGCGACGGCCGAGGAGCTGGACAGCGTTCCGGCCCTGAAGGGCCACGGCTTCGAGATCGTGCGTTACCGGGAGGAGCGCGGCCGGTTCACCAGCCTGCGGCAGCTCGACGAGGTGCCGGGCCTCAGCGGCAAGACCGACGGCATCGCCGATCAGGTCACGGTCGCGGAACACCCTTAGCGCCGGTTCCGAGCGGGCTGGGACCGAGGCGATCGCCGAGCCCGTGCCGCGAGTGGCGCGGGTCCCTTCTCCCGTACCGGAGAGGGGCATGGCGCGGCGGTCCCGACCGGGGGCGCCGTCCTTCCGAAACCTCGCGACAGGATCGGGAACGGCTGCGGCGCCGGACCCACGGGGTCGCACCGGTTCAGCACCGCCCGCGTACGCACGGATCTGCCCCTGCGGCGGATCGCGGGACCGCTGGCCCGGCGGGATGGCCGGGCGCGGCCGAACCCGGAGGATCGCGGCTGACATGCTTTCGCCGCCTGTCCGTGTGATGGGCTGCGCGAGCGGTGTGAACGCCGCGCGGGCCGACGATGCCCGCGCAAGCCCGAGCTTCGAGAAGCAACGATGAACATGCAGGTCGAGAAAGCCCAGGGCAGGCCTCTGAAAGGCATCGACCGGAACAAGGTGATCGCGCAGTCGCTGCGGCAGTTCGCGCGCCTCCCGGGCCTGCCCGACACCAAGAAGGGCGTGCGCTCCTATCAGAGCCACGTCAAAAGCGACCCCTGGCTGCCGCTCCTGTTCGTTGTCTGCTTCGTCCTCCCGACCCTGGCCGCCGGGATCTACTACGGGCTGATCGCCTCCGACCGCTACGTCACCGAGGCGCGATTCGCGATCCGGCCGACCATCGGAACCGCCGACAAGGCGACACCCGACACGGTCGGCACGAATGCCGGCGTGATCAAGGCGACCGTCGCCCAGGAAACGCTCATCGCGCAGGAGTACATCCACAGTCGGCCGATGGTCGAAGCGGTCTCCGCGGAACTCCCGATCCGCGCGTGGTTCGGTCGGGACGACATCGACATGTTCTCCCGCTTCAACCCTGAGAAGCCGGTCGAGAAGTTCCTGCGGTACTGGCGGCGCCGGGTCGATGTCGACGTCGAATCCGCGTCCGGCATCATGTCGCTGACTGTCGAGGCCTTCGATCCCGACGAGTCGCTCGCCATCACCAAGGCGGTCATGGCGGACACCGAGCGGATGCTGAACGAGCTCAGCATGCCGTCCCGGAAGGACGCCCTCGACGTGAGCACGCGCGTCCTGAAGCTCGCGGAGGAGCGGGAGGCCAAGGCCAACGCTGCCCTGAACGAGCTGCGCAACCGCGAGGGCGTGCTCGACGTCATCAAGTCGAACACCGCCACCATCAAGTCTGTCTCGGAACTGCGGGAGACGCGCACCAAGCTCGCCGTCCAGCTCGCGGTGCTCCAGCGGGACCTCGGCCCGCAATCCCGCAGCATCGTCGACCTGAAGCAGCAGATCGGTGATCTCGACGCGAACATCGCGCGGGTCCAGCAGCAGCTGGCCGGCACCGCGCCGACGGAGAAGCGGCGCCTGTCGGACGCGCTCACGCGGTTCGAGGATCTCGAGCACGAGCGCGAGAACGCCGAGAAGTATCATCGCGACGTGCAGCTGGCCTATGACCGGGCCCGCATCGTCGCCCAGCAGCAGGTCGTGGCCCTGGTGCCGATCGTGGAGCCCATCAAGGCCGGGTCCTCGACCGAGCCCCGCCGCATCCTGATGACGAGCATCATCACAGCCGCCGCCGCCGTGCTGTTCGCGGCCGCGATGTTCACCCGCCGCATGCTCATCACCTGATCCCGGGTCAAGCCGGCACACGGCCGGCACCACGAAAAAGCCCGCCGCGGCGAACCGGGCGGGCTGAGGGAGTGCTTGGGAGGAAGCGGAACCGTACGGCGGATCCCTCTGGTATGCCAGATACCGGATCGCAGGGCAGGTCTGCGAAATCGCGCGGTCTACCGAGGGAATACATTTCCTGAACGAGGCATCGGGCCGGCCAGACCGGGTGTCGAAGCTGTCGGCGACAGCGGTCTTCGGCTGCGCCCGCGCCGCTCCTAGGCAGCCGCCGCCCGGGGCCGGGTCCGCTCCTCGAGGCCGCGGATCGTCGCGGTGAACAGCCTGTCCAGGGCGTCACACGCGTCCGCCCGCTCGGCGCAGGCGGCGCTCCGGGCAGCCTCCTCGATGACGCGCAGCCGCGCCACGAGGGCGCGCGCGCCGACATTCGCGCTCATCGACTTGAGACTGTGCGCGGCCCGGGCGATGGCCGGCTGATCGGAGGCGGCGAGGGCCGCCCTGAGATGGGCGAGCGCCACCGGACCCTGGGCCCGGTACAGGTCGAGGACGCGGTCGAGGAAGGCGCCGTCCCCGAGGCCGAGCAGCCCGTCCAGGACCTCGGCGTCGAGGAGGTCGCCGGCCGCCTCGGGCGGCGCGGCGACCGGGCCGACCGATTCGGGCGTGCCGGTTCGCGCGGGGGCGTCCGCCGGCGCGCCGCGCAGCGCCGGCACCTGCGCCTGCAGCAGGTCGGCGAGCTGGCGCAGGGTGAAGGGCTTCAGGAGCGTCCCGTCCATGCCGGCCGCCGCGGCGGCGTCCACGGCCTCGCCGAGGACGTGCGCCGTGAGGGCGACGATCGGAACGCGCCCGCCGGCGGTCGCCTCGCGCTGCCGGATCCGCCGCGCGGCCGCGAAGCCGTCCAGGACCGGCATGCTGCCGTCCATCAGGATCAGGTCGAAGTGCCGCGCCGCGGCGGCCGCCACGGCCGCGGCCCCGTCCTCGACGGTCACGACGTCGGTCACGCCGCAGCGGGCCAGCGCCTCGCGGGCGACCTCGCAATTGACCGCGCTGTCGTCGGCGACGAGCACCCGCGCGGCCGGGAATTGCGGGAGCGCCTCGGCCGTGGCGGCTGTCGCGGCCGAGGGCGCGGACGCCGCGAGGGCGTCCCCGGCGGCCAGCGCCGCCAGGACGGGTTGCCACTCCGCCTGGGTCACC
>NZ_BBUX01000014.1:0-113818 GCF_000974725.1 Methylobacterium sp. ME121
GATCCGGGCGTGGCGGCGGGCGCGGTCACGGGCCGGAAGCGGCTCGGAATTCGAGATCGGGTGGGTGGCGCGGGGCGCGGGAAGATCTCCGCCGACCGCCGCTAAGTCCCGGCCGCGACAGCGGTATCGCCGCGGCGCCGGGGTGCTGACTTGTCACCAGGAAAGCCTGGTGGAGCTGAGGGGATTCGAACCCCTGACCTCCGCAGTGCGATTGCGGCGCTCTCCCATCTGAGCTACAGCCCCGTCGAGGCGCCGGCCTTGTAGGCGCGGGCGGCTCGGCCTGTCAATTCCCTGTTTCAACGTCGCCCGCCGCGCGCCGCTCCGGCGCCCGGGTGCGGGCGCCCCGAAGGACACGCGCGGACCCGCATGAACGCCCTGATCTGGCTCTTCGACACGGTCGTCCAGCTTTTCATCTACGTCCTCATCGCGAGCGCGGTTCTCAGCTGGCTGGTGGCGTTCAACGTGGTGAACGTGCGCAACCCGATCGTCGCGCAGATCGGCGAGGTGCTCTACCGGCTGACCGAGCCGGTGCTGCGGCCGATCCGCAACCTGCTGCCCAATCTCGGCGGCGTCGACATCTCGCCGATCATCCTGATCCTGCTGCTGCTGTTCATCAGCCGCCTGCTGCACGAGTACGCCGTGCCCGCCACCTACGTTTACGCGCAGTAGGACTGCCCGCCCGTGAAGACGAATCCCGGCCGCTTCTTCGAGGATTTCCGCCTCGGCGAGACCATCCGCCACGCCACCCCGCGCACCGTGACGGTGGGCGACGTGGCGCTCTACACCGGCCTCTACGGTCCGCGCTTCGCCGTGCAGTCGTCGGACGCCTTCGCCCGGGCCATCGGCTACCCGAAGAGCCCGCTCGACGACCTGCTCACCTTCCACATGGTGTTCGGCAAGACCGTCCCGGACGTCTCCCTCAACGCGCTGGCCAATCTCGGCTACGCAGAGGGCGGGTTCCGGCGGCCGGTCTATCCGGGCGAGACGCTCTCCACGGTGTCGGAGGTGATCGGCCTCAAGGAGAGCTCGAACCGGCAGACCGGCGTGGTCTATGTCCGCTCGGTGGGGTCCGACGAGCGCGGCGAGACCGTGCTGAGCTATTGCCGCTGGGTGCTCGTGCGCAAGCGCGACCCCGAGGCGGCGATCGCCGAGGAGCACGTGCCGAGCCTCGCCAAGGTGGTCGACCCGCAGGACCTCGCGGGCGCCCTGCCGAAGCTCTCGGCCGCCGCCTACGACACCGACCTCGCCGGCAGCCCGCACCGCTTCGCGGATTACGCGGTGGGTGAGAAGATCGACCACGTCGACGGCATGACCGTCGAGGAGGCCGAGCACCAGATCGCCACGCGCCTGTTCCAGAACACCGCCAAGGTGCATTTCGACGGGCTCGCCGCCAAGGACACCCGCTTCGGCCGGCGCCTGATCTACGGCGGCCACGTGATCTCGCTGGCGCGGGCGCTGAGCTTCAACGGGCTCGGCAACGCCTTCGCCCTCGCGGGCATCAACGCCGGCCGCCACGTGGCGCCGCTGTTTTCCGGCGACACGGTCTATGCCTGGAGCGAGGTGCTGGCGACCGCCGATGTCGGCCGCGACGATGTCGGGCTCCTGCGCCTGCGCACGGTCGCCACCAAGAACCAACCCTGCGGTGCCTTCCCGGACCGCGCCGGCGACGGCTACGACCCGGCGGTGATCCTCGACCTCGACTACTGGGCGTTCGTGCCGAAGTAGGCGGCCGCGGCGCCTCGGTCGCCGCGCCGCAAGGCGGGACCGGCGGGGGCGCCTCAGCGGATCCCGCCGCCGACCACGCCCGCCTCGACCGCCAGCGAGAGGCGGTCCGTGACCGCCCACTCGACGCCCACGCCGGCGACCGGCCGCACCGCGATGTCCTGGCGCGTGAACGGCAGCGACCCCGGGGTCGGCCCGACGCGCAGCGTCTGGTGCAGGGCCAGGGCGCCGGTCTTGGCGTAGACCAGGACGTCCGGCGCGACGAGGGTGCCGACCTTCACCTCCAGCGATCCGGCGAAGTCGTTGGAATAGGCGAGCCGCCCGTAGCCCGGCGTGAGGTTGCCGCCGAGGCCGGCCAGGTAATCGAACCCGCCGCTGATGCCGTAGAGGATCGGGCCCTCCTGCCACATCCGGCCGCCCTCGAACCCGACGGTCGGTCCCGAATAGCTGCCGAAATGCCGGGACGTGCTGACCGCGTAGCCGGTCGAGAGGCGGGCGTAAGAGCCGGTCCAGCGGCCGTACGCGTCCTCGGGCATCTGCGGCCACGCGAAGGAGGGCAGCGGCGCGAAGCCGATGGACGGCCAGAACAGCGCCTGGGCGGCGGCGGGGCCTGCCGGGAGCCAGCAGGCCCCGAGCACGAGGCCGGCCGCGAGGCGGCGGAACGGACGGGAATCGGCGCGTCTGCTCATGCCGCCATCCTACCCGAAGGCGTCGGGTCGCGACAGGCTTGGCCGTGCCCTCCCGCGGAATCGTGCGCGTCCCGCCCGCCCGTCGCCGGCCGGGGCCGCGGCGGCGGGCGGGCGATCGCCGCGGGGCCGGGCGCTCAGATTTTTCCGTCGAGGCCCATCTGGTAGTACTTGTGGGTGATCTTGTCCTGGTTCTCGAGGAGCCAGTCGATCGAGGGCTCGTTGGTCATGGCCTTGCGGATGGCCTCGGTCATGCCCCTGCGCTGGATGTCGAACAGGGCCTTGTGGTCGACGTGCTGGGCCTCGATGACGCCGGGGCTGAGCCAGACCGAGCAGATGATGCCGAGGTCGTTGGCCTTGTGCTTGGGGATGTAGCCGGCGCGCACGGCATCCAGGACGCCGTTGGCGATGGCGAACTGGACGGTGCCCATCAGGATCGAGGTGTACTTGCTCTCGGTGACGCTGACCTTGGACACGCACAGGGTGACCGGGCGGACCATGATGTCGGTGTTGAGCAGGGCGAAGACGCGGCTGTGCCCGACGACCTGATCGCCGGTGAGCGTGGCCAGGGCGGTGCCGACCGGCCCGTCGAGCTCGCCGATGATGACCTCGGGCTCGGAGGCGGTGTTGGGCGGTCCGCCCGCCACCAGGGCCTCCCCGGCCCGCAGGATGATGCGCTCGTTCATGCTGTCCCTCGTCAAGGTCGGGCGATCCCGCTCTGCCCGACGGCGCGGCACCTAACACCGGCCCGCCGGGCCTGTCGACGCGGGCGCGGCTCCCGCCCGACGCCTCACGCGCCGTCGCGCGCCTCGCGGCGGAGCTGCGCCGCGTCGATGTGGTCGGGGTGCCGGAAGGCCCGGGTGCCCAGCACCCGAACCGGCCCCGCCAGCGCGTGGCCGAGTTCCGTCAGCGCGTCGTCGACCCGCGGCGGGATCGCGGGCGTCACGGTCCGGGTCACCAGCCCGTCGCGCTCCCGGTTCCGCAAGGTCAGTGTCGATCTCCGCTGGGAGATGGTGCCGATGCCCCGCCTCAGTTCGTCGAAGCGCTGCGCGCGCAGGAGCATGATGACGGGCAGGCTCCACGTGGCGCCGATACGCGACTGGACGCGCGAGACCTTCTCGGATTCGGGCCCGTGCCCGGCACCCGGCTCAGTCACATCCATGTAACCTCGGTATCAACCCTGTGCGTTCTTGCGCGGTCGACGCGCGGCCGTATCCTGATCCGGTCACAAAGAGGAACCGGGTTACGCTATGAAACTCCTCCATCTCGACGCCAGCATCCTGGGCACCGGCTCGGTCTCGCGGGAGCTGTCCGCGCTGATCGTCCGGCGCCTCGCCGGGGATGCGCCGGACGCCGTGACCTACCGGGATCTCGTCGCCGAGAATCCGCCGCACCTGACGGTCGCGACCCTGCCGGGTGCCCACCCGGTCTCGGCCATGGCCGGCCCCCTCGACGCGGCCGGACAGGCCGTCCGGGACGCCAGCGACCGGATGCTGTCGGAGTTCGTCGCCGCCGACACGGTCGTCATCGGCGTGCCGATGTACAATTTCACGATCCCGTCGCAGCTCAAGGCCTGGATCGACCGCCTGCTCGTGCCGGGCACGACCTTCCGCTACGGCGCCGCCGGGCCGGAGGGGCTGATGGGCGGCAAGCGCGTGATCCTGGCCCTCGCCCGCGGCGGCTTCTACGGGCCGGGCCCGGCCTCCGTCCCGGCGGAGCATGCCGAGCACTACCTGCGCACGGTGTTCGGCTTCATGGGCATCGTGCCCGAGCTGGTGCTGGCCGAGGGGCTGGCGGCCGGCGAGCACAACAAGGCGCAGGCCCTGGCCTCGGCGCGCGACGCGGTCGGGCAGCTCGCCGCCTGAGGCCGAGCGACCGGCCGCGGGGCGGCCGGCGGGGCGGCGGCGGCCGACGCCGCCGCCCGCCCGATCAGTCGCGCACGACGACCTTGGTACCGACGCGAACCCGGTCGTAGAGGTCGACCACGTCCTTGTTGGTCATGCGGATGCAGCCGGAGGAGACCGCCGCGCCCATCGTCTCGGGCTCGTTCGACCCGTGGATGCGGTAGAGCGAGGAGCCGAGATAGAGGGCGCGGGCGCCCAGCGGGTTGTCCTGGCCGCCGGCCATGTAGCGCGGCAGGTCGGGGCGGCGGGCCAGCATCTGCTGCGGCGGGCGCCAGTCCGGCCATTCCTTCTTCATGGTGACGGTCTTGGTGCCGGACCACGAGAAGCCCTGCCGCCCGACGCCCACGCCGTAGCGGACCGCCGCGCCGCCGCCGAGCACGTAGTAGAGCCGGCGCTGGCGGGTCGAGACCACGATGGTGCCGGGCTTCTCCTTGCCGGTCCACGCCACCGTCTCGCGCGGGATCGCCTGGCTGCGGAAGATGTTGAGGAAGTCCGCGATCGGACCCCTGTCCAGCGGGTTGGCGGCCGCCGCCGGGGCGCTCCCGAGCAGCAGGCCCGCGAGCCCGAGTAGCGCGATCCGTCTCGACATCGTCTTCCGTCCTCCGTTCGTCGCGGCGCGGGTTCTCGCGGACCTTTGCAGACCTCGGCAGACATGGCCCGGGCCCGCGCGAGAACCCTGCGCGCATCGGGCGAGCCGGCCCGGACTTCACGGCAAGGTTGAGGCCGGGTCGCCGGCATGGACACTTCCGGGCGTAGATGTGTGCTGCGCGCAACACTGGGCGGGTGGCGCGACGCCGTGGGTGATTGCGCGCGGCGACAGCCATGCTTATCTCAGATCCGTGATCCGATCCGCCGCCCTTCTGGCCCGCCGCGTCGCGGACCTGCCGGACCGCCTCGCCAGGGGCCTCGCCGCGCTGGCGCTGCTCGTCCTCGCGACGGCCACGCTGGCGGCTGTGCCCGCGCGGGCCGAGACCGCACGGGCGGAGGGCCCGGCCTGCGCCGTCGCGAGCCCGCGCCTGACGGTCCTGTCCGGCGCGCCGGACGCGCAGCCCGAGGCCAAGCGGTCGGTCTTCGGCCGCACCGATCTCTGCGCCGCCGACAGCGAGATCCTCACCGAACTGGGGCTGCCGCGCCCGCCGGTCGACGCGCCGCGCCCGCGTCACACTGTCTCCGCATCGTTCGATTACAGGTCCGACAGCGTGCCGGCCTCCGCGCCGGACGGTTCGCCGCACCGGCCTCCACGCCGGGCCTGACGCGCGCCCCGGTCTCGCGGCCGGCATGAAGGCGCGCCCGTCCTGATCTTCGTCTGACCGGCCCCGTGACCGGTCCCGGGATCTGACTCGACGATGCGCGGGCCCATGCTCCGCGCCAGCCTCAGCAGACGCATGCTTTCAGGAGCGTCGGTAATCGTGACCCGCACTTTGTCCGCCAGAATCCCGTCGTCGTTCCGCGCCTCGGCCCGCGCGACCGCCCTCCTGCCCGCGGCCCTGCTCCTGCTGGGCGTCGCCGCCTGCAACCCGAAGCAGGTCGCCGCGCCGACCCCGCCGGTGCCGGAAGTCGGGTTCGTCAAGGTGGAGCCCCAGGCGATCCCCTACCTGCGCGACCTGCCGGGCCGCGTCGCGCCGATGCGCATCGCCGAGGTCCGCTCCCGGGTCTCCGGGCTCGTGGTCAAGCGGCTCTTCGAGCAGGGCAGCCAGGTCAAGGAGGGCGACATCCTCTACAAGATCGACCCGGCGCCCTACGAGGTCGAGCTCGCCAGCGCCGAGGCGGCCCTCGCCCGCCAGGAGGCCGCCCTGGTGCTCGCCCGCCAGCAGGCGGACCGGCTCGAGCAGCTGCTCTCCCGCGCCACCGCGAGCCAGGCGCAGTACGACGCCGCCTTCGCGGCCAAGAAGCAGGCGGAGGCCGAGGTGGCCGGCGCCAAGGCGACCCGCGACCGGGCGCAGCTCAACCTCGGCTGGACCGACGTGCGCGCGCCGATCACCGGCCGCATCGGCCGGGCGCTGCTCACCGAGGGTACCCTGATCGAGCCGGGCTCCACCGGCGCGCTCGCCACGATCCAGCAGCTCGACCCGATCTACGTCGACATCACCCAGTCGGTTGGCGAACTGAACCGCCTGCGCCGGGACCTCGCCAGCGGCGAGCTGGCGCGGCTCGAGGACAACACCGCCAACGTCCACCTGATCATGGACGACGGCTCGCTCTACCCGCTGGCCGGTCGGCTGCTGTTCTCGGACGTCACCGCCGATCCGAGCACCGGCCAGGTGACCCTGCGGGTCCAGTTCCCGAACCCGCACGACGAGCTGTTCCCCGGCATGTACGTGCGGGCGCGGATCAAGCAGGGCATCGATTCCGACGCGATCGCGGTGCCGCAGCAGGCGATCCAGCGCACCGACGACGGCCGCGCCGAGGTCTGGATCGTGCGCGCCGACGAGACCGTGATGCGCCAGCCCGTCGAGGTCGGGCCGGTGGTCGGGCAGAACTGGCTGATCCGTTCGGGCCTCAAGGCCGGCGAGCGCGTCATCATCGACGGCTTCCAGAAGATCACCGTCGGCGCCAAGGTGAAGCCCCTCGACCAGACCCCGGTCCACGGCGAGACCGGACCGAAGCACGACACCGACGAGGCCCCCGACGTGCCGGGCGACAAGGCGGAGGTCGCCCCGCGGGCCGCCGCCGTCCAGCAGCGCCGCTGAGTCCGGGAGAGCCCGATCATGGCACGCTTCTTCATCGACCGCCCGGTCTTCGCCTGGGTGGTGGCGCTGTTCATCTGCCTGGGCGGCGCCCTCGCGATCCCGAACCTGCCGGTGGCGCAGTACCCGGTGATCGCGCCCCCCTCCATCGCCCTGTCCACGGCCTATCCGGGGGCCTCGGTGGAGAGCCTCTACATCGGCACGACCCGGCTCATCGAGGATGAGCTCAACGGCGCCGCCAACATCATGAGCTTCGAGTCGACCACCGACTCGTTCGGCTCGGTCAACATCACCGCCACCTTCCAGCCGGGCACCGACCCGTCGCTCGCCTCGGTCGAGGTGCAGAACCGGCTGAAGCGCGTCGAGGCGCGCCTGCCCGCGGAAGTGCGCCAGCAGGGCATCCTGGTGGAGGAGGCCTCGGCCGCGACCCTCAACATCATCACCCTCGTCTCCACCGACGGGTCGATGGACGAGGTCGGCCTCGGCGACTTCCTGATCCGCAACGTCATCAACGAGATCCGGCGCATCCCCGGGGTCGGGCGCGCGACGCTCTACTCCACCGAGCGGTCGCTGCGCGTCTGGGTCGATCCCGACAAGCTGCGCGGCCTCTCGCTCAGCGCCTCGGACGTCACCGACGCGATCCGCAACCAGAACGTCCAGGTCGCCTCCGGCTCGGTCGGCGCGCAGCCGAGCCCGACCCGGCAGGCGCTCACCGTGCCGATCATCGTGAAGGGCCAGCTCGGCACGATCGAGGAGTTCGGCGCCATCGTGCTGCGGGCCAATCCCGACGGCTCGAACGTGCGCCTGCGCGACGTCGCCCGGATCGAGCTCGGCGGTGACGCCTACCAGTTCTCGACCCGCCTCAACGGCGGCCCCGCCGCCGGCATCTCGGTGACGCTCGCCCCCGACGGCAACGCGCTCGAGACCGCCAAGGCGATCCGCGCCAAGATGGTGGAGCTGTCCCAGTTCTTCCCGCCGGACCTGAAGTGGGACATCCCCTACGACATCACCCCGGCGGTGGAGGCCTCCATCGAGAAGGTGCTGCACACGCTCGTCGAGGCGGTGGTGCTGGTCTTCCTCGTGATGTTCCTGTTCCTGCAGAACATCCGCTACACCCTGATCCCCACCATCGTGGTGCCGATCGCCCTCATGGGCACCGTCACGGTGATGTGGATCTCGGGCTTCTCGGTGAACGTGCTCACCATGTTCGGCATGGTGCTGGCCATCGGCATCCTGGTCGACGACGCCATCGTGGTGGTCGAGAACGTCGAGCGGATCATGAACGAGGAGGGGCTGCCACCCAAGGAGGCCACCAAGAAGGCCATGGGGCAGATCACCGGCGCGATCATCGGCATCACCCTGGTGCTGGTGGCGGTGTTCATCCCGATGGCGTTCTTCCCCGGCTCGGTGGGCATCATCTACCGGCAGTTCTCGATCGCGATGGTGACCTCCATCGCCTTCTCGGCGCTGCTCGCCCTGTCGCTGACGCCGGCGCTCTGCGCGACCTTCCTGAAGCCGATCGAGAAGGGCCACGGCCACGCCAAGGGCGGCGTGTTCGGGATGTTCAACCGGTTCGTCGACCGGGAGACCGCCCGCTACGGCCGCGGCACCGCGGCGTTCATCCGGAAGTCCGGTCGGGTGATGCTGGTCTACGTCGCGCTCGTGGCGGGGACCGCTTACGCCTTCGTCAACCTGCCGGAGGGCTTCCTGCCGGTGGAGGACCAGGGCTTCTTCACGGTCGACGTCCAGACGCCCCCGGGCGCCTCCTACAACCGCACCCAGGAGGCGGTGCGCAAGGTCGAGGAGCACCTGCTGGCGCAGCCCGGCGTCGCCACCGTGACGATGCTGAACGGCTTCTCGTTCTCCGGCCAGGCCCCGAGCACCAGCCAGGCCTTCGTGACCCTCAAGCCCTGGTCCGAGCGCGACGCCAAGAACTCGGCCGCCGCCCTCGTGGCCGGCACCAACGCGGCGCTCGCCAGCTACCGCGACGCCACGGTGGACGCCCAGGAGCCGCCGCCGGTCGACAACCTCGGCAACGCGGCGGGCTTCTCGTTCCGCCTCCAGGACCGGGCCAACCGCGGCTACGCGGCCCTGCTGTCAGCCCAGGAGCAGTTGCTGAAGCTCGCGCAGCAGAGCCCGATCCTCCAGAAGGTGAAGATCGAGGGCCTGCCGCCGACCCCGCAGGCGGAGCTGGTCATCGACCGCGAGAAGGCGGCGGCGCTCGGCGTGAAGTTCGAGGACATCAACAACACGATCCAGCTCAACCTCGGCTCGGTCTACCCGAACGACTTCCCCAACCGCGGCAAGATGCAGCGCGTCTACGTCCAGGCCGAGCAGCTCCAGCGCATGAACGCGGCGGACATCCTCAACTACGCGGTGAAGAACGCCACCAACACGATGGTGCCGATGTCGTCCTTCGCGGAGCTGAAATGGAGCATGGGGCCGAGCCAGATCGTCGGCTTCAACGGCTACCAGTCGGTGCGCTTCACCGGCGAGCCGAACCCCGGCTACACGTCGGGCGACGCGATCGCCGAGATGGAGCGGCTGATGCTGCAGCTGCCCAAGGGCTTCGGCTACGCCTGGACGGGCCAGTCCTACCAGGAGAAGCAGGCGGGCAGCCAGGCGAGCCTGCTGCTCGCCCTGTCGGTGCTGATCGTGTTCCTGTGCCTCGCCGCGCTCTACGAGAGCTGGGCGATCCCGGTCTCGGTGATGCTGGTGATCCCGCTCGGCGTCATCGGCGCGGTGGCGGCCGTGTACCTGCGCGGCATGCCCAACGACGTGTACTTCAAGATCGGGCTGATCACGATCATCGGCCTCTCGGCCAAGAACGCGATCCTGATCGTGGAGTTCGCCCGCGACCTCTGGAAGCCCGGCACCTCCGTGGTGCGGGCGGCGATCGAGGCCGCGACGCTCCGGTTCCGGCCGATCGTGATGACTTCGCTCGCCTTCATCTTCGGCGTGGTGCCGCTGGCCATCGCCACCGGCGCCGCCTCGAAGAGCCAGCAGGCGATCGGCACCGGCGTGATGGGCGGCATGATCACCGCGACCGTGCTGGCGGTGTTCTTCGTGCCGGTGTTCTTCGTCGTCGTCATGCGCCTGTTCCGGCGCAAGGCGGTAGCGGAGGGCGAGCGGGCCGAGGCGGAGACGCGGCACGAGCCGGCGCGCGTGGCGGCCGAGTAGGCCGGCCTCGGCCGCGCGCTCTGGCGTCCGGTCGACGTCTTCGTTGGGTGCCGGCCGCTCCGTCATCACGGGCGGAGCGAAGTGACCCAGGGTCGCACGACGCCGCGAGGCGTGGCGCCGCCCTGGCTCGCCTCGCTGCGCTCGCAAAGACGGGGCGCGTCACAGCCATCGATCGGACATGGCGATGAAGCGGGGAAAACGCGCTTTGCAAGGCGACTCATGTCGCGCAGCCGCGACAGGCTCGGCCATCGTCTTGTATACAGCTGGTCCGAAGCTTGCTGTCGCCGCGGTGGACACCGCCGGGGCTGCCGGCCGGTGGCGCATTCACGGTCTCGGAGATCCGCTTGTCCCGTTCAGCCCTGAAGATTCTCGCCCGCGGCGTGTCCGCGGTCGCGGTCGCGACGTTCGCGTTCGCCGCGCTGCCCGCGCAGGCCGCCAACGTCTTCCGCTTCGCCTTCCAGGGTGACCTGAAATCCCTCGATCCCTACTCCCTCAAGGAGAGCTTCACGGAAGGAATGCAGGAGGCGGCCTACGAGCCCCTCGTCACCCTCGACAAGAACCTGAAATTCGCGCCCGCCCTCGCGGAATCCTGGGAGACGCCCGAGCCGACCCGCTGGCGCTTCCACCTGCGCAAGAACGTCAAGTTCCACGACGGCTCGCCGTTCACCGCCGACGACGTGATCTTCTCCGCCCAGCGCGTCCGCGCGCCGGGCTCGAACTTCACGACCAACGTGCCCGCCGACGCCGAGTTCGTGAAGGTCGACGACTACACCGTCGACATGGTGCTGAAGAAGCCGAACCCCATCGCCATCGCCCAGTTCCCGACCTGGGTGATCATGTCGAAGGCGTGGTCCGAGAAGAACGGCGTCGTCCAGCCGACGCCGCCCAGCGCCACCAGCCCGAGCTACGCGACGCTCCACGAGAACGGCACCGGCCCGTTCGTGATCGCCGAGCACCAGCCCGGCGTGAAGACCGTCTTCAAGAAGTTCGACGGCTACTGGGGCAAGGTCGAGTCGAACCTCGACGAGGCGGTGCTGACCACCATCGCCAACCCGGCGACCCGCGTCGCGGCGCTGCTCTCCGGCGAGGTCGACTGGATCGACCCCGTGCCGCTGCAGGACCAGCAGCGGGTCAATGCCAGCGGCACCGCCACCGTGATGGCCGGGCCTGAGTTGCGCACGATCTTCCTCGGCATGGATCAGGACCGGGACGAGCTGAAGGATTCGAGCGTCAAGGGCAAGAACCCGTTCAAGGACATCAAGGTCCGCGAGGCCTTCTACCTCGCCATCGACGAGGACACGATCGCCAAGCGCGTGATGCGCGGGCAGGCGGTGCCCTCCGCGCTGATGATCGCCCCGGCCCTCTACGACCGCGGCGCCGAGTTCAAGCGCCCGGCCACCGACCTGAAGAAGGCCAAGGAGCTGATGGCCCAGGCGGGCTACCCGGACGGGTTCTCGCTCACCATGGACTGCCCCAACGACCGCTACGTCAACGACGAGGCGATCTGCCAGGCGGTGGTCTCAATGCTGGCGCGTATCAACGTCAAGGTGAACCTGAACGCCCAGCCGAAGGCCAAGTACTTCGCCAAGGTTCTGGCGCCGAACTACGACACCTCGTTCTACCTGCTCGGCTGGACCCCGTCCTCGCTCGACAGCCACAACATCCTCTACGAGATCGTCGGCTGCCGGAAGCCCGGCGACAAGTCGGGCCGCGGCGGCTGGAACCTCGCGGGCTACTGCGATCCGAAGATCGACGAGATCGCCGACAAGGTCGAGGGCGAGACCGACAAGACCAAGCGCGACGCCCTGATCAAGGAGGGCTTCGACGTCCTCAACGCCGACTGGGGTTACATCCCGCTGCACCAGCAGGCTCTCGCCTGGGGCGTCTCCAAGAAGGTCCACCTGACCCAGCGCGCCGACAACCTGCTCCTGCTCTACTGGGTGTCGAAGGACCCGCAGTAGGAGCGCGGCGTGCTCGCCTTCCTGCTGCGCCGGGTGATCCAGGCGGCCGCGGTCCTCGCGGTCGTCGGGCTCATCGCCTTCGCGATGTTCCGGTTCGCGGGCGATCCCGTGAACCAGATCGTCGGCCCCGACACCACCGTGGCCGAGCGGGCCCAGATCCGGACGGATCTGGGCCTCGACGATCCGGTGCTGGTCCAGTTCGTCCGCTATGCCGGCAACGTGGTGCGGGGCCAGTTCGGCATCTCGTACCAGTTCCGGCAGCCGGTCTCGCAGCTCTTGGCCGAGCGCATGCCGGCGACGCTGGAGCTCGCCTTCTGCGCCACGGTCTTCGCCCTGGTGGTGGGGATCCTGATGGGCGTGTACTGCGCGCTCTTCCGCGAGTCCTGGCTCGCCGGGCTGTTCCAGGCGGTCTCGCTGATCGGGATCAGCCTGCCGACCTTCCTGATCGGCATCCTCCTGATCTACCTGTTCTCGGTGACGCTCGGCTGGCTGCCCTCCTACGGGCGGGGCGACACGGTCCGGCTCGGCTGGTGGACCACCGGCTTCCTCACCGCCTCCGGGCTCAAGGCGCTGATCCTGCCCTCGGTGACGCTCGGCCTGTTCCAGATGACGCTGATCATGCGGCTCGTGCGCGCCGAGATGCTGGAGGTCCTGCGCACCGACTACATCCGCTTCGCCCGGGCGCGGGGGCTCACCACCCGGGCCGTCCACCTGCGGCACGCCCTGAAGAACACCCTGGTGCCGGTGATCACCATCGCGGGCCTCCAGCTCGGCTCGGTGATCGCCTTCTCGATCATCACCGAGACGGTGTTCCAGTGGCCCGGCATGGGCCTGCTCTTCGTCCAGGCCGTGCAGAACGTCGATATCCCGATCATGTCCGCGTACCTGCTGCTCGTCGCGCTGATCTTCGTGACCATCAATCTCGTGGTCGACATCCTCTACACGGTGGTGGACCCGCGCCTGCGGCTGCCCGCCGGGCGGACGGCGTGAGGAGCGACCGATGAGCGGACGTGACATCGACGCGGGCGACGCCCCGCCGGTCCCACTGCCGGAGGCGAAGCCCTCCCGCCTCGCGCGCTGGCGCGATTCCGACCTGCTGGCGAACTTTCTGCGCTCGAAAACCGCTGTGGCGGCGCTGGTCGCCACCGTGCTGATGGTCGGGCTCGCCTTCGCGTCGCCGTGGATCGCGCCGCAGAACCCCTACGACCCGGCCCAGCTCGACCTGATCAACTCCAACCTGCCGCCGATCTGGCAGGCGGACGGGCAGGCGCCCTACTATCTCGGCACCGACGACCAGGGCCGGGACGTGCTCTCGGCGGTGCTGTACGGCCTGCGCCTGTCGCTGATCGTCGGCGTGCTCGGGGTGGTCACCTCCGGCATCCTCGGCATCGCGCTCGGCCTGATCGCCGGCTACGCGGGCGGGTTCCTCGACACGCTGATCATGCGGGTTGCCGACGTGCAGCTCACCTTCCCGGCGATCCTGATCGCCCTGGTGGTGGACGGCGTCGCCAAGGCCAGTTTCGGCAGCGCGCTGGATGTCGGGCCGCTGATCGGGCTGATCGTGGTCTCGATCGGCCTGTCCTTCTGGGTGCAGTACGCCCGGACCGTGCGCTCCTCCGTGATGGTCGAGAAGGGCAAGGACTACGTCCAGGCGGCGCGGCTGATCGGCCTGTCGCCGCCGGTGATCATGGTCCGCCACGTCCTGCCGAACGTCACCGGCCCGGTCTTCGTGATCGCGACGATCAACCTCGCGCTCGCGATCATCACCGAGGCGACCCTGTCGTTCCTCGGCACCGGCCTGCCCGAGACCATGCCGTCGCTGGGTACCCTGATCCGCACCGGCAACCGGTTCCTGTTCTCCGGCGAGTGGTGGATCGTCGCCTTCCCGGGGCTGGCGCTCGCCGGGCTCGTCATCGCCATCAACCTCCTGGGGGATTGGCTGCGCGACGCGCTCAATCCGAAGCTGCAATGAGCGACACCGTCCTCTCCGTGCGCGACCTGACGGTCGCCTTCGACACCCGCCGCGGGCCGCTCACCGCCATCGACCGGGTCTCGTTCGACATCGGCCGCGGCGAGATCCTGGGCGTCGTCGGCGAATCCGGGGCCGGCAAGTCGGTGACCGGCTCGGCGGTGATCGGGCTCATCGACCGGCCCGGCCGGATCGCCGGCGGCGAGATCCGCCTGCGCGGCGAGCGCATCGACAACCTCTCCCCGGAGGCGATGCGGCGCGTGCGGGGCCGGCGCATCGGCATGATCTTCCAGGATCCGCTGACCTCGCTCGACCCGCTGTTCCGGGTGGGCGACCAGATCGTCGAGACCCTGCGCACCCACACCGACCTGTCGGCGAAGGCGGCCCGCACCCGCGCCATCGACCTGCTGGCCGAGGTCGGCATCCCGGCGCCCGAGCGGCGCATCGACGGCTACCCGCACGAATTCTCCGGCGGCATGCGCCAGCGGGTGGTGATCGCGCTCGCCCTCGCCGCCGAGCCGGAGCTGATCATCGCCGACGAGCCGACCACGGCGCTCGACGTCTCGGTCCAGGCCCAGATCATCACCCTGCTCAAGCGTCTCTGCCGCGAGCACGGCACCGCGGTGATGCTGGTGACACACGACATGGGCGTGATCGCCGAGGCCGCCGACCGGGTGGCGGTGATGTATGCCGGGCGGGTGGCCGAGATCGGCCCGGTCGCCTCGGTGATCGCCGAGCCGCACCACCCCTACGCGGTCGGCCTGATGGGAGCGATCCCGACCCTGTCGCAGGAGGCCGACCGGCTGAGCCAGATCCCCGGCTCGATGCCGCGGCTCACCGCCATCCCGAAGGGCTGCGCCTTCAACCCGCGCTGCCCGAAGGTCTTTGCCCGCTGCCGCGTCGAGCGGCCGGAGCCGATCCCGGTCGACGCGAGCCGGGTCGCCTGTCACCTGTACGATGCAGCGGAGCGTGCGGCGTGAGCGCCTACGTCGAAGTCACCGACCTGCGCCGCCGGTTCGACGTCTCGAAGCCCTGGCTCAACCGGGTGATCGAGCGCGAGCCCCGGAAATTCCTCACGGCGGTCGACCGCGTCGGCTTCGCGATCGAGAAGGGCGAGACCTTCGCGATCGTCGGCGAATCCGGTTCCGGCAAGTCGACGGTGGCCCGCATGGTGGTCGGCCTGCTGCCGCCGAGTGCGGGCGAGGTGACGATCACTGGCGTCTCGATGACCGACCCGCGCCAGGCCGCGGCCCGGCGGCGCCTGCGCGCGCGCATCCAGATGATCTTCCAGGACCCCTACGCGTCCATGAACCCGCGCTGGCGGGTGGGGAAGATCATCGCCGAGCCGATCCGGGCCTTCAACCTGATCCACGGCGAGGGGGCGATCCGCGCCCGGGTGAGCGAACTGTTGGGCCTCGTCGGGCTCCACGCCGACGACGCGCGGAAATACCCGCACGAATTCTCCGGCGGCCAGCGCCAGCGGGTGGCGATCGCCCGGGCGCTGGCGAGCCAGGCCGAGTTCCTGGTGGGCGACGAGCCGACCTCCGCGCTCGACGTCTCGGTCCAGGCGCAGATCCTCAACCTGATGCGCGACCTGCAGGACCGGCTCGGGCTGACCTACCTGTTCATCTCCCACAACCTCGCCGTGGTCCGCCACATGGCGACCCGGGTGGGGGTGATGTATCTCGGCCGCCTCGTGGAGGTCGCGTCCGCCAAGGACCTGTTCGCGACGCCCCGCCACCCCTACACGCGGATGCTCCTCGACGCGGTGCCCGACCTCGCCCATGTCGGCCGCGCCCGGGTGCCGGTCTCGGGCGAGATCCCGAACCCGATCGACCCGCCGCCCGGCTGCACCTTCCACCCGCGCTGTCCGCTGGCCAACGACCGCTGCCGGACCGAGGTGCCGGCGCTCCTCGACGGCGTCGCCTGCCACGCCGTGCAGGAGGGGCGCGCCTGAGGGACCGGCACTGAGCGGCCGCCCGCGGCCTGCCGTTGCGCTCGGCCCGGGCAGGCGCTATGGCCCGTCCCGATGGGGATGGAGTTCCCCGAAACCGCCCGTCAGGGCTGATGACTCCTACCGCGAAACCGGCGGTGGGAGTGCGTCTTGCAAGCACCCGCCGCGACGGCGGGTTTCTCATGCCCGCCCGACGAACTGGAGCGCGCATGTCCTTCACCACCTGCATCCTGGTCATGATCGGCGGAGCCCTCGGCACGCTGGCCCGCTACGTCGTCTCGGTGCTGTCGCTGCCCATCAGCCGCGACCTGCCCTGGGGCACGATCCTCATCAACGTGACCGGCTCGTTCATCATCGGCCTGTTCGGCACGCTGACCCTGGCGCAGGGGCGATTCCCGGTCTCCGAGAACGTGCGCCTGTTCGTGATGATCGGGCTCTGCGGCGGCTACACGACCTTCTCGTCGTTCAGCCTCCAGACCCTCGACCTCATGCGGAACGGCGCGGTGGTCCGCGCCATGGTGAACGTGTGCGCCTCGGTGGTGCTCTGCGTCCTCGCGGTCGCGCTGGGCCACGTCGTGGCGGCCCACTGGAACGGCGGCGCCGTGCAGATCGCCCAGGTGAGCATCGAGGAGGACGGCTGACCGGACGGCCACCCGCAACGGCGGGCATGGGCCGCCGCGGGGCTCACGGGCCCCGGCGCGGCCCGGCCCTCACGCGTCGCGCCACTGCGCGAAGGTCGCGGCCTGGCCCACCGTCGCGCCGTCGCGGTCGAGCTGCCAGACCACCGCCTGGTCGATCCAGAAGCGCCGTCCGTCCTTGGCGATCCGCAGGCCGCGATAGCCGCGGCTGAAGCCGTCCCGGGTGACCGCGTCGAGGAGCCGCTGCCGCTCGGCCCGCTCGGGAGCCTCGGCCGAGAGCCGCGAGGGCAGGCCGACGAGTTCGTCCCACGCGTAGCCGAAGCAGGCCTGCGCGGTCCGGTTGGCGTAGACGAAGCGCGGATCCGCGCCGCCGTCATGGGCGAGCACCGCGAAGGGGGCCTCCGCGTAGAGCCAGTCCGCGTCGGCTCCCGCCGGCACCAGGGACTCGCCGAGTCGCCGCGCGTAGCTGCCGGTGAGCAGGGCGAAGAAGTCCGGGTCGTGCGAGAGGTCCGTCATGATCCGCTACAGGACTGGGTCCGCGTCGATGCGCATGCGCAGGATCGCGTAGGGCGGCTGCTGCAGGTCCCGGCCGCGGTTGAATTCCGGCCGCCGGTTGACCTGGGCCGCCGAGATATAGAGCCAACGGTCCGGGGTGATCCAGAAGGTGTCGGCCCAGACCAGCCGGTCGTCGGCGGCCAGCACCTCCACGGTGCCGTCCGGCAGGCGCCGGCCGACCGCGTTGTGCTCCTGCAGGCTGAGATAGACCCGGTCCTCGGAATCGGTCGTCAGTCCCCCGGTCATGCCCTTCTCGCCGAGATCCCGGACCGCGGCGGCCACGGCCGCGTCCGGGACGTCCGGGTCGCGCAGGGCCGCGGTCTCGACCGCGTAGAGCCGCCGGCTCATCAGCGGCGCGTAGTAGAGGCGGCCGCCGTCCGGGCTGATCGCGATGCCGTTGGCGCCGCCCTTCGGGCTCTTCTCGGGCGCGTCGCCCTTCCGCTCCATCACGGGGCGGCGCTCCACGAACTTGACCAGGCCCTCCTCGGATCGCGTGCTGGCATGGTCCGCGAGGCGCCGCACCACCCGCCCGCTGTCGAGGTCGACCGCCAGGATCGCGCCCGCGCCGGTCTGGCCCTGGTCGGTGACGTAGGCCAGCGCGCGGCCGTCGCGCACGTCGACCCGCAGGTCGTTCAGGGAGGAATCCGGAACCACGCCCGCGTCGAGGGGGATCGTCCGGCGGATGCTGTTCCGGCCGATATCGATCGCCAGGATCTTCGCGCCGCCCGGCACCGGCCGGCCCTTGCCCTCCGGCAGACCGGCATCGAGCACCCAGAGGGTGTCGTGGCGGTCGAAGACGCCGTTGGGGACGTGGAACAGCGACGCCTGCGGCGCCCCCGGATCCGGGCGGTTGGTCGCCGCGTCCGGGTAGGGCTTCACCGACCCGTCGGGCAGCACCTCGCCGAGGGTGATCGGCTCGGCGCCGGTGAAGCGCGGCATCATCACGAAGATCCGGCCGCCCCGGGCGATGGCGAGCCCCGTGGGGGTCGAGGGCGCGTCCGCCGCGACGGCGAGCTCCAGCGTCCCCACCGGCCGGCTCGTCGGGGGCGACGGCGCCGCGGCGCGCGCCGCGGGGGCGGCGAGGGCCGCGAGACCCGTTCCGAGCAGGCGGCGGCGATTGAGGCGCATGGGGATCCTGTCGCGGAGCTTGTCGGGGCGAGGGCCTTGGCGCGCCGCTCAACCCGTGGGGGTGCCGGCCCAACGCGCGGGCCCGGTGCCCGATCCCCCGACGCCGCATCTGGACGGAAGCCCGGCGCAGACCCGCGCGCCCGGCGATCGGGAGCCGCCTGCGGGCGGTCCACAGGTGCCGGGGCGCGACGCTGGCCCCGGCCCGCGGCGGCACGCTAAGCACGGTCGGGCCGGGCGTTCGATTCGGCGCCGCGCGGGCCGCGGCCCGGGCAGGCGATGTGGAGAGGTGGGACACGCATGGATCCCGAAGGATCCGAACCGGCGCCGGAGACCGCGCCCCGGCCCGCCGCCGGGCCGCTGCGGGTCCTCGCCCTGGCCGTGCAGAAGGGTGGAACGGGCAAGACCACCCTGGCGGCCTCCCTGGCCGTCGCCGCCGCGGAGGCGGGCGAGCAGGTGACGGCGCTCGATCTCGACCCGCAGGGCTCGCTGGCCGGATGGGGAGCCCTGCGCAAGAATGACGGCAGGAGCGGGAGCGACGCCGTCGCGGTCGACCGGGTCCAGCCCTGGGAGATGGGCCAGCTCTCGGAGATCCTCGGCATCCTCGCCGAGCAGGGCACGACGCTCGCCGTCCTCGACACCGCCGGCAGCGCCTCCGGCCTCGCGCCCGCGCTGAAGGACGCCGATTTCGTCCTGATGCCGGTCCGCCCCTCGCGGCTCGACATCGTGGCCGCCCGGCCGACGCTCCAGGCGCTCGTCGGCCTCGGCCTGCGGGAGCGGCTGGCCCTGGTGCTGAACCAGTGCCCGCCGCCGCCCTCGCCGCGCACCAGCGCCTACGCGGCGCAGCTCCGCGCCCTGGGCGTCCTGGCCGAGCCCGGGATCATCCACCGGGTCGACCACCAGGACGCCCTGGCGACCGGGCTCGGCGTCACGGAATTCGCCCCCGGCAGCCAGGCCGCCGAGGAGGTCCGGGCGCTCTGGGCCTGGATCGACGGGAAGATGCGGGCGGCGCCCGCCCGCTGAGATCGGCCCTCCGCCGGGCTCAGCCCTGGCCCAGGGCCGCGAGGATCCGCGCCCAGGAGCGCGTGCCCTTGTGGAAGCTCGTCAGGTCGTACTTCTCGTTGGGCGAGTGGATCCGGTCGTCGTCGAGCCCGAAGCCGATCAGCAGGGTGTCGCGCCCCAGGATCCGCTTGAAGTCGCCGACGATCGGGATCGAGCCGCCCGCGCCGACGGTGACCGCGGGCACCCCCCACTCGTCCTGCAGCGCCGCCTTGGCGGCCCCGAGCTGCGGCATGTCGAAGGGCAGGCTGATCGCCCGCGAGCCCTTGTAGGTGATGACCTCGACCTGGCAGTCCGCCGGCACCCGCGCGCGCACGAAGGCCTCGAAGCTCTCGGCGAGCCGCTTCGGGTCCTGGTCGTCCACGAGGCGGAACGAGACCTTGGCGGAGGCGGTGGAGGCGATCACCGTCTTGGTGCCCTCGCCGGTATAGCCGCCGACGATGCCGTTGGCGTCGCAGGAGGGGCGCGACTGCACCAGTTCGATCGGCATCCGGCCGCGCTCTCCCGCGGGCTCCTTGAGGCCGATCGGCCCGAGCAGCGTCTCCGGCGTCAGGCCGAGGCCGCGCCACTGCTCCAGGACCTCGGGCGGGCGCTCGTGCACGCCCTCGTAGAAGCCCGGGATCGTCACCCGCCCGTCCGCGTCGTGCAGGTCGGCGATGATCTTCGACAGAACGTGGATCGGGTTGCGCGCCGCGCCGCCGAAGAAGCCCGAATGCAGGTCGCGGTCGGCGCAGGTGACCTTCACCTCGAAATAGGCGAGCCCGCGCAGCGACGAGGTGATGGCCGGGGTCTTCCGGTCCCACATGCCGGTGTCGCAGACGAGGACCACGTCGCAGCCGAGTCTCTCGCGGTTGGCCGCGACCCACTCGGGAAGTCCCTGCGAGCCGCTCTCCTCGGCGCCCTCGATCAATATCGTGACGCCGCAGGGCAGCTCGCCGGTCATGGCGATGGTGGCCCGGCAGGCCTCCACGAAGGTCATCACCTGACCCTTGTCGTCGGAGGCGCCGCGCCCGACGATCGTCTTGCCGCCCCGGCCGTCCTCGGCGATGCGCGGCTCGAAAGGCGGCGTCGTCCAGAGATCGAGCGGGTCGACGGGCTGCACGTCGTAATGGCCGTAGAACAGGACGTGGGGCGCCCCGGGCTTCGGCTTGTGCGCCAGCACGACCGGATGGAGCGAGGTCTCCTCCACGGAGGTCTCGAAGCCGAGCGCGGTCAGGTCCTGGGCGAGCCAGGCGGCGGCCTCGCGGCACGGGCCGGCATAGGCGGGATCGGTGGAGATCGACGGGATCCGCAGGAAGGCGAACAGCCGCTCCAGGGCGTTCTCCAGGTCCGTGTCGATGTCGTTGAGGATCGCGTCGAGCGCGGCCATCGGGGGGCTCCGGGGTACGGCGTGGACTCTGCGAGAACTCTGCGGGAATTCCGCGCGCACGAGGGTTAGCCGAGGCGGGGCCACGGCGGCAACGTCGGACGGTGCGGCGGACGGACTTCTGGCCGCCGGCGCGCCGCCATCGCTCACGGGTTGAGAGCGCGCGCCGGAACAGGCGCAGATTGGAATGGTTATCGACCGAAAGCTCAGGCCGACGCCCGCCCGTCTCTCCCGGCTGCCGCTTCGGCCGATCCGTTCCCGCCCGGCTCCGGCCGGCCCAGCCCGTGGACGACATCATGCGACTCGAGACCCAGCCGCCGGTGTCGGCGGACACGCCGATCGGCATCACGCTGACGATCAACGGGCAGCGGCGCGAACTCCGGGTCGCGCCGTGGACCACCCTCCTCGACCTGCTGCGCGAGCGGCTCGACCTCACCGGCACCAAGAAGGGCTGCGACCACGGCCAGTGCGGCGCCTGCACGGTGCTGGTGAACGGCACCCGGGTGAATTCCTGCCTGACGCTGGCGGTGATGAAGGACGGCGCCGAGATCACGACGGTCGAGGGTCTCGCCGCCCTCGGCGACCGGGCGGGCAGCAACGCCCTTCACCCGATCCAGGAGGCGTTCATCGAGCACGACGCCTTCCAGTGCGGCTACTGCACCCCGGGCCAGCTCTGCTCGTCGGTCGGCCTGATGAACGAGGGCCACGCCCGCACAAGGGACGAGATCCGCGAGGCGATGAGCGGCAACATCTGCCGCTGCGGCGCCTACACCAACATCGTCGACGCCATCGAGGACGTCATGCAGGGAGGCGCCCGATGAACCGCTTCGACTACGTCCGCGCCGGCACGGTGGCGGAGGCGGTGCAGGCCTTCGGGGCGGGCGCGCGCTTCATCGCCGGCGGCACCAACCTGATCGACCTGATGAAGTACGAGGTCGAGAAGCCGGGCCGGCTGATCGACATCACCCAGCTGCCCCTCGACCGGATCGAGGCGCACGGGGACGGTCTCCGGATCGGGGCGCTCGTGACCAACGCCAAGGTGGCGTACGACGATCAGGTCGCGGCCCGCTACCCGCTCCTGCGCAACGCCATCCTGGCCGGCGCCTCGGCGCAGCTGCGCAACGCCGCCTCCACGGGCGGCAACCTGCTTCAGCGGACCCGCTGCTACTATTTCTACGACGTGGCCACGCCCTGCAACAAGCGCGCGCCGGGCTCCGGCTGCCCGGCGATCGGCGGGATGAACCGCATCCACGCGATCTTCGGGACGAGCGAGCACTGCATCGCCACCCACCCCTCCGACATGTGCATCGCGCTGGCCGCCCTGGAGGCCACCGTGCGGGTGAGCGGGCCGCAGGGCGACCGGTCGATCCCGTTCTCCGAGTTCCACCGCCTGCCGGGGGACTCTCCTGAGACGGACACGAACCTCGCCCCCGGCGAGATCATCGTGTCGGTCGACCTGCCGGAGAGCCGCTTCCCGCAGCACTACACCTACCTGAAGCTGCGCGACCGGCTGTCCTACGCCTTCGCGCTGGTCTCGGTGGCGGCGGCCCTGGAGCTCGACGGCGACCGGGTGAAGACCGCCCGGCTGGCGCTCGGCGGCGTCGCCCACAAGCCCTGGCGCAACCGCGAGGCCGAGGCCCTGCTGGAGGGCAAGCCCGCGACCCGCGAGAGCTTCCAGGCCGCGGCCGACCTGATCGTCGCGGAGGCCAAGCCCCAGTCGGAGAACGGCTTCAAGATCGATCTCGCCCGGCGGGCCATCGTGCGCGGCCTCGAGCAGGCCGCCGCCGGCACGCCCCAGTCGCTCAGCGACAAGCGCATCCAGTAGGTCCCGCCATGACCCACACCTCCAGCCCCCAGACCTTCAGCTCCACCGGCCGCGACACCTTCGTCGGCAGCCCGCGCAGCCGCATCGACGGGCCCGCCAAGGTCACCGGCCTCGCCAAGTACGCGGGCGAGTTCGCCGCGCCCGACCTCGCCTACGGCTTCGTGGTGTCGAGTTCGATCGCCAAGGGCCGGATCACCGGCATCGACTCCGCCGAGGCCGAGGCGGTGCCGGGCGTCCTCACGGTGCTCACCCACGAGAACCGGCCGCGCACCGCGTGGCGGGACAAGAACTTCCAGGACCAGGTGGCGCCCCCCGGCTCGCCGTTCCGCGCCCTCTACGACGACCTGATCGTGTTCAGCGGTCAGCCGGTCGCCCTGGTGGTGGCGGAGGATTTCGAGACGGCGCGCTACGCCGCGTCCCTCGTCCGCGTGAGCTACGCGATGGAGGAGCCCGGGACCGACCTGGAGGCCCTGCGCGGCACCGCCTACGACCCGCCCTACAAGCGCACGGGCATCAAGCCGCCGCCGGAGCCCTGGGGCGACGCCGACACGGCGTTCGGCAGCGCGCCGGTCCGCGTGCAGGGCGCCTACAGCCTCGCCGACGAGCACCACAACCCGATGGAGCCGCACGCCTCCACCGTGGTGGTCGAGCAGGACGGCACCTACACGGTCTACGACAAGATCCAGGGCGTCTCGAACAGCCACCAGTACCTCACCAACGTCTTCGGCCTGAAGCCCGATCAGGTGCGGGTGCTCAACCCCTATCTCGGCGGCGGCTTCGGCTCGGGCCTGCGCCCGCAGTACCAGCTGTTCCTGGCGATGCTGGCCGCCCAGGAGCTGAAGCGCTCCGTGCGCGTGACCCTGACCCGCGACCAGTTGTGGAGCTTCACCTACCGGTCCGAGGCGCTGCAGACGATCGCGCTCGGTGCCGCGCCGGACGGGACGCTGACGGCCCTCCGCCACGACGCGGTCCAGGGCACCTCGCAGTACGAGGATTACCAGGAGGTCGTCGTCAACTGGTCGGGTGTCCTCTACCGGTGCGACAACGTCGCCCTCGGCTACCGGCTGGTGAAGCTCGACACGCCGACGCCCGGCGACATGCGCGCGCCCGGCGCGGTGACCGGCGTCTTCGCGATCGAGACCGCGATGGACGAACTCGCCTACGCGACCGGGCTCGACCCGATCGACCTGCGGCTGAAGAACTACGCCGAGTCCGACGCCACCGCCGAGGGCAAGCCGTTCGGCTCGAAGGAGCTGAAGAGCTGCTTCCGGCAGGGCGCCGAGCGGTTCGGCTGGGCGAGGCGCAGCCCCGAGCCCCGCTCCATGCGCGACGGCCGGGAACTCGTCGGCTGGGGGGTGGCCACCGGCATCTGGGAATCGATGATGATGCAGTCGAGCGCCATCGCGACCCTGACGCCGGACGGCCGCCTGACGGTCGGCAACTCCACCGGCGACATCGGCACCGGCACCTACACGATCCTGACGCAGATCGCGGCCGACACGCTCGGCCTGCCGATGGACGCGGTGACGACCAAGCTCGGCGACACCCGCCTGCCGGAGGCCCCGGTCGCCGGCGGCTCGTGGACCGCCGCCTCCTCGGGCACCGCCGTGATGAAGGCCTGCCGCAACGTCGGCGCGCAGGTGTTCAAGCTCGCCCGCGCCATGGAGAACTCGCCGCTCGCCAACGTCGACTTCGACCGGGCCGTGTTCGCGGACGGCCGCATCGCGGTCGCGGGCGACCCGGGCCGCAGCGTCGCGCTGGTGGATGTCCTGCAGGCGGCCGGCGTCGACAAGGTCGAGGCCGTCGAGGAGGCCGGGCCCGACAAGGACTTCAATCAGAAATACGAAGCCTACACCCACTCGGCGATCTTCGCCGAGGTGAAGGTCGACGAGGAGCTGGGCCAGGTCCGGGTCACCCGCATCGTCTCGGCGATCGCGGCCGGCAAGGTGCTGAACCCGAAGACGGCGCGCAGCCAGATCCTCGGCGGCGTGGTGATGGGGATCGGCTCGGCGCTCGAGGAGGAGTCGATGCTCGACCACCGCATCGGCCGGTTCATGAACCACAATCTCGGCGAGTACCACGTGCCCGTCCACGCCGACATCTACGACATCGACGTGATCTTCGTGGAGGAGGAGGACAAGGCGAACCCGCTGGGCGTGAAGGGGCTCGGCGAGATCGGCATCGTCGGCACCGCGGCGGCGATCGCCAACGCGGTCTTCCACGCCACCGGCAGGCGGGTGCGCGACCTGCCGATCACCGTCGACAAGCTCCTGTGAGCGGCGAATGTTTCACAGGAAACATTGACGGTTCGGCAAGGAGTCGGACGCGGGCGCTCCGCCGCGCTGAATCGCTCCGCGCGCGAGGACGGTGATGCGCCCGCGCGCTGCCCTGAGAACCGACACGGGATCGCGGTGAGCCCCCTGCTGGAATCCTGGCGCTTCTGGGCGCTCGCCGCCGCCGGCTTCGCGGCGCTGACCGCGATCCTCGCCAAGGTCGGGGTCGCGGGCGTGCCGTCGGACGTCGCGACCTTCGTGCGCACCGCGGTCATCCTGGCCTTCGCGGGCGCGATCGTGGTCGTCTCCGGGCAGGCGGGCGGCCTCGCGCAGGTCACCGGCCGGAGCCTCGCCTTCCTCATCCTGTCGGGGCTCGCCACCGGGGCGTCGTGGCTCTGCTACTTCCGCGCCCTGTCGCTGGGCGACGCCGCCCGCGTCGCGCCGCTCGACAAGCTCAGCGTCGTGCTGGTGGCGATCCTCGGCGCCACCCTGCTCGGCGAGACCCTCAGCCTCGCCGCCTGGGCCGGGGTCGCGCTGATCGCGGCGGGCGCGGCCCTCGTCGCCTCCGGACTGTGAGATCATGCGCGCTGGCGCACCGATCCCTTAACGCGATGCGCGCATCCTGCGGTTGCCTCGCGAAAGGGGACCGTCATGGAATGGGTTTATCGCGGCTTCGAGACCTCGCTTCTCGGTCTCGCCCTCTGTCTCGGGCTCGGCGCCTGCCTGACACTCGGCACCGGGCTCGGCACCGGACATGCACCGGCCGGAACGCTCTCCGTCACCCTGCCGATGCTCACGGTGACCGCCCCCGCGCCCTGAGGCGCGGGACCGGTCCGCGGCGGTGTCAGGCGGCGCCCTGCACGGCGCGGAACATGAAGCTCCGCGCCTCGGCGTCCATCTCCGCCTTGAAGGCGTGGCGGCCCTTCAGCGCCTCGGCGGCCTGGGCGGCCGGCCGCGCGTTGAGCGCGTCGAGGTGGCGCTTGACGTTGGGCAGGTCCTCGAAGGCGCCCTCGCCGAGGATGAAGGGCACCATCCGGGCCCAGCCCCAGACCGCCATGTCGACGATCGTGTAGGTGTCGCCCAGCACGTAGGTGCGGTTGGCGAGGCGCTGGTCGAGGATGCCCCAGTGCCGGCGCGCCTCGAAGGTGTAGCGCTCGGTGGCGTAGGCACCCCCGTCCTGCGCGAAGTGGCGGAAATGCACGCACTGGCCGGAGAACGGCCCGATGCCGGTCGCCACGAACATCAGCCAGGACAGCATCTCGCCGCGGACGGGCTCGCCCTCCGGCAGGAACCGGCCGGTCTTGCCCGCCAGGTACATCAGGATCGCGTTCGAATCGAACACGGTCACGTCGCCGTCGACGATCGCCGGCACCTTCCCGTTCGGATTGACGGCCGTGTAGGCCGGATCGAACTGCTCGCCCTTGCGGGTATCGACCGGCACCGGCTCGTAGGGCAGCCCCATCTCCTCGAGGCAGAGGGCGACCTTCATGGGGTTGGGGCTGAGATTGTAGAAGAATCGAATCACCGCGCTCTCCCTGAACGACGCGGGCAGGATGTCCGGGCCCCGCGCCGGCACAAGGCGCGGGCGCGCAGGGCGGCTATTCCACGACGATCTTGTAGCCGCGTCCCGGCACCAGCGCGGCGCCCCGCTCCAGCCCGTTGAGGACGAGGAACCGGTCGAGCGACCGGTCGGGCACCGCCATGCGGCGGGCGAGGTCCTCGGCGCTGGGCGAGGCGGCCTGGACCACCTGCAGCCGCAGGGGGCGCAGGACCGCCTCGTCGGGCGCGACCGCGACCAGGGTCGCGGTCCAGCGGCGGAAGGCCGGGTCGGGGTCGGTGGCGCCCTTGGCGGCCATGATCATCCGGTAGGTCGAGTCCCCGATCCGGATGGCCGCGAGGCGGAAGGTCCACTCCTTCCCCCGCGACAGCGCGAAGGCCGCCGGGTGGCCGGCGACGTCCCGGGTCTCGAAGCCGGCCGGGTCGAAGGCGTCGTTCCAGCTCGCCTTGAGCACCGCCTCCAGGGGCTGGCCGTCCTTCGCCTCGATCTGATCGAACAGCAGGCGCCGGCCGCCGTCCTGGGTGGTGCCGAGCACTGCCGAGCGGGTGTTCTCCAGGGTGAAGCCCTCCGGCACCTCGAAGGCGATGCCGAGGCCGGGATGGATGAAGCGGTGCCCGCGCACCGCGCCGTCGCGCGGGTTGTCGCCGTAGGCGAGCCCGTCCACCGCCGCGAGGTAGGCGGCGCGGTCGTCGGTGCCGATGCCCGGCGCGCCGATGCGGCGGGCCGCCCGGGTGACCTGATTGATGCGCTCGGCCGTGCCCGGGTGGGTCGCCAGCATGTCGGGCGCGCCGGCGCTGCCGGACTTCAGCCCCGTCGAGCGGTTGAGCGCGGCGAGGAAGCGCCCGGCCGCGAACGGATCGTAGCCGGCCTTGGCGAGGGTGCGCACGCCGGTGGCGTCGGCCTCCAGCTCCTGCTCGCGGGAGAACCGGGCGAGCGCGAAGCGCGACTGGCTCTGCAGCTGCGCGCCGGTATCGGGGTCGTTCAGCACGTCGGCCACGACGCGGCTGACGAGCGCCGAGCGCAGCTCGAGCTCGCTGCGGGCGGTGGCGTGGTTGAGGGTCACGTGGGCCATCTCGTGCGCCAGCACGGCCGCCACCTCGGAGGTGTCGCTCGCCAGGGCCACGAGGCCGCGGGTGACGTAGAGCCGCCCGTTCGGCAGCGCGAAGGCGTTGACCACCGGCGAGTCGAGGAGCGTCACCGTGTAGGCCTGGTCGGGCCGGTCGCTCGCCTTCACGAGACGGTCGGTCACCTCGGTCAGCATCCGCGTGACGTTGGGGGCCCGGGCCTCGCCCCCGAAGGAGGCCACGAGCTTGAGGTGGTCGGCATCCGCGGCGCGCTCGCGGCCGGTGGTGCGCGGCGCCTCCGCGGGCACCCGCACCACGGCCGGCCGCACGGTCGCCTCGGTCTGGTCGGCGACGCAGGCGCCGAGCAGCAGGGCGAGGCCGCCCAGAGCCGCCGCGCCGAGGGAGCGCCGGCCCGCCGCGCGGGTCCGCCCCGCGATGATGTGCCCCGTGATCCCGCCCATCGCGATCAGCGCCGCAATCCCCGTTCCCCGTCCGAATCGGCCTCCGGCCGGTCCGTCTCCCCGAGCGTCTCGAGCCCGTCGAGGGCGACCTCCAGGGTCGGGCCGCGCCGGACCTCCAGGAGGCCGCGCACCCGCACGCGCCGGCCTTCGAGCGAGGCCGCACTCAAACCACGGGCGCGCATCATTCGCCAAGTGCGTTTCGATACCGTCACCGTGAGGCCGTCCGTGCCGCGGGCCGCGAAATCGAGATAGGTGCGCGCGCCGCGCTCGCCGACGTGGCGGATCCGGCCCTCCGCGACGACGAAGCGCCCGGCCCGCGCCCGGAGCGCCGGACCGTCCCGCGCCGCCGGGAGCGCGACGCTCCAGAGACCGAGTCCGCGCGCCCGGGCGGCCGCCTCCACGAGGCGCAGGCCGGGCCGGCAGAGCGAATCGGCCTCGTTCGCGTCCGCGTAGGCGAGCCCGGCCGCGATGAGGCCGCCCGCGAAGTCCGCGTCGTCCTCCGCGGCCAGGAGATCGGCCCGCACGCGATCCCACCGGTCGGGCTGCCCGCGGGGAACCACCGTGACGCGGGCGCCCCGCCGGGCCTCGAGCCAGGCCAGCGCCGCGGCTTCGGCCTCCGGCGCGTCCGGCCAGCGCAGCGAGTCCAACACCGCGCGGAGGCCCGAGACCAGGCGGATCTCGCCCCGGGGCCCGATCCCGGCCACGACCTCGTCGCGCGCCGGCCCGGTCGCGCAGTCGGACGGGCCGGCCCCCGGCGCGGCGCGTGCCGGACGAATCGGCACCGCGGCGAGCGACGCCGCCATCAGGGCCGCCAGCGAGGCTGCCAGCATGACCGCCGCGCTCCCGCGCATCGATTCCCCCGAGATCGCAGGCCCCGACACCGCGCCTCTCCACCGGGCGCGGTTGGCCTCGGCCGGCGAGAATGCTATGGAGCGCGCGGTCGTCTCCGTAGCTCAGCTGGACAGAGCACAGGTTTCCTAGAAGCTTCAATTGGGCGTCGCGCCGGGAAACCGCGCGGCGGATCCGCTCAAAGTCGGGGAAAGCTTCCGGCATCGACGCGCCGCCGTCCGATGCTCTGCCGATCCCGAGCCAAGCCCGCGCGGCGCCCCGGCGTTCTGCGGGAAGGTGTAGAGACTAGACGGGCGGCACCTAACGGTCGGATGCAATCCGGCCCACGGTGAAGGGATAGTCCAGGCCACGAACGCGGACCTTCGGGACGCGGCGGCGAAAGCCGAAGTGGTATGAAACCTGGGGTCGCAGGTTCGAGCCCTGCCGGGGACACCAAGTTGTCTCATCTCGCAGATCTCGCGGTTGCAGAGCCGTGAGCAAATCGTCCACCACGTCGGGCGCCTGCCGGTGACAAGTACCGAGGGCCGCGCTAAGCTTTGCCGCCAGGATTCATGGCGGGGGGTGGACGAGCACTTCATGGCGGGCCAGAAGACCGATCAGCGCGACGTCTATGTCGGGCAACGCATCGCCGAGCAGCGCCGGAAGGCATCGCTCACACAGCGCCGCGTCGCGCAGAGCTTCGGTATGTCTGCAGCTCAGCTCCAGAAATACGAGAAGGGTACCAACCGGATCAGCGCCGTCCATCTCGATATCTTCTCGCGGATGACCGGCGTGCCGATGGATTACTTCTTCAAAGGAATGCCCCGGAACGATGACTTCATCGCGCCGGGCTTCAGCGAGCGCGAGCAGTCCACCCTGTCGGAAGCCGGGTTGAAGGGGTTGGCGGAAGTCGTGGGCCGCCACATCACCGAGAACTTCTCCGAGGAGGCGCGCCGCGACGTGGCCGACGCGATCCGGGCGCTCGAGAGCAAGCTCGGCGGCTGAGCCGGCGGCGATCCCCGCGGGCCGGTTCGATCGTTCTTCCGGTCGCTTCGTCCGTTATAGCGGATCCGTTCGTTCCTCCATCTTGACCGCCTCCCGGTCGGGTGCGAGAACCCCGGCCCCATGAAGGGTCAAACGCCGCGATCGCGACGGCGTACCTCTGCAGCCGAGGCCGTCCGATGCCGCGTTCCAACTACCTGTTCACCAGCGAGTCCGTGTCCGAGGGACACCCCGACAAGGTCTGCGACAGGATCTCGGACACCGTGGTCGACGCCTACCTCGCGGCGATGCCGGAGGCGCGGCTCGGCGTCGAGACGCTCGCCACGACCAACCGCATCGTCATCGCCGGCGAGGTGCGCGGACCCGATTCGGTGACCTTCAAGGACCTCGAGGCCCTGACCCGCGAGGCCGTGAAGGACATCGGCTACGAGCAGTCGGGCTTCCACTGGAAGAACAACGACGTCGCGATCCACCTGCACGCCCAGTCGGCCGACATCGCCCAGGGCGTGGACGCGGCCGGCAACAAGGACGAGGGCGCGGGCGACCAGGGCATCATGTTCGGCTACGCCGCCGACGAGACGCCCGAGCTGATGCCGGCGCCGATCTTCTACGCCCACAAGATCCTCAAGGACCTCGCCGACGCCCGCAAGGCGAGGCAGGGCGACGCCGCCAAGCTCGGCCCCGACGCCAAGAGCCAGGTCACGGTCCGCTACGAGAACGGCCGCCCGGTCGAGGTCACCCAGATCGTCCTGTCGACCCAGCACCTCGACGAGTCCCTCGACTCCGCGGACGTGCGCGCCATCGTCGAGCCCTACATCCTGAAGGCGCTGCCGCAGGGCTGGGTCAACGAGGGCACGGTCTGGCACGTGAACCCGACCGGCAAGTTCGTGATCGGCGGCCCGGACGGCGATGCCGGCCTCACCGGCCGCAAGATCATCGTCGACACCTACGGCGGCGCGGCCCCGCACGGCGGCGGCGCGTTCTCCGGCAAGGACCCGACGAAGGTCGACCGCTCGGCGGCCTACGCGGCGCGCTACCTCGCCAAGAACGTGGTGGCCGCGGGCCTCGCCAGCCGCGCCACGATCCAGCTCGCCTACGCGATCGGCGTCTCGAAGCCGCTCTCGATCTACGTGGACCTGCACGGCACCGGCACGGTCGACGAGGCCAAGCTCGAGGCCGTGCTGATGGACGCCATGGACCTGTCGCCCCGCGGCATCCGTACGGCGCTCAGCCTGAACAAGCCGATCTACGCGCGCACCTCGGCCTACGGCCATTTCGGCCGCGCCCCCGAGGCCGACGGCGGCTTCTCGTGGGAGCGCACCGACCTCGCCGGCAAGCTGAAGTCGGCGCTGGCCTGAGGGCGGCCTCCGCGCGGCCCCGGGCCGAGGCGCGGGCCGGAGATCGGCGGCGCGCCGGGGCGACGTGAACGCGGGGCGGGCGGTGCGCTGAGCGCCGCCCGGTTCCGTTCCGGAAACCAGCGGCGCCCGCGATCCGGCATCCGGCGCTGGGCGCCGCGGCGCGTCCGACGCGATGGCGCCCGCGCGCGGGTGCCGCGCGTGCGCATCAGGTCGTGGCACGTCGGGCGCGGCGTCCCGCCGACGCTCCGCGTGGCCCGCCGGGACGCGGGCCGCGTCGCATCTCCGAGGTAGACTGAGCCGGTGGACACCGACACCCCTGGACGCCCCGAGCACCCGGCCGAGGAGCCGGAGCGCGCCTTCTTCGGGCGGCGCAAGGGCAAGCGCCTGCGCGGCCAGCAGGAGCGCCGGCTCGCCGAATTGCTGCCGGCCCTGCGGGTCGACCTGCCGCCGGGCGAGGCGATCCTCGATCCGCGCGCGCTGTTCCCGGCCATGCCGGCGCCGCCCGAGGCGCTCTGGCTGGAGATCGGCTTCGGCGGCGGCGAGCACCTCGCCGCCCAGGCGGCCGCGCGGCCGGATATCGGCATCATCGGTGCCGAGCCCTTCGTCAACGGCGTGGTCAAGCTGCTGGCGGCCGTCGAGGCGCAGGGGCTGCGCAACGTCCGCATCCGCGACGAGGACGTGACCGCCCTGCTGGCGCGCCTGCCGGATGCCTGCCTCGACCGGGTCTACCTGCTCTATCCCGATCCCTGGCCCAAGCGGCGGCAGCGCAAGCGCCGGTTCGTCTCCGACGCCTCCCTCGCCGAGATCGGCCGGGTCCTGAAGGACGGGGGCCTGTTCCGCTTCGCCAGCGACATCGACGACTATGCCGGCTGGACGCTGGTCCGGGCCGCGCGGTGCCCGGTCCTCGCCTGGACGGCGCGGGACGCGCGGGACTGGACGCGGCCTTTCCCGGGCTGGCCCGGCACGCGCTACGAGGCCAAGGCGCTGGAAGCGGGCCGCCGGCCCACCTACCTGGAATTCGTCCGCCGCCCCCGGTGACGGCCCGCGCGGGCGGGTCGCGCGGGTGCCCGGTCGCCGCAGGCGGAGCGGAACGCCTTGCCACGGTCACGCTCGGGCGCCATCCTCAGGGCCCGCCGCGGTCCCGGATCGTGGCGGGAGGGGGCCATCTCCGGCGGGAGCGTGCCACGGCACGTTCGAGGATTCTTCCGAGTGAATGAGAGGGTGGGGCAGGACCCAGCGGCGGAGGACCCGTTTCGCGCCGGCTTCGACGAGGCCGCGATCGGCCTCGCCGTGCTGTCGGCGGACGGGGCGGGGATCGTCGCCGCCAACCGCGCCCTGCACGATCTCGTCGGCTGGCCGCCGGGCACGCTGTCCGGGCGCGCGGCCGCCGAACTCCTGAACGAGGGGCCCGACGGCCTCCGGGACGGTCTCCAGGTCTGGCGCCGGGCGGACGGGGCACCCCTCGACGTGCGGGTCCGGCGCGCGGGCCGGACCCTGGTGGTCGAGGCGGTCGACGTGGACGCGGCGGCCCATTCCGAGGCGAACCGCGAGGCCCTGGCGGCCGCCGGGCTCGGGGAATGGCGCTGGGACCGCGCGACCGGCCTCCTCACCCTGTCGCGCCGCGCCGCCCGCATCCTCGGGCGGCCGCCGGGCCGGTCCGTCTCGTGGGAGGAATTGAAGACGGGCCTGTCGCAGGCGGAACTCGCGCGCCTGCGCGCGCTGATCGCCGAGGCGGACGGGACCGACGAGCCCTATCAGTTCGACACGGCCACCACGGTGGCCGGGCGGACCGTGATCCTGCGGGTCCGGGGGCAGGCCGTGCCGGGCCCCGACGGCACGCCGGCCGGTATGGTCGGCATCCTCCAGGACATCACCACGCGGGTCGAGGCCCGGGACGAGATCCTGTCCCGCGACCAGCGCCTGCGGGTCGCCACCACGGTCGCCCGGCTCGGCATCTTCGAGTGGCACATGCTCGAGGACCAGGCGATCTGGGAGAACGAGCACATGTACGAGATCTTCGGGCACGCGCCCGAGGACGGCACGATCGGCAAGAACGAGTTCCTCAACGACATCCTCCACCCCGACGACCGCCCCGCCGTCCGCCGGGCGATCTCCCAGGCGCTGCGGGAGGACGGGGATCTGCACATCAGCGGCCGGATCCGCCGCAAGTCCGACGGCGTGTGGCGCACGATCGACATGGCCGGCCGGTTCGAGCGCGACGCCCCCGGCCGCCTGCCCCGCCGCCTGATCGGCGTCGTCGCGGACGTGACCGACCGCCGGGTCGCGGAGGAGCGCCAGAGCCTGCTGATCCGCGAGCTCCACCACCGGGTGAAGAACACGCTGGCCACGGTCCAGGCCATCGTGGGCTCCACCGCGCGGACGGCGTCGAGCATCGAGAGCTTCTACGAGGCGTTCGTCGGGCGCATCAAATCCCTGGCGCACACGCACTCGGTCCTCACCGAGGACACGTGGCAGACGGCGTCGCTGGCCAACCTCCTGCGCAACGAGCTGAAGCCCTACGCGGAGGTGGTGCCGGACGGCGGCGCCGAGGGCCGCATCAGCCTCGACGGGCCGGCGATCGACCTGCCGTCCGAGATCGCGGTGCCGATCGGCATGGCGATCCACGAACTCACCACCAACGCGGCGAAGTACGGGGCCCTGTCGAACCGCACCGGCCGGGTGGCGGTGGAATGGTCCCTGGAGCCCGGGGGGCCGGCCGGGATCCTGCGGTTCTCATGGCGCGAGACCGGCGGCCCTCCGGTCGCGCCGCCGAGCCGCCAGGGCTTCGGCTCGCGCCTGCTGCAGCGCGTCCTGATCACCCAGGTCCAGGCCGAGGTGACCACCGACTACGCCCCCGGGGGCTTCTCCCTGACTATGCGGGCCCCGATCCCGCCGCGCAACGACAGCCTCAACCCCCTGGTGTGAGGCCGCGGCCGCCCTCAGGGCGGGTTCAGGCCGCGCCGCGGGTCCCGGACTCGCCGCCGCCGTCCACGAAGGCCTTCAGCTCGTCGAGGGACGCGAAGGTGAAGCGGCCCTGCGGCGTCTCTGCCTCGATCGAGCCGTCCTCGAACATCACGTAGGTGTTGCCGCCCGAGGCGTAGCGCCCCACCACGGTGCGCGGGGCGGCCTGCGGGGCCGGCTCGGGCTCGGGGGGCGTGTCGAGGCTCGGGCGCAGGGCCGGCGGCTCCTCCGCGGCGGCCTTCCCGGGCTCCTCCAGCGGGGGCGGAGGCGGCTCGGGGGCGGCGAACAGGTCGTCCTCGGGCGTGATCGCGCGCTCGGTCGGCGCGTCCGGCTCGGGCCGGCGATCCGCCTCCGGAACGCGGACGGGCGGGGCTACGGGCGCCGGCTCGGCCGGGGCCGGCTTCGGGGACTCGACCGCGCCGAGTTCCGGGAAGGGGGCGCGGGCCTCGTCCGGGCGGAGTTCCAGGCTCGGCTCGATCCGGGGCCGCTCGGGATCGAAGGACGGCTCGACCACCGAGGGCACGATGAAGGCGGGCGCCGCCGGCAGGACCGGCGGCAGCCGGGTCCGGGCCTCGTCGACGGGGGCCGGGGCCGGCGCCGCGGCGGGGACCGGCCGCTCGCCGGCCGCCGGGGCGCGCCCGAACGCCCGCTCCACCCGCCGGAAACCGAGCGCCACGACGCCGAGGCCGAGCAGCACCGCGCCCGACGAGGCCGCGACCGAGCCCGCGATCACCATCGCGAGTCCGCTCTCCAGACGCACGTACGGGAAGCCCTGGATCACGGCGGCGCAGCCCCCGATGATCATGGCGGCGGCGAGCGCGAACAGCGCAGCGATCATGTTACTCTCTGACACGGGCCGGCTGACGGCCGGCGCTCAAGGCGTGCCGCACAGTAAGGCCTAGCCGTCATATTGCAAAACTCGGGGCCGAGATGTTCGGGAAACCGGAATAGTCCGGATCTGCGCCGGCTATGCCCGGACCGGCCGACCCGCGGATCCGCGCCCGGATCAGCGGGGCGGCGGAACTTCCCGCGCCGCCGTGGCGGAACGGCGTTGCCGTCCCGCGGCCACCGACTTACCTAGCGGGCTCTCGACTCGGGAGCCCCCGCCGGGGACGAGGCCGCCCCCTGCTAAGCGGAGATAGACGCGATGACCTTCACCCTGCCGGAACTGCCCTACGCCTACGACGCGCTGGGGCCGTACATGTCGAAGGAGACCCTCGAGTTCCACCACGACAAGCACCACAAGGCCTATGTCGACACGGGCAACAAGCTGCTTGAGGGCACGGATCTCCAGGGCAAGAGCGTCGAGGAGATCGTCAAGGCCGCCTACAACACGAATCAGCCGCTCTTCAACAACGCCGGCCAGCACTACAACCACATCCACTTCTGGCAGTGGATGAAGCCGAACGGCGGCGGCGCGATCCCCGGCGCCCTCGCCAAGAAGATCGACGAGGATCTCGGCGGCGCCGAGAAGTTCAAGGCGGACTTCATCCAGGCGGGCGTCGGCCAGTTCGGCTCGGGCTGGGCGTGGCTCGCCGTCAAGGACGGCAAGCTCGCGATCATGAAGACCCCGAACGGCGAGAACCCGCTGGTCCACGGCGCTCAGCCGATCCTCGGCGTCGACGTGTGGGAGCACTCCTACTACATCGACTACCGGAACCGCCGGCCCGACTACCTGAAGGCGTTCATCGAGAACCTCGTGAACTGGGAGCACGTGGAGAAGATGTACGCCGAGGCGACCCGCTGAGGCGTATCGCCGGTGCCGCGGTCCCTGTGTCCGCGGCACCCTTGAGGTGGCGCACGAAACCGGCTCTTGATGCGCCCGACGCCGGATGACCCGGTGCGGAAGGGTCCGGCCATTTCCTTTCGATCGACACGCGCGACGCTTCGACCGTGCTCCCGCCCGCCCCCGCCGAGGGGCGAGGGGCTGGGCGAGCGCCCCGCCCGATGATCCGCTCCATCCTGTCCGTCGGCGGCTGGACCCTGGTCTCGCGCGTCACCGGCTTCGCCCGCGACGTGGTGATGGCCGCCGTCATGGGCGCCGGGCCCCTGGCCGACGCCTTCGTGGTCGCCTTCCGGCTCCCGAACCATTTCCGCGCGATCTTCGGCGAGGGCGCGTTCAACACCGCCTTCGTGCCGGCCTATGCCGGGCTCGCGGAGGCCGGCGAGCCCGGGGCGGCGCACCGCTTCGCCGACCGGGTCTTCACCCTGATGCTGATCGTGCAGCTCGTGCTGCTCAACCTCGCCCTGCCGGCCATGCCCTGGGTGGTCCACGCCCTGGCGCCGGGCTTCGCGGAGGATGGCGAGCGCTTCCAGCTCGCCGTGGCGCTGACCCGCATCACCTTCCCGTACCTGCTGTTCATGACGCTGGTGACGCTGCTGTCGGGCATCCTGAACGCCCACCGGCACTTCGCCGTGGCGGCGGGCGCCCCGGTCCTGCTCAACCTCGCCATGCTGGCGGCCTTGAGCGTGAGTTTCCTGTTCCCGAACGCGGCCTACGCCGCCGCCTGGGGCGTCGCGGTCTCGGGCGTGCTCCAGTTCGGCCTGCTGTGGTGGGGCTGCCGCCGGGTCCGCGTGATGCCGGACCTCGCGGTGCCGCGCCTCGATCCCGCGCTCAAGCGCTTCTTCGTCGTGCTCGGGCCGGCGGTGGTCGGCTCGGCCGGCTTCCAGATCGCGGCCTTCGCCGACACGATCATCGCGAGCTGGCTGCCGACCGGGGCGGTCTCGGCGCTCTACTACGCCGACCGGCTCTACCAGCTGCCCTTCGGGGTCATCGCCATCGCGGCCGGCACGGTGCTGCTGCCGGAGATGAGCCGCCGGATCGCGGCCGGCGACGTGGCGGGCGCCCACGCGGCGCAGAACCGGGCCGCGGGCTTCTCCCTGGCCCTCTCGGCGCCGTTCACCGTCGCGTTCCTGACCATCCCGGGCCTGATCATGGCGGCGCTGTTCCAGCGCGGCGCCTTCAGCGCCGAGGACACGGCGCGGGCGGCCTCGGTGCTGGCGGCCTACGGCTTCGCCCTGCCGGCGGTCGTGCTGGTGCGCAGCGCCGTGGCGAGCTTCTACGCCCGCCAGGACACCAAGACGCCGCTCTGGGCCTCGCTGACCGCGATCGGCGTCAACGTCGCCCTGAAGCTGTGGCTCACCGGCCCCTACGGCGTGACCGGCCTCGCGCTCGCCACCGCGGTCGCCCAATGGGTGAACCTGCTGCTGCTGCTCGTCCTGGCCAAGCGCCGGGACTGGACGGCGCCGGGGCGCGCGCTCGGCCTCACCGTCGCCGGGGTGGCGCTGGCCTGCCTCGGGCTGGCGGCGGTCGCCGTCTACGGCCAGGGGCTCGTCCAGGCGCTGGTGCCGGCCCTCCCGCACGGGCGCGACCTCGTCGTCCTGGCGGTGCTGGGACTCGCCGGTGCCCTGGTCTACGGCGGCCTGCTGGCGGGCCTGCTGCACCTGTTCGGCCTGCGCCTGCGCCGGGCCTGAATGACCCGGCCGGACTCGCCGCCGCGCGGGTCCGGCCCCAGATCGGGCGAGAGCACCCAGTGAGGAACGCCATGACCGACGCAGCAAAACCCCTCGCGGGCGTGAAGGCCGCGGTGTTCGACGCCTACGGCACGCTGTTCGACGTGAATGCCGCGGTCCAGCGCTACGCCGAGGCGGTGGGGCCGGACGCCGCCCACCTCTCCGAGGTCTGGCGCAACAAGCAGCTCGAGTACAGCTGGACCCTGTCGCTGATGGGCCAGTACGCCGCCTTCTGGGACCTCACCGTGCGGGCCCTCGACTATGCCCTGGCGATCCACCCGAACGTCGATCCCGGCCTGCGCGAGCGGCTCCTCGACGCCTACCGCGACCTCGAGGCCTACCCGGAGGTCCCGGGCGTGCTGGCGGCCCTGCGCAAGCGCGGCATCCGCACCGCCGTCCTCACCAACGGCAACGCCGCCATGGTCGACCGGGCGGTCGCCTCGGCCGGGCTCGCCGACCACCTCGACGCGGTCCTCTCGGTGGACGACGCGCAGGTGTTCAAGACCCATCCCGACGCCTACCGGATCGCCCTGACCCGGCTGGCGGTGGGGCAGGGCGACGTGCTGTTCTGCTCGTCGAACCGCTGGGACGTGGCGGGGGCAGGGGCCTTCGGCTTCCGGACCGCCTGGGTCAACCGCAAGGGGCTGCCCGACGAGTATGCCGACCTCGCGCCGACGGTCGTGGTCGAGTCCCTCGACGGGCTGCTCTGACGGGCTGTCCGCTGAGCGTCCCCGATCCGAGACGCGGCCGGCGTCGGGACGTCGCCACGGCAGCGTCCCGCCTCAGGCTGGAGCGACCGCGGGCCGCCTTATCCGGCACACAATTCAATTGGCCCACTTCGCGGATTCTTAATCCTCCCGGTGTTGGATCATCCTCAACACGAACGGGAGATGTTTCGCGTGTCCTTGAACGGTTCCTTCACGACGATCCGCGCTGGGGCCGCAGCCCTCGCGGCGACCCTGGTGCTCGGGGCGGTCGCCCCGGCCGCCGCCCGCGACCAGACCGGTGCCATCGTCGGCGGCCTCGCGGCCGGCGTCGTCGGCGGCATGGTCGGCAGCGCCCTCGTCAACGGCGCGAACCCGCCGCCCCCGCCGCCGCCGCCGGAGTATCGCCCGCGCCGCGTCGTGGTCGAGGAGCCCGAGACGATCGTGGTGCGCGAGCGCCGCGGCCCGATCTGCCACTACGAGCGCCGCAAGGAGTGGCTCGGCGACGGCGAGTTCACCTACCGCCGCGTCGAGGTCTGCGAGTAAGTCGCTACCGCGGGTATCGAATCGGCGCCGCGTCCCCCGGGGGCGCGGCGCGTCTCATTTCACGACCAGCCAATCCTCGACCACGAGGGCGTCGAGGCCGGTGGTGTAGAACATCAGGATCGCGTCCTCCGCGCCGTGGAGGATCGGCTTGCCCATCACGTTGAAGCTCGTGTTGAGCAGGATCGGCACGCCGGTGATCTCCGCGAAGGCGCCGATCAGGGCCGCGTAGGCCGGATTCCGCTCCGCCGTGACGCTCTGGAGCCGGCCGGTGCCGTCCGCGTGGACCACCGCCGGGACGCGGCCGCGGACCGCCGCGCGCCAGACCAGGGTGCGCTCCATGTAGGGGCTGTCGGCGTAATCCTCGAACCAGTCCGGCCCGGCCTCCGCCAGGATCGACGGCGCGAACGGCCGGAACGCCTCCCGGTACTTCACCTTGGCGTTGAGCGCGTCCTTGGCGCCCTCCGGCCGCGGATCGGCCAGGATCGACCGGTTGCCGAGCGCCCGGGGCCCGAACTCCGCGCGGCCCTGCACCCAGCCGACGAGGCCGCCCTCGGCCAGGATCCGCGCCGCCGCGCGCGTCGCCTCCGCGTGGCCGACGCGCTTGGCCCGCGGCTCCTGCTCGGCGAGCCGCTCCATCGCGCCGGTCGGGACCCGGGAGCCCAGATAGGGGGAGAGCGGGCGCTGCGCCGGCGGCGGCCCGGCCCAGTCCGGATGGTCCTCCGCGTAGGCGAGCCACGCCGCGCCGACCGCGTTGCCGTCGTCCGCCGGGGCCGAGGGCACGTGCAGCCGGGTGAAGCCGGACCGGCCGAGCACCCGGCCGTTGTAGGAGGAGTTGAGCCCGCAGCCGCCCGCGATCACGAGGTTCTCGGACGGCGCCAGCGCGCGGGCCTCCGCCACCAGCGCGTCCATCAGCGTCGCGAACAGGTCCTGGCCGCAGCGGGCGAGGTCGGCCCACCCCGCCTCCAGGGCATCCGCGGGGCGGCGGGCGCGGATCTCCGCGGCGACCGCCCGGATCGTCTCCGCGTCGGCGTAGCGCAGGCGGTGGCCCTCGACCGTGCAGAGCCGGCCGAGCAGGGCGGCGAGGTCCGGGTCGGGACGGCCGTAGGGGGCGAGCCCCATGATCTTCCACTCCTCGCCCTTCACCTGGTCGAAGCCGGCGAGGTCGGTGATCAGCCCGTACAGGAAGCCCAGCGAGCCGCGCCCGCGGTGACGGCGCAGCTCCGTGATCCGGCCGCCCTCCAGGCGGTAGATCGCGGCCGCGCCGGTCTCGCCCATGCCGTCGACCACCAGGGCGGTGGCCGTCTCGAACGGGCTGCCCCACAGGCCGTAGGCGGCGTGGCACAGGTGGTGCGGGTAGCGCCGCTGCCCGGCGACGGTCGCCCGGGGCGCCGCGCCGGCGATCCGCGCCTCCTGGTTCAGGGCCAGCAGGGTGCCGTGGCCGGCCCGCTCCTGCGCGCCGTGGAGGTCGGCGATGAACACCCGCTCGGCCTGCTCGGGCACGTAGGAGCGGTTGAGCGCCGTGGTGTGGGCCGAGAGCGCCATGAGGTCGAAGGCCCCGGCGCCGGCCTGGCCTCGCAGGAAGTCGGTGAATTGCGGGCCCCAGGTGGAGGCGACGACGAGCTCGGAGCCCGGCGGGACGTGCGCCTTCAGCAACGCCGCCATCACGGCCGGGGGGTCCGGCTCGCAGTTCGGCGCGCGCTTGTACTGCAGGGCGCGCTCCGCCGCCTCGGCGAAGAGCAGGGTGCCGTCGGGCCCGACCAGGGCGACGGCCGGGTCGTGGAAGGTGGTGGCGAGGCCGAGATAGAAGCGCATGTCGACGCGGCCTAGCGCATTTTCGCGCCGGACGGAGCCCGGCACGTGTGAGAGGTGCCGACAGCCGCCCGCTAGTGCGGGGTGGCGCGGCGCTTCGTGACGAGAAGGATCGCCGCGCCGGCGAGTCCCGACAGGGCCGAGCCCGCGAGCACGCCGAGCTTCACGGCGGTCTCGTGCTGCGGGTCCGGGAAGGCGAGGCCGCCGATGAACAGGCTCATGGTGAAGCCGATGCCGCACAGCACCGCGACCCCGTAGACCTGGCCCCAGCCGGCCCCGGCCGGGCGCTTGGCCCATCCCAGCGCCACCGCCAGCCGCAGGCTCGCGAACACGCCGGCCTGCTTGCCCAGGAACAGGCCCGCCGCGATGCCGAGCGTCACCGGCTGGAGCAGGGCCTCGGGGGTGAGGCCGGAGAGGTCCACGCCCGCATTGGCGAAGCCGAAGACCGGCACCACCCCGTAGGTGATCCAGGGCGCGAGGGCGTGCTCCAGCCGGTGCAGGGGCGAGTGCGCGTCCTCCGGCCGGCCCGGGCTGACCCGGATCGGGACGGTGAGCGCGAGCAGCACGCCCGCGATCGTCGCGTGGATTCCGGAGCGCAGCACGAGGACCCAGAGCACGAGGCCGAGGAGCCCGTAGGCCGGAAGCCACCCGATCCCCGCCCGGTTGAGGCCGTAGAGGCCGGCCAGCACCAGGGCGGCGAGCCCCAGCGCGGCGAGGTCGAGGCCGGAGCTGTAGAACAGCGCGATCACCACGACGGCGCCGAGGTCGTCGACGATGGCGACCGCGCTGAGGAAGATCTTGAGGGAGACCGGCACCCGCGACCCGAGGAGCGCCAGGACACCCAGCGCGAAGGCGATGTCGGTGGCCGCGGGAATAGCCCAGCCCCGCAGGGTGCCGGCGCCGAGGTTGGCGAGCGCGTAGAACGCGGCCGGAACCGCCATGCCGCCGAGCGCCGCGAAGCCGGGCAGGACCCGGTCGGGCCAGGTGCGCAGCCGCCCGTCCAGCGCCTCGCGCTTGATCTCCAGCCCGACCAGCAGGAAGAAGCCGGCCATCAGGCCGTCGTTGATCCAGTGCTGGACGCTCAACGGGCCGAGTTCGGCGTGGAGGGCGTGCGCGTAGGTCCCGGCCAGCGGGCCGTTGGCGACCACCAGCGCCAGGGCCGCCGCCGCCATCAGGATCAGCCCGCCCGCCGCCTCGCCGGCGAGCAGCGTGCGGATGATCGAGAGGGGGCGCGGGCCGCGCCGCGGCGGGGGGCTGTGGGGGGTGGGCGACGTCATCGCGGCAGGCCTTGCCGCGCATCGCGGGGACGCGCAAGGGACCGGCCGAAGTCCCGCTCGAAGCCCTACGACGTCCGTCCCAGGGCCGCGCGGATCAGCGCCAGCCCGTCCGGGCTCGACCACGCGGCCGGCCCCTTCATCACCCCGATCGTGCAGCCCTGCGCGTCGACCAGCATCGTGGTCGGCAGGCCGGGCGACTGCGTGTCGCGCTGGAGGATCGGCAGCACGCGGCCGCCGGGATCGGCGTAGTAGGCGAGGTCGTGGATGCCCGCCTGCTTCAGCCATTCCGGCGGCTTCTCGAGGTTGCGCGTGTCGACGTTGATGGCGACGACCTGGAAGTCGGGTCCGCCGAGCTGCGCCTGGAGCCGGTCGAGGGCGGGCATCTCGGCCTTGCAGGGCGCGCACCACGTCGCCCAGAGATTGACGAGGAGCAGCCGGCCCTTGAGGTCGGCGAGGCCGGTCTCGGCGCCGTCCGGGCCCTTGAACCGGATTTCGGGGGCGGGCCGGGCCTGGGGCAGCGCCTGCATGGCGGCGACCTCGCCCTTGGACGCCGCATCGACCCGGGCCAAAGCCGGCTTGGCGGCGGCGCAGGGCTGGAGGGCGCCGCCCGTGTTGCCGGGCAGGAGACCGCTCCCGTATAGGGCGAGCCCGAGGACGGCGAGCGCGGCGACGCCCGCGCCGGCCAGGATGGGTGTGCGGCCGGGCATCAGCTTTGCCTGCCGGGGCGTTCAGGGCGCGGAAGGATCGACATGAGCAACCGGATGTGGGGCGGCCGCTTCGCGAGCGGCCCGGCGGAGATCATGGAGGAGATCAACGCCTCCATCGGATTCGACAAGCGCCTCGCGCCCCAGGACATCCGCGGCTCGCTGGCGCATGTGGCGATGCTGGGCAAAGCCGGCATCCTGCCGGCGGAGGATGTGGCCGCAATCGAGGCCGGGCTCAAGTCCGTGCGCGACGAGATCGAGGCCGGGACCTTCGCGTTCAAGCGCGAGCTCGAGGACATTCACATGTCGGTGGAGAGCCGGCTGACCGAGATCGTCGGCCCGGCCGCCGGCCGCCTGCACACGGCGCGCTCGCGCAACGACCAGGTCGCCACCGACATGAAGCTCTGGGTGCGCGACACCCTCGATTCCCTCGACCAGCAGGCCGCCGACCTGCAGCGGGCACTCGCCGACAAGGCGCTGAAGCATGCCGACACGGTGATGCCGGGCTTCACCCATCTGCAATCGGCCCAGCCGGTGACCTTCGGCCACCATTGCCTCGCCTATGTCGAGATGCTGGCCCGCGACCGCGGCCGGTTCCGCGACGCCCGGGCGCGGCTCAACGAATCGCCGCTCGGCGCCGCGGCGCTGGCCGGCACCTCCTTCCCGATCGACCGGCACGCCACCGCAGCGGCCCTCGGCTTCGACCGGCCGACCGCCAACTCGCTCGATTCGGTCGCCGACCGCGACTTCGCCCTGGAGGCGCTGGCGGCGGCCTCGATCTGCGCCGTGCACCTGTCGCGCTTCGCCGAGGAGCTGGTGGTCTGGACCTCGGCCCAGTTCAACTTCGTGCGGCTGTCCGACGGGTTCACCACCGGCTCGTCGATCATGCCGCAGAAGCGCAATCCCGACGCCGCCGAGCTGGTGCGGGCCAAGAGCGGCCGGATCATCGGCGCGCTCACCGGCCTGCTCATCGTCATGAAGGGCCTGCCGCTCGCCTATTCGAAGGACATGCAGGAGGACAAGGAGGGCACGTTCGACGCCCTCCAGGCCCTGTCCCTGTGCCTCGCCGCCATGACCGGCATGGTGAAGGACCTCGAGCCCAACGCCGAGGTGCTCGCCCGGGCCGCCGGCTCCGGCTACGCCACCGCCACCGACCTCGCCGACTGGCTGGTGCGCGAGCTCGGCCTGCCGTTCCGGCAGGCGCACCACGTCACCGGTCGCCTCGTCGGCGTCGCCTCGGCCAAGGGGGTCGGGCTCGAGGCGCTGTCGCTGCCCGAGATGCAGGAGGCGGAGCCGCGGATCACCGAGGCGGTCTACGCGGTGCTGGGGGTCGAGAACTCGGTGGCGAGCCGCACCAGCTACGGCGGCACCGCGCCCGACAACGTCCGGCGCCAGGCGCAGGCCTGGATCGAGCGGCTGGGCTGAGCCGCGCCCTCGGCGACCGGCGCCCTCGGTGACCGGTGCCCTTGGCGGCGGCGCCCGGCGGATGGCAGGGTGGGACCATGACCCTGCCGGTTCACGGCGCAGGGGCCGCGAGGCGCGGCCGAATTCGGAACCCGGCTCGTGGCGCTGCTGCGCCTCGGCCTCTCGGTCGTGCTGGACTTCCCGGCCAACACCGTCGCCAGCCGGGCCCGGATGCGGACCCTGTTCGAGGCGGCCGGCGTCGCCCATCGGCTCCACGTCCCGACGTGCCCGACGCGGTCTGCCAGGCCCGCCTCCGCCTCCGGAACCCCGCGGGTGCCCATCCCTTCACGGTGACGGACGCGGAGTTCGACCTGTTCAGCCGCTACTTCGTGCCGCCGGCCCCGGCGGAGGGCTTCACCCGCGTCGTTCACCGGGCGTGAGGCGGGCCGCTCCGCCCGCATCGCGGCGCCCGCTCATCCACAGGGCCCTTCAAAATTGTGCATTGCAACCCTCGACCGGCCCGCGCGTTCACCGTCTGGCTAAGTCCGCTCAGCTACAAGCTTCGCCGTCTGGATCGGAGTTCGCAGGATGCCTGTCGAGAGTTGGCTGAACACGGAGGATGTGCCGGATTTCGCGGCGCACGCCACGGCGATGATCGACGCCGCTCTGACCGGTTCGGGCCTGACGCGCGAGGCCTACTGGGCCGCCGTGCGCAAGGGCTACAACACCCCCTACAACGATCCGCCCCGCAAGCGCGCCGCGCCGGCCCAGCCGAACGCGATCGCGGTGCCCGCCGGCCCGGCGGCCGAGCCGCTGCCGGTTCCGGCCGGCGTCATCGCGGCCCGGGCGACGGAAGCGCGCGCCGTCTGATTGTCGACGGATCCCGCCTCGCCATCTTGCCGACGTTTTACGCAAGCTTCACTAATCCCGAACCCCGGTCCGGCTCCTGACGGAGCCGCCCGTCGTCAGGAAGTGAAGATGGTCCGCGTCCCCCGCTCGCTCCCGGTCGGAGCTCTCGCCCTGCTCGCCTCCGGGCTGGTTACCGGCCTCGTTGGGGGCGTTCTCGGCGGGACCTGCCTGGTCGCGACGGCGGCCCACGCCCAGGACGCGGCGGCCCAGGACGCGGGGGGCGGCGACGCGGCCCCGACGCGGCGCGGGCGGCGGCACGGCCGCGAGCGGAGCAAGCGCGCCGAGAAGAAGACGGCGACCCCGCCCGGGATGCAGCAGGCCACGCCGGTGGCGATCTTCGGCGACTGGAACGTGTTCGTGAACGGCGACGGCCGCAACAAGCTCTGCTACGCGATCGCGCAGCCGCAGACGCGCTCGCCCAAGACCCTGAAGCGCGACACCGCCTACCTGTTCGTGAGCGTGCGCAGGGGCGAGAACATCCAGAACGAGGTGGCGGTGATGCTGGGCTTCCCGTCGAAGCCCGCGGCCTCCCAGATCAAGCCCGGCTCCGCGGCCGCGCCGACCGACCCGAGCCTCAACCTCGGCGCCAGCCGCTACGGCCTCGTGGTGAAGGACGGCAATGCCTGGCTGCAGAATCCCGCCGAGGAGGCGCGGGTCGTCTCCGAGATGAGCGCCCGCAACCCGAAGCTGATCATCAAGACCACCTCGCTGCGCGGGAACCCGACGAGCGACGAGTACGCGCTCGGCGGGTTCGCGGAGGCCATGAAGCGCACCCGCGACGAGTGCAGCAAGTAGCGGGCGGGTCAGGCCCGCCGCAGCGCGGGCCGGTGCGCCCGGGCGGGTGATCGCGTCCGGGCGCTCATGCGCGCGCGGGCCGCGCGTGTCGCCTGCTCGGCCGTGCGGAACACGGCGCCGTCGAGCCCGTCGAAATCGCGCGCGGACGAGAAGAACCGGACGCCGCGCCCCTCCGGGACGGCGATCCCGGCGGTGACCTCACCGATCTCGATCACCCGGGCGGGCTCGGTCGGGCCGAGGACCGGGTCTGCGAGGTCGGGACGGTTCTCGGGCTTGTACTCTGCGAGACTGTGCATCGGATTGGGAACTCCCTGGGCCGGCTTCTCGCCGTTCCGGATCGCGTTGGCTGCTGCGGAGATTCGACGGGGCTCAGCGTCGACAGCGCCGGCGGGCGGCGGAGCAGCAGGGGGCGATCGGGGGCAGGGATCGAAGGGACGATGTGCGAGTGACCATCGGACGTCCTCCAGACTGAAGGACCGCGCGGCGCGGGGCCGGCGCAGTGCTTTAGCGTTTGATCACGCGGCGCAAGCTACGCTTCTCAAATGACCGCGGCCGGCCCCGTCGAGCGCCCGAAGGGGCTCGGCCGGACCGGCACCCCTGAAAATGGGCGCGGCGCCGCGCACCGTCAACGGAACGGACTTCCGATTTTCGGAGCCCGCCTGGCAGGAAGCCGGCTCCGGGCGCGCGTCCGGGAGGCGGATCGTTCAGGCCGCGGCGATCACCGCGGCGAGGTCGGAGAAGTCGGAGAAGATCCGGGCCGCGCCGGCCTCCGCGAGCCCGGTGCCCGCCGGGTCGTGTCCCCAGTGGCCGCCGCCGGTGAAGCCGGCGACCCGCATGCCGGCACTCCGGGCCGCCGTGACCCCGGGGACGCTGTCCTCGATCACGAGGCAGGCCGCCGGGGCGACGCCCATCCGCTCGGCGGCGAACAGGAACAGGTCTGGGAAGGGCTTGCCCCGCGCCACCTGCGCCGAGGAGAAGACGTGGTCGCCGAACAGGGGCAGGAGCCCGGTCAGCGTCAGGGAGTGGCGCAGCCGAACCGGGTCGCTGCTCGACGCGACGCAGACCGGCAGGCCCACGGCGGCGACCGCCTCGGCGACGCCGCGCATCGCCCGCAGGTCCGCGTCGAACAGCGCCAGGGTCTCGGCCTTCACCGCCTCGACGAAGCCGTCGGGGGCGGTGACGCCGTAATCGCGGGCGACGTGCGCCATGATCGAGGGCATCGCGGTGCCGGTGAAGCGCGCCCGCACGGTGGCGAAGTCGATGTCCACGCCGATCCGGTTGAGCCCGGCCGTCAGGCAGGCGAGGCTCAGGGGCTCGCTGTCCACCAGGACGCCGTCGCAATCGAAGATCACGAGGCCGAGATTCGTCGCGCGCGCGTCCAAAGTCGACCGTTCCCGCACGGCCCGCCGCCGCCGGGCGACCCTGTGGCACGGGCCCGAGGGCCCGGCAACCGCGCGGATCGACGCTCGCCCCGGGCGCTTGCACCTTGCGGCGCGGCCCCATACTCCCGGGGCGGGCGCGCCGCTCCGGCCCCCACGGCCCGTAAGGCAAGGCTCAGAAGGCCCCGCGATGTTCCGCTTCCTGGCCCGCGTCCTGGGCTTCCTGCTGATGGCCGGCGGCTTCGTCGCGCTGGTCTACGACGGCGCCCGCTCCATCGCCAACAACGGGCTGCGGGTGACGCCGCTCTCCGACGTGATCGCCATCCTGTTCAAGGACAAGGCCAGCGCCCTGCAGGGCAGCGTGGAGGGGGCGGCGCCCTGGCTCTGGCACATCCTGGGCCTGCCGCTCACCCTGGCGCCGGCCTCCCTGATCGGCCTCGGGCTCGGCGCGGTCCTGCTCTGGCTCGGCCAGCCGGGCCGCGAGCCGATCGGGTTCCTGACGAAGCCCTGATCCTCCGGGCGGCCTAGCGGGCCGCGAGCTTGGCCTCGGCCTCGGCCAGGGCGGCCTTCAGCCGCTCGATCTCGGCGGTCAGCGCGTAGTGCTCGCTGACGTCGAGCTGCGAGGCGAAGAAGTAGACCACCCGGCCCGCCTCGTCCCGCACCGGCCCGACATAGAGGGCGTTCTGGAAGGTCGAGCCGTCCTTGCGGTAGTTGAGGAGGTCGACCCGGATATCCTCCTCCCGCCGGATGGCCGCGCGGAGGCGGTCCACGGCCGCCGCCTCGGTGTCGGGCCCCTGCAGAAAGCGGCAGTTGCGGCCGACCACCTCCATCCGGGTGTAGCCGGTCAGCTTCAGGAACGCGTCGTTCACGAAGACGATCGGATTGTCGTGCTGGGCCGGATCGGTGATGATCATCGGCATCCGGGTCGCCCGCACGGCGGCCGCGAAGGGGTCGCCCCGGTGCGACTCCGCCTTCAGCTCGTCCGGCACGTGGCTCGTGGCGGTCCCGCCCGTCTCCATCCGGATCAGCCCCTCATAACGCCGCGCAGGGCGGCCATCCGACCAGTATCTCTCCGGGCAACAAGCCGGAATTTGCCCGCGAGATCCAGTCTCGCGGCTCGATTTAGGGCGGCCGGAGCGCCGAACGCTTTCCCGGCGGTCCCGGCCGTTCCATATCGGGCCGGAGCCCGAGACCGGAAGGCGAGCCGATGTTCCTGTTTCGCAAGCGTCCCGCGATGCCGGCCCCGGCCGACGCCCTGCCCGGACGCCCGACCCCGATCCCGACCGCCGAGACGCATGTCGTCAACGGCAACCCGCTCAAGGGTCCCTATCCGCCGGGCACCGGGACGATCGTGCTCGGGCTCGGCTGCTTCTGGGGCGCCGAGCGTCGGTTCTGGCAGCTGCCCGAGGGGGTGTTCGTGACGGCCGTCGGCTACGCCGGCGGCTACACCCCGAACCCGACCTACGAGGAGGTCTGCACCGGCCGGACCGGCCACAACGAGGTGGTGCTGGTCGCCTTCGATCCGGCGGTTCTGCCCCTGGAGGCTGTGGTGCGGACCTTCTTCGAGAGTCACGACCCGACGCAGGGGATGCGCCAGGGCAACGATGTCGGCACGCAGTACCGCTCGGGCATCTACACCGTCGGCCCCGACCAGGACGCCGCGGCCCGGTCCGTGCGCGCCGCCTACGCGGAGGCGCTCCGGGCGCGCGGCTTTCCCGACGTCACCACGGAGATCCGGCCGCTGGAGCAGTTCTACTTCGCGGAGGCCTACCACCAGCAGTACCTGGCGAAGAACCCGGCCGGCTATTGCGGCCTGGGCGGCACCGGCGTCAGCTGCCCGGTGGGAGCCGGCGTCGCCGCCTGAGCCTCACGGGCTCCGGCTGTCGGGCCGCGTCTGCGGGCCCGGCACCGGGGCGCCGGCGGCGCTGCCCCGCAGGGGCGGGGTGCTGTTCGGGCTGCGCAGCACGATCAGCACGCTGCCGAGGACCGAGAGCGCGAGGGCGGTCGCGAGGAGGATGAAGAGCCAGCGGGGCATCCGGGGCCGTTAGCACATCGGGGCCGGCGCGCCGAGCGGCGCACCCGGCGACGGGCCGAACCAGCGGCTTACCGCCTCCCGCAGGCCGCCGAGGGCGTGCGCCGCGCCCGTCCAGGCGATGCAGCCGTCGGGACGGACCAGCATCGAGGGCCCCTCCGGGACCGCGACGCAGGTCACCCGCCCCGTGGCCGCGGCGACCATCCGGGAGGCCGCGCCGTCGGCGCTGCCGTCGACGAGAAGGCCCCGTCCGTCCTGCATCGCCCCGTAGAGCGTCGCGCCGCCGGGGCCGAGCGGCCCGTCGCCGGCCATCCGGCCGACCGCGTCCTCGGCCGAGCCGAGATCGTACCAGGCGCTCAGGCCGCGCATCAGGCTGCCGAGGATCCGGCTGACCTCGTCGCTCTCCAGGAGCCGCGCCATCAGGTCGCGCAGCGCGCCCGATTGCGGATCGGGCCGCAGGATCGCCGCCTGGGCGCGGGTGTTGGCCGTGACGGCCTCGACCACCGGGCGCCGCTCGGCCGTGTAGGTGTCGAGCAGGCTCTCGGGCATCTCCCCGCGCAGCACGGCGGCGAGCTTCCAGCCGAGATTGGCGGCGTCGCCCAGGCCGAGGCTCAGGCCCTGGCCGCCGAAGGGCGCGTGGACATGCGCCGCGTCGCCGGCCAGCAGCACGCGGCCCCGGCGGTAGGTGTCGACGAGGCGCGTGTTGTCGGCCCACCGGTTCGCGGCCTCGACTCCCGCGACGCGGACATCCGTGCCGCTGACCCGGCGCAGCACGGTCTCGATCTCGTCGCGCGTGACGGGCGCCTGCCGGTCGGCCGGCGGGCCGCTGAAATCCAGCATGAACAGCCGGCGCGGGAACGGCCCGTGGCCGAAGACGCCCCCCGGCCCGCGGTGCCAGCCGACCGGCAGCGCGCCGGCGGGATCGTCGAGATCGGCGATCGCCTGGTACATGGTGAGCGTCGGCGGCGTGCCGGGAAACGCGAAGCCGGCCATCTTGCGGACCGCGCTGCGGCCGCCGTCGCAGCCGACGAGATAGGCGCAGCGGACCCGCCCGTCGCCCGCCGGCGCGGTCCAGGTGACCTCGACACCGTCGGCCGCCTCCGTGAAGCCCGTGAGCGTGCAGCCGCGGCGCAGGTCGACCCCGAGCGCCGCGGCGCGGTCGATCAGCATGGCTTCGAGGCCCTGCTGATCGACCGCGCGCATGCGCCGGTCCGGCTCCGCCTGCGGGTCGCGGCGGATGAACAGGAAGCCGAAATGGCCGCTGAACTTCGCGCCGCGCAGGCCGCCGCCGGCCTGCCCCGGCACCCGGTCCATCGCCGCCAGGCTCCGCGCCTCCGCGGCCTCGATCGCCGCGCCCATGCCCCGCCGCTGCAGCGCCTCGACGCCCAGGGGGCCGACCCCGAGCGCCTTGAGGGTGGTGCTCGGCGCGGTGAGGCGCTCCAGCACCCGGACGCGCGCGCCCCCGAGGGTCAGCTCGATGGCGGTGAGGAGCCCGACCGGCCCGGCTCCGGCCACGACGACGTCGATCGCCCGATCCATGGACTCAATCCATTTATATACTCAGTCCATAAATCGATGTGGTATGTGGCGGCGCATGTCAACGTCCCCCGACCGCCGGTCCCGCAAGCGCCTCGCCACGCGGCAGGCCATCTCGGACGCCGCCACGCGGCTGTTCCTGGAGCGCGGCTTCGACGCCGTGACGGTGGACGAGATCGCGGCGGCGGCCGATGTCGGCCGGATGACCGTGTTCAACCATTTCCCCCGCAAGGAGGACATGTTCTACGACCGCGACGAGGAGGGCCGCGACCTCCTGCGCGAGACCCTGCGGCAGCGCGATCCCCGGGTCGCGCCGGTCGAGACGCTCCGCCAGCTGGCGCACCGGCTGGTGACGGGCCGGAACCCGGTCGTGGACTTCTCCGCGCGCAGCGGCGCCTTCGTGGCGACGGCGGCGGAGAGCGAGACGCTCAAGGCCCGGGCCCGGGCGATCCGGGACGAACTCGCGGCCGTGCTGCGGGTCGCGCTCGCCGAGTCCGTCGGGCGCGGGCCGGAGGATCCCGACGCCGATCTGGCGGCCGGCCTGCTCCTGGCGACCTGGAGCGTGGCCTTCCTCCGGGCGCACCGGACGTTCGGGGCGACGCGGCGGACGGAGGCGGCGAATGCCGCCTTCCTGGCAATCATCGATCGGGGGACGGCGGGCCTGCGGGCGGCGCTGGCCGGCACGCCCTACGCGGAGGCCGCCGCGCCCTGACGGCGACCGCCCCGGGGCGCCGGCCTACGGCGCCTTCAGCACCGCCCGGCAGGCGGCGGGCAGCGCCGCCATGGTCATGGCGGGCTTGGGCTTCGGCGGCGTCTTCGGGGGCTTCGGGTGGAGCACCGCGTCCGAGAACCAGTAGCTGAGGTCGTCGCAGCCGTCGCCCGGCGGCGGCGCGCCCTGCGGCTGGCAATCCTCCTGGCCGGCCGGGCAGGCGAGCCGGATATGGTAGTGGTAATTGTGCCCGTACATCGGGCGCACCTTGGACATCCAGCGGCTGCCCGCGGCGTCGCGGCAGAGGGCCTTCTTGATCGCCGCGTTGACGAAGATGCGCTCCACCTCCGGCTGCTCGGCGGTGATCTTGATCAGCTGCAGGTGCGTCGGCGTCCAGACCTCGGGATCGATGTCGAGGCGGTCGCGGCGGACCATGTCGGTCGCCGAGGTCTCCTCGCGCTCCGCCCGGCTCATGCGGTGGTCGGGCATCGGCGTCAGCCAGACGTCGGCGTCGATGCCGATCTGGTGCGAGGCGTGGCCGGTGATCATCGGGCCGCCCCGGGGCTGGGCCATGTCGCCCACGAGCAGGCCGGGCCAGCCGACCCGGGCGGCCTTCTGCGACAGCCGCTCGATGAAGTCGATGAGGTAGGGGGTGCCCCACATCCGGTTGCGGGACGGGCGCATGACCTGCCAGTTCGGCCCGTCCATCGGCAGCGCCTCGCCGCCGGAGAAGCAGCCCTTGGCGTAGAAGCCGTAGATGTGGGCCGGCCCTCCGGCCGGCCTGGTGACGCGCCCGAACAGGGCCTTGGCGGGCGTCGAGGGCGCGTCCGGATGCTCCAGGGGCGGCAGCGGCTTCGGGTTGATGCTGCCGCGATCCTGGGCCTGCGCGGCGGCGGGCAGGAGCAGGGCGGCGAGCGCGAGGCTCTGGGCGAAACGCGGCATCGGCATGCGGGGGCTGTTCGTCCGGCTGGAGAGGGCGGGCGCGGGTGCCCGCCGGAACGTGGCCCAGGGGCGGGGCGTTTTTCGGGCAGACGGCGCGCGCCGCGCGGAAACGGTCGGGAGGCGACGATGGCGGTCACGGGGACGGGCACGGGGACGGGCACGGCGAGCGGTCAGCCCGGCACGGCGAATCCCGCCGACAGGGCACCCCGCCGCCTGATCGCCAGCGATCGGGTCATCGGGACGGATGTCCGCCGGTCCGACGGGACCCGGGTCGGCCGGATCGAGCGGCTTATGCTCGACAAGGTCTCCGGCCGGGTCGCCTACGCGGTGATGAGCTTCGGCGGGTTCCTGGGTCTCGGCGAGGATTTCTACACGCTGCCCTGGTCGGTGCTCCGGTTCGAGCCGCAGCAGGACGCCTACGTGGTCGACATCAGCGAGGAGCAGCTGCGCGCCGCCCCGGCCCGCACCCCCGAGGGCACCGATCCGGCCGCGGACGGCGCCTGGGAGGAGCAGATCCACCGCTACTACGACGCGGCGCCCTACTGGGGGATCTAGGCGACGCCGGGCGTCGCCTGCTCGGAGCGGAACTCAGCGGACGTGGCGGGTCACCGGCCCGCACCAGCCGGGCAGGTAGTCGGCGTCCTTGGACTTGGCGAGCGACATCGCCCGCTCCAGGGCGGAGGAGAAGTCGTTCTCGATCCGCTTCTCCTTGATGTTCCGCCGCAGGAAGTCGGCCCAGAGGAACTCGCTGAACGGCGTCGTGTCCTTCGCGAAGCCGCCGGCCCGGCGCAGCTCGCCGGCGAGGCTGCGGTAGGGGTCGTCCACCAGGGCGTCGACCGATTTCGGGATGTCGCCGAAGTGCCGGCGCACGCCGTCCGCGTCGTAGGGATGGGTCCAGGACTTGTGGTCGCAGACCGTCCAGAACGCATCCTTGTCGAGGTAGTGCAGGTCGGCCACCACGGTGACGAGCACGCTCTCGACGCCCTCCTCGTGCAGGGCGCGGGACAGGTGGTGGTGGTCGATGATGTAGTGGCGCTTCTTCGGGCCCAGCAGGGTCGGGATCATGTGGGCGCCGAGGAATTCCTTCTTCTTCTCGCCGTCGTACTCCCGCCAGCGCCGCCGCTTCTCCGCCACTTCCCGATAGCCCACCGTCATCTGCGTCGGGCGCAGCTCCGCGATCGGGACGGGCTTGAGCAGCGGCTCTCGGTTGGCCATGAGGTCTCCTTCCTGCGTGGATTTGCCACGCGCTCGTCACAACCTATCCAGGATCGGAGGACCGGCCAGGGCGCGCGGCGCTCACGTTTCCGGCATCGCGCGGACGGCCTCCAGCACGAACACGCGGATCGCCGAGGACAGGTTCTGCCCGTCGCGGCCGGCGTCGATGTGCCCGATGAGGGCCTGGACCGACTGGCCCCGCGCCTCCGCGATCGCCCGCAGGGCCGCCCAGAACGGGTCCTCCAGCGACACGCTGGTGCGGTGGCCGGCGATCATCACGGAGCGCTTGGTGATGCCGGCGCTCACGCGGGATCGGCCGCGCGTCCCGTCCCCGCGCGCGGAACGAGACGGTCCAGGACGGCGCGACGCCCCTCAGCCCCGCGAGACGGGATCGCTCCGCCCCGCGCGCGAGGACGCCGGCCGGGGAGCGACGGGATCATTCCGCGGTATCGGGCTCGGAGGCGCCCCGCTCGAGGCGGTGGCCCTCGTGGCGCTCGGTCTCCAGGGCCTTGCGGCGCTGCTGGAGCGTCTTCGCCTTCTTGGGCTGCCCGAAGGCGATCCGGTTGGACTCGGCCTTCGTGTCGGCCTCGGCCCGGGCCTTCGCCTTGCGGACCTGACGCAGGTTGATGATCTCGGCCATGGATCGCCTCCCGGTGTCCCGCGGCCGGCGCGGGCGGACCGCGCCGGCGAGTCTCGGAAGAATCAGTCGGCGCTCGGCGCCAGCATGGTCTCCGGCCGGACCACGCGCGCGAACTCCTCCTCGGTGACGTAGCCGAGGCGCAGGGCCTCCTCCTTGAGGGTGGTGCCGTTCTTGTGCGCGGTCTTGGCGATCTCGGCGGCCTTGTCGTAGCCGATCGAGGGCGCGAGGGCGGTCACCAGCATGAGCGAGCGGCTCATCAGGTCGGCGATCTTGTCCTCGTTGGCCTTGATGCCGACGACGCAATTGTCGGTGAAGCTCACCGCCGCGTCGGCGAGCAGCCGCACCGACTGCAGCACCGCGTTGGCGATCACCGGCTTGAACACGTTGAGCTCGAAATTGCCCTGGGAGCCGGCGAAGCTCACCGTGGTGCCGTTGCCGATCACCTGGGCGCAGACCATCGTCAGGGCTTCGCACTGGGTCGGGTTGACCTTGCCGGGCATGATCGAGGAGCCGGGCTCGTTCTCGGGCAGCGACAGCTCGCCGAGGCCGGAGCGCGGCCCCGAGCCGAGGAAGCGGATGTCCTGGGCGATCTTGAACAGGCCGGCGGCGAGCGCCGACAGGGCGCCCTGCGTGAAGACGAGGGCGTCGTGGGTGGCGAGCGCCTCGAACTTGTTCTCGGCCGAGGTGAAGGGCAGGCCGGTCAGCTCGGCGACCTTGGCGGCGAACCGCTCGGCGAATTCCGGGTGGGCGTTGAGGCCGGTGCCGACCGCGGTCCCGCCTTGGGCGAGGGCCAGCACGCCCGGCAGGGTCGCGGCGACCCGCGAGCCGCCGAGCGCGACCTGCGCGACGTAGCCGGAGAATTCCTGGCCGAGGGAGACCGGGGTCGCATCCTGCAGATGGGTGCGGCCGATCTTGACGATCGACTCGAATTCCTTGGCCTTGGCGTCGAGCGCCCCGTGCAGGTGGGAGAGCGCCGGCAGCAGGCGCCCCTGGATCTCGCGGGCCACCGCGATGTGCATGGCGGTGGGGAAGGTGTCGTTCGAGGACTGGCCGCGGTTGCAATGGTCGTTCGGGTGGACCGGCGACTTGCCGCCGCGCTGGCCGCCGAGCCGCTCGTTGGCGAGGCTCGCGATCACCTCGTTGGCGTTCATGTTCGACTGGGTGCCCGAGCCGGTCTGATAGATGACGAGCGGAAACTCGTCGTCGTAGCGGCCCTCCACGACCTCGGCGGCCGAGGCCGCGATGGCGTCGGCGAGCTTCGGGTCGAGGGCGCCGAGATCCTTGTTCACCAGGGCGGCGGCCTGCTTCACCACACCGAGGGCGTGGACGAGCGGCGCCGGCATCCGGTCGGTGCCGATCTTGAAGTTCTGAATCGAGCGCTGCGTCTGCGCGCCCCAGTAGCGATGCGCCGGGACCTCGATCGGACCGAAGGTGTCGGACTCGGTGCGGGTGGCGGTCTCGGTGGGCGACATCGTGGCCTCTACGTCTGGTGCAGTGCGGTGCCTACTTAAATGAGGTGCGGGTGAATCGCGATGCCGGTTTTCCCGGCGCGCCGACAAGGGCGGGGCTCTGTTCCCGCCCGACGTGAAGCCGAACTGGGAGCCGATGAGCGCCACGATCGACCTGCCCGAGCCCGCCACCCGGTTCCGCCCGGCCGTGCCGCCTCCGCTGAAGGAGCCGCTCGGCCTGTTCGAATTCCTGCGGGCGGCGCGGAAGAATCCGATCACCACCTGGATGGACGCGCATTTCAAGCTGCCGGTCGTGGCGGCCGAGGGCGCGATGGGCCGGATCACCCTGGTGAGCGATCCGGCGCTGATCCGCCACCTGCTGATCGAGAACGCCGACGGCTACCGCAAGGACGACCTGCAGCGCCGGGTCCTGGCCCCGGGGCTCGGCAACGGCCTGCTGAGCGCCGAGGGCGACGAGTGGCGGCTCCAGCGCCGGACGCTCGCGCCGATCTTCAACGCCCGCACGGTCCAGGGCTTCTCCGACGCGATGAACGCCGCCGGGGCGCGGCTCGGCCGCCGCCTCGTCCGCCGCGACGGCAAGCCGGTCGACGTCGCCCTGGAGATGACCCGGGTCACCCTCGACGTGCTGGAGCGGACGATCTTCACGCAGGGGCTGCCGAGCGATCCCGACGCGCTGGGCCGCGCCATCACGCGCTTCCTCGAGGCCGTCGGGCCGATCGACCCCCTCGACGTGTTCGGCGTGCCCGACTTCGTGCCGCGGATCGGCCGCCTGCGGGCGCGCCCGGCGGGCCGCTTCTTCGCCGAGGTGGTCGACGAACTCATCGCCCGGCGCAAGGCGCTGATGGCGCGGGGCGAGGCGCCCCGGGACCTGCTGACGCTGCTGCTCGCCGCGCAGGATCCCGAGACCGGCAACGGGCTCACGGACCTCGCCGTGAAGGCCAACATCGTCACCTTCATCGCCGCCGGCCACGAGACCACGGCCAATTCCCTGACCTGGGCGCTCTACTGCCTGTCGCAGGATCCCGCCGCGCAGGCGCGGGTCGAGGCCGAAATCGACGCCGCCGGCCCGGGGGACTTCGCCGTCGAGCGCCTGCCCTTCACCCGGGCGGTGATGGAGGAGGCGATGCGGCTGTTCCCGCCGGTCCCGTTCCTCAGCCGGCAGGCGATCCGGGACGACCGGCTCGGCCGGATCAAGGTGCCGCGGGGCTCGCTGGTGATGGTGGCGCCCTGGGTGCTCCACCGCCACCGGCTGCTCTGGGAGGACCCGGAGGCCTTCGTGCCGGAGCGGTTCCTGCCGGGGAATCGGGACGCGATCCCGCGCTTCGCCTACCTGCCGTTCGGGGCGGGGCCGCGGGTCTGCATCGGCCAGAGCTTCTCGATCCAGGAGGCGGTGATCCTGCTGGCGCACGTGGTCCGGGCGGTGCGCTTCCGGCTGCCGGCCGATCACCCGCCGGTCACGCCGCTCCACCGGGTGACGCTCCGGCCGGAGCACGGCCTGCGCATGGAGGCGACGGCGCGGGGCTAGGGCCCGGCGCGCTTCGAGCCTGCGCGCTACGGTCGTAGATCCGCGCGGCGACGAGCGAGCTTCCGAGGCCCGGCGCCAACATGGCCACCGCCATGGCCGGGATCTGGAGAGCGGAGGCCGTGGCATGTCGCGCGTCCTCCGCCCGCAGGAACAGACGAAGCGCGATCTGGCCGGTCAGGAGGAGGAGGGGGGCTGACAGCGGGCAATCCCATCCGCTGCTCGTCAGCACATCCGTCGGGTGCTGAACCAGCGGCGCGATGAAGGCCGTCCCGCGTGTCGGACTCGCCGTGGCGGTGAAGAACGACGCGGTGAGCGTCTCGCCCGCGTCGAAGCGCTCGGCGCGATGGTTTCCGCGCACGCGCCGACAGCGTCGGCTGCGCGACCGTGTCGTCCACCGCCCGAACGCCCCGGCCGTCGAGTCGGCCAGGGGCGGTCTCAGCTCTTCTTGCGGAACGCGTCCAGGCTCACGACCTCGGCGCTGCCCTCCTCGCCCTCCTTCTTGGCGGCGGGGCGGGGGGCCTTGTCGTCGGCCTTGCCGGCGGCCTTCTCGCCCTGGGCGGCGGGCGCGGGAAGCCCCTTCGGCGCGCTCGCGCCGATCGTGGCGAGCCCGGCGCTCTTGGGCCGCACCTCGCCGGGTTCCGAGCCGGCGCCGCGGGGACCGGGCTTGGCCGGGGCGGCGTTCGCCTCCTCGGGGGTCTCGCCGGCCTCGCTGAGGTCGAACTTCAGGCCGAACTGGACCGAGGGGTCGAAGAAGCCCGACAGGGCGTCGAACGGCACCAGCAGGCGCTCCGGCACGCCCGAGAAGGACAGGCCGACCTCGAAGGCGTGCTCGGTGACGTTGAGGTCCCAGAACTGGTGCTGCAGGACGATCGTCATGTCCTGCGGGTACTTCTCGCGCAGGGCCTGCGACATCCGCACGCCGGGCGCTTCCGTCCGGAACGAGACGTAGAAATGGTGCTCGCCCATCAGCCCCTCGCGGGCCGCGTCGGTCAGCACCTTGCGCACCACGCCGCGCAGGGCGTCCTGTACCAGGAGGTCGTAGCGGATCAGGTCGTCTGCCATCTGCGGTCGCGCTCTAGCCCGGTCTGCCCGGCGCCCCGCCGCGGATGGCCGGACCGAGGACTTGAAGTGGAGGCTTCTGTTGCCAGGTGCCTCCGAACCCCGCCTATGCGGTGCTACCCGCTAGGACTTGAGGTCGGTTTTGGGGACCGCTTACGCGGCCACCGCCACCGGAGCAAAGTTGTCGTTGGCAACTATTGCAAAGGCCCGATAACGGCGGAACCATGCCGAGCGAAAGTCCAACCTTTACGCCCTCGTCGATCCTATGTCGCCCCCGCCGAAGCCCAGGCTCCGAGCACGCGCCTTGCGGCAGCATGTCCTGGGCTCGGGTGGAGGCGCCGGGTACCGCCCCCGGGTCCGATAGGTTTATTGCGAAGAACGTTTATCGCCATAGCCGGCCTCGCGACCGGCTCCCAAGATATAGAGGGGATCGGTCCGGTTTTGAAGCCCGATCGTGTCGCGCCGCTGTCTCATTTGGAGCCTCAGGGCGAGGCTGTTGCCGGAAGTGCGCAGTCGCGCGCCACCGCCCCCGATGCGCGGGGCCGCCTCGAGCGCGTCTGGGCCGCGACGTGGCGGCTCGGCGCCCTGGTCGCCCTCGTGGTCGTCTATCTGGGCGCGGCGAGCCTGCTGTCGCTGGCCACGGTGCGCGTCGGTTTCGACCTGTGGAGCGGGATCGACCCGTTCCTGCCCCCCGAGCGGCGCCCGTTCCTGGGCGCGGTGGAGCTCGCCCACCGGGCCTTCGCGGTCGACGCCCTGCGCCAGGTCTTCCTCGCCGCCCTGGTGCTCGGCGGCGCGTGGTGGCGTGACCGGACCGGCTGGCGGCGTCGCCTCGCCCTCGACCGCGAGCGGCCGAACGGGATGCGGCCGGTCGCCCTGCTGGGCCTCCTGCTGATCTGGCCGGTGCTGCACATCGCCTGGGTCACCGGCACGGCGGAGCTGTTCGGCGCGAGCTTCGGCCAGCACGTGCGGCTGTCGCCGTTCATGAGCCAGGCCGCCGTCGCGGCCTGGCTGGCCTATCTCGCGATCCTGGCGCCCGTGGCCGAGGAGCTGCTGCTGCGCGGCGAGGCCTTCGCCCGCGCCAGCGCGGCGGTGGGGCCGGCAGGCGCGATCCTGGTCACGGCGCTCATCTTCGCCGCCGCCCACGTCTCGTCCTGGGGGCTCGCCCGGCCGGTCTCGCTGCTGCCGCTCGCCCTGGCGCTGGGCTGGCTGCGCTGGCGCACCGGCCGGCTCTGGCCCGGCATCGCCCTGCACGGATGGTCGAACCTCGCCCTGGTGACCTACCTGCTCTGGCCGGCGTGAGGGCGTGTCCGAGGGGCGCCGGCCGGACGCCGCCCGCGGACAGGCTCCCGGCGCGACGGCGGTGGACATATCGCGGCGGCGCGCTTGCCCGGCGGCGCGCCGGCGCGCAGGAATGGGCGATGGACGCATATCACGACCTGCTCCGGCGCATCCTCGACGCGGGCGTCGCCAAGGACGACCGCACCGGGACCGGCACGCTCTCGGTCTTCGGCCACCAGATGCGCTTCGACCTGTCGGCGGGCTTCCCGCTGGTCACCACGAAGCGGCTGCACCTGCGCTCGATCATCCACGAGCTGCTCTGGTTCCTGGCCGGCGACACCAACGTCGCGGCGTTGCGGGCGAACGGCGTGACGATCTGGGACGAGTGGGCCGACGCGAACGGCGACCTCGGCCCGGTCTACGGCCGGCAGTGGCGCTCCTGGGAGAAGCCCGGGGGCGGCACGGTCGACCAGATCGCCTGGGTGCTCGACGAGATCCGGCGCAACCCCGATTCCCGCCGCCTGATCGTCTCGGCCTGGAACCCGGCCGACCTCGACCGGATGGCGCTCGCCCCCTGCCACTGCCTGTTCCAGTTCTACGTCAGCGAGGGGCGGCTCTCCTGCCAGCTCTACCAGCGCTCGGCGGACGCCTTCCTGGGCGTGCCCTTCAACATCGCGAGCTACGCCCTCCTGACCCACATGATCGCCCAGGTGACCGGCCTCGGGGTCGGCGCCTTCGTCCACACCTTCGGCGACGCCCACCTCTACCGGAACCACCTGGAGCAGACCCGCACCCTGCTGGGCCGGTCCCCGCGCCCGCTGCCGCAGCTGCGGCTCAACCCGGAGGTCCGCGACCTCTTCGCCTTCCGGTTCGAGGACATCGCCATCGAGAACTACGACCCGCACCCCGCCATCGCGGCCCCGGTGGCGGTATGAGCGCGACCGTCGCCCCGCTCGTCTCCCTGGTCGCCGCCGTCGCCCGCAACGGCGTGATCGGCCGCGACAACGGGCTCGCCTGGCATCTCTCCAGCGACCTCAAGCGCTTCAAGGCCCTGACCATGGGCAAGCCGATGCTGATGGGCCGGCGCACCTGGGATTCGATCGGCCGGCCCCTGCCGGGGCGCCGCACCCTGGTGCTCACCCGGGATACGGGCTTCCGCGCCGAGGGCGTCGAGACCGTCCACGACTGGGACTCCGCGCTGGCCGCCGCCGGGGCGGAGCTGATGGTGGTCGGCGGTGCCGAGATCTACGCGCTCGCGCTCCCGCACGCCGACCGGCTCCATCTCACCGAGGTCGAGGCCGAGCCCGCCGGCGACGTGCGATTCCCCGCCTTCGACCGCGCCCGCTTCCGGGAGACGTTCCGCGAGGCGCACCCCGCGGGCCCGCGGGACGAGCACGCCTTCGCCTTCGTCGACTGGGAGCGCGCACGCTGAGGCGCGCCGCCGCATTTGCGTTCCGCGCCGCGCATGCCCACCTGCCAGCCTTGACAGCACGGGGCGTGCGCCCGCAGGTGCCTGTCGGGTGCGCGCGCTCACGCCGGGCCTGCACATCCTGCGGGAAGATGCGCGTGCGGGCTCTCGTGGCCTCCAACCGGGCGCGGTCGCCGTGCGATCGGTCCGGAGGGTCGGGACTAGGCGGGCGAGCGTGGCCGTTCAGGCAGGGGGCGCCGGCCGGGATATGGGCCGGGCGCGGACAGGCAGGAGACGACGGCTAGGATGCCTTGGAGCAATCAGAGCGGCGGCGGGGGCCCGTGGGGCCGGCCCGGCGGCAACGGCGGCGGTCCCTGGGGCGGTGGCGGCGGCGGCGGCAAGACGCCGCCGAACCTCGAGGACCTGCTCCGGCGCGGGCAGGACCGCCTGCGCGGCCTGATCCCGGGCGGCGGCGGCTCGGGCGGCGGCTACGGCGGCGGCGGCTCGACCGGCGTCGGCGGCGGCCGCAGCGCGGCGGTCATCGCCGTCCTGGCCATCGCCATCTGGCTCGCCACCGGCTTCTACACCGTCTACCCGCGCCAGGTCGGCATCGAGACGATCTTCGGCCGCTATGTCGGCACCAAGGGCGAGGGCCTGCGCTACAACTTCCCCTATCCGATCGGCGGCGTGGTGAAGCCGGATGTCGGCTCCCAGAACTCGATCCAGATCGGCTTCCGCGCCGGCCCGAACGGCCAGGGCCGCACCCGCGACGTGCCGGACGAGAGCCTGATGCTCACCGGTGACGAGAACATCGTCGATCTCGACTTCGAGGTGCAGTGGCGCGTCAACCCGCTGAAGGCTTCCGACTTCGTGTTCAACCTCCAGAACCCGGAGGGCACCATCAAGGCGATCTCCGAGAGCGCGATGCGCGAGGTGATCGGCCGCCGCAACATCCAGGCGATCCTCACCAACGAGCAGTCGAGCATCGCCCAGGAGGTGAAGGAGATGGTCCAGAAGGCGCTCGACGAGTACGGCGCCGGCGTGCGCATCGAGGTGGTGCAGCTCGTCTCGGTCAACCCGCCGCCGGAGGTGCGCCCCGCCTTCATCGACGTGAACGCGGCCCAGCAGGACGCCGACACGGCGCAGAACGAGGCCAAGACCTACGCCAGCCGCGAAGTGCCGCAGGCCCGCGGTAAGGCGTCCCAGATCGTCCAGCAGGCCGAGGCCTACCGGACGAAGGCGACCGCCGACGCCACCGGTCAGGCCGCGCGCTTCAGCGAGGTCTATGCCTCCTACAAGGCCGCCCCGGCGATCAGCCGCGAGCGGATCTTCCTGGAGACGATGGAGAAGGTCCTGGGCTCCGTGAACAAGGTGATCATCGACCAGAACGGGACGCAGCCCGGCGGCGCGACCGCGGCCGGCGTGCTGCCGGTGCTGCCGCTCTCCGAGTTCGGCGCCCGCGCCCAGACCCAGACGGGAGCCGCCCGATGAAGCAGGCTCTCCGCACCGGCCTGATCGTGGTCGCGGCGATCGTCGCGATCGGCCTCTACGCCTCGATCTTCACCGTCGGCCAGATGCAGCAGGCGCTCGTCCTGCAGTTCGGCCGCGTCCGCGCCGTCCTCAACGCCACCGGCGAGGACAAGCCCGGCCTCTACTTCAAGATCCCGTTCATGGAGAACGTGGTCATCTTCGACAAGCGCGTCCTCGACCTCGACCTGCCGGTGCAGACGGTGCTCACCGCCGACCGCCAGAACCTGGAGGTGGACGCCTTCGCCCGCTACCGGATCGTCGATCCGCTGCGCTTCTACCAGGCGGTGGGCAATATCGCGCTGGCCAACCAGCGGCTCGCGAGCTTCACCAATTCCGGCCTGCGCAACGTGCTCGCCCGCTCGACCCGCGACGCGATCGTGAAGACCGATCGCGGGCAGCTGATGCACCAGATCCAGGAGGACGTGAACCGGCAGGCCAAGGCGCTCGGCATCGAGATCGTCGACCTGCGCATGACCCGCGTCGACCTGCCCGCGCAGAACTCGGCCGCCGTCTACCGGCGGATGAAGACCGAGCGCGAGCGCGAGGCCGCCGACATCCGCGCCAACGGCGACCAGATCGCCGCCACGATCCGCGCCAAGGCCGACCGCGAGGTCACGGTGATCCTCGCCGAGGCGACGCAGAAGTCCGAGCAGCTGCGCGGACAGGGTGACGCGGACAAGAACCGCATCCTCGCCGACGCGTTCGGCAAGGACGCGGACTTCTTCAGCTTCTACCGCTCGATGCAGGCCTACGAGAGCGGGCTGAAGGGATCCGACACCCGCCTGGTGATCAGCCCGAACACGGACTTCTTCCGCTTCTTCAGCGATCCGCAGGGCCGGGCACCCGCCCCGGCAGCCCGCGGACCGCGCGGACCGGCCGATCCGAGCGCCACCACCGGGTCGACGACCGGCTCCACGGCCGGGACGGCGCGCTGAGGGAGCCCGTTGGCGCCCCGGCGCCCGGGGATTACCGTGCAGGACAACCCGCGGGCGATCGACCGTCGGTCGAGGCCCGCGGGACCGGAAACGCGTTCTTGAAGAGGTCGACCATGCACCCCGTCGCGAGCGCCCCCGAGGCGCTGTTCGGCCGCGCCCCGGCGCAGCCCCGCTCCCGCGCCCGCGCGCTGATGGCCTCGATCCTGATCGGCGCCTCCGTCAGCGTCTCCGTGGCCGCGGCCGCCTTGCCGGTCCCGGCCTTCGCCAAGGGGCCGGCCTCCCTCGCCGACCTCGCCGAGCAGGTCACCGACGCGGTGGTGAACATCTCCGCGTCCACCACGGTCGAGGCCCGGGCCGGCCGCGCCGGGCCGCAGGTGCCCCCGGGCACCCCGTTCGAGGACCTGTTCGAGGAGTTCTTCAACCGGCGCGGCGGCCGCGGCGGCGGTGGCGGCGACAGCGACGGGCCGCGCCAGCAGCGCAAGTCGAACTCGCTGGGCTCCGGCTTCATCATCGATTCCGCCGGCCTCGTGGTGACGAACAACCACGTCATCGGCGACGCCAACGACATCCAGGTCATCCTGCACGACGGCACCAAGCTGAAGGCCGAGATCGTCGGCAAGGATTCGAAGATCGACCTCGCGGTCCTGCGGGTGAAGCCCCCGGCCGACCGCACGCTGAAGGCGGTGCCGTTCGGCGATTCCGACAAGATGCGGCCGGGCGACTGGGTCATCGCCATCGGCAACCCGTTCGGGCTCGGCGGCTCGGTGTCGGCCGGCATCGTCTCGGCGCGGGGCCGGAACATCGAGTCAGGCCCCTACGACAACTACATCCAGACGGACGCGGCCATCAACAAGGGCAATTCCGGCGGCCCGCTGTTCAACATGGACGGCGAGGTGATCGGCATCAACACGGCGATCCTGTCGCCGACCGGCGGCTCCGTGGGCATCGGCTTCGCGGTTCCCTCGGGCACGGCCAAGCCCGTGATCGACCAGCTGCGCGACTTCGGCGAGGTCCGCCGCGGCTGGCTCGGCGTGCGCATCCAGAACGTCGACGACACCACCGCCGAGGCGCTCAACCTCAAGGGCGGCGCGCGGGGCGCCCTGGTGGCCGGCGTCGACGAGAAGGGACCGGCCAAGACCGCCGGGATCGAGGTCGGCGACGTGATCCTGAAGTTCAACGGCGCGCCGGTGAAGGCCTCGGGCGACCTGCCGCGCATCGTCGCCTCGACCCCGGTCGGCCAGAAGGTCGACGTGGTCGTCATGCGCAAGGGCGAGGAGGTGACGAAGCCCGTCACCCTCGGCCGCCTGGAGGACAGCGACAAGCCGCAGCTCGCCAACCTGCGCCAGCCGGAGCCCGAGAGCGCGACCCGGCAGGCGCTCGGCCTCAACCTCTCCGGCATGACCGACGAGCTGCGCAAGAAGTACTCCATCAAGGACACCGTGAAGGGCGTGGTCGTCACCCGCGTCGACCCGAACTCGACCGCCGCCGACAAGCGGATCCAGCCCGGCGAGGTGATCGTCGAGGTCGGCCAGGAGGCGGTGAGCACCCCCGCGGAGGTGACCAAGCGGATCGACGCCCTGAAGAAGGACGGGCGCAAGTCGGTGCTGCTGCTGGTGGCGGGCGCCACCGGCGACGTGCGCTTCGTGGCCGTCGGCCTCGACTGAGCCGCCTCATCCGCGTTGCCGAGGGCCGTCGCTCCGCGGGGAGCGGCGGCCCTCGCGCGTTCAGGGGGCCCCACATTGACGCTGCGCCGCGGCACGGCACACTGGGGCAGCGAGTCGGTGCGGCTCGGGCGAGTTCGGACCCATGACGGCCGTCGCGTTCGACACCCTGAAGTTCGCCCGCGCCCTGCGGGAGAAGGCGAAGCTGTCGCCCGAGCAGGCGGAGGGCGTGGCCGACGCGCTGGTGGACGTCTTCGACGGGAATCTGGCGACGAAGGCCGATATCTACGAGCTGCGAGCCGATGTTCAGAGAGTCCGTGGTGACATCGAGGCCCTGAAAATCCAGAGCCGTGCCGACACCGAAGCGCTTCGGCTCGCCACCCAGGGGGATATCGAAAGCCTTCGCGTGACGACCGAGGCCGACAGCGACAATCTTCGCCTCTCCACGACGGCTGGCCTCGAAGGCCTACGTATGGAGATCAAAGCAGGGCTGGACGGTCTGCGCCTCGAAACGAAGGCCGACATCGAGGCCGTGAAGGGCGCGATCGCCTCCGCGAAGGTCGAGACGGTACGCTGGCTCGTCGGCGCGATCGGCTTTCAGACCCTGGCGGTGCTCGGCGCGGTCATCGCCCTGACCCGCACCCTGCACTGAGCCTCACCCGACGAACTCCGCCGCCGCGTAGCCTTGCAGGTACAGGAGCGCGGTGAGGTCGCCGTGCTCGACCCGGACCCGCGCCGCGGCCGCGACCGCGGGCTTCGCCCGGAACGCCACCCCGAGGCCGGCCTCGCCCAGCATGTCGAGGTCGTTGGCGCCGTCGCCGACCGCGAGGGTCTCGGCGGCGCCGAGGCCCAGCTGCCCGCGCAGCGCGAGCAGCGTCGCGCGCTTCTCGGCCTTCCCGACGATCGGGTCCTCGACGCGGCCGGTGAGCCGCCCGTCCGCCACGCCCAGCACGTTGGACCGGTGCTCGTCGAAGCCGATCATCGCGGCGATCGGGCCGGTGAACAGCGTGAAGCCCCCCGAGACCAGGCAGGTATGGGCGCCGTGCGCCCGCATCGTCCGCACCAGCGTGCGGCCGCCCGGGGTCAGGGTCAGGTGCTCGGCGATCAGCCCGTCGACGGCGCCGACCGGGATGTCCTTCAGCAGCGCGACGCGCTCGCGCAGGGCCGGCTCGAAGGCGATCTCGCCCCGCATCGCCCGCTCGGTGATCGCCGCCACGCGGTCCTTGAGGCCGAGCGTCCCGGCGAGCTCGTCGATGCATTCCTGCTCGATCATGGTGGAGTCCATGTCGGCCAGGAACAGGCGCTTGCGCCGGTGCGCGTCGGCGGGCAGCACCGCGAGGTCGATCGGCTCGCCGGCGAGCGCCGTCCGAAGCCTGTCGGTGAGGGACGCCGCGGCCGCCGGCTCGCCCGGCACCAGCAGCTCGGCCGCCACCTCCCGGTGCAGGATCCGCGGCTGGTGCTCCGTCCGCAGCACGGCGCGCGTCTCGGCCAGCACCGCGTCGGTGATGGACGGCCGATCCGGGTTTGCTATCAGGACCGCGACCAGCATCGTGGAGTTTCGCCTTGCCGCCAGACCGGGAGGAAGCCGGGCGGCGCCCGGCCGCGATCCTCATCGCAGGGCCCACCGCCTCGGGCAAGTCGGCGCTGGCCGCCCGGCTGGCGGAGCGTCACGGCGGCGTGGTGATCAACACCGACTCCATGCAGGTCTACGCGGACCTGCGCCGCCTGACCGCCCGGCCCGACCCGGACGAGGAGGCGCGGGTGGCCCACCGGCTCTACGGCCACGTCGACGGCGCGGTGAACTACTCCGCGGGGCACTTCTCCCGCGACGGGGCGGCGCTGCTGGCGACGCTCGGCGGGCGCCTGCCGGTCTTCGTCGGCGGCACCGGCCTGTACTTCCGGGCGCTGGAGCAGGGCTTCTCGGAGCTGCCGCCGGTGCCCGACACCGTGCGCGCGCGGGTGCGGGACGCGGCCGAGGGCCGCCCGACCGAGGCGCTGCACGCCGACCTCGCCCGGCACGATCCCGAGGGGGCCGCCCGGCTGCGGCCGAGCGACCGGATGCGGGTGATGCGCGCCCTGGAGATCTTTCTCGCGACGGGCCGACCGATCGCCAGCTTCTACGGCAATCCCGTTCCCGGCCCGCTGGCCGGGCGGGACCTCCGAAGAATCTTCCTGGCGCCCGACCGCGCGGCGCTGCGGGAGCGGATCGACGCCCGCTTCCGGACCATGATCGCCGAGGGGGCCCTGGACGAGGTCGCCCGCCTGCGTGCGCGACGGCTCGACCCGATGCTGCCGGTGATGCGGGCCCACGGCGTGCCGGGCCTGATCGCCCATCTCGACGGGGCGCTCAGCCTCGACGACGCGATCGCGCGCGGGCAGGCGGATACGCGCGCCTACGCCAAGCGCCAGTTCACGTGGTTCCGCCACCAGATGGGGGAGGCCTGGCGCTGGGTGGATCCGGAGGGGGCGACGGTCGAAGACCTGCTCTGACGCGATCGTCCCCTCCGCCGGGCGAAGGAGGCTCGCCCGGCGCCGCGATCGGCCCGCGCCGCTCTCCCGCACGGGGGCGGGAGCCCGTCGGGTCTCACCCTGGCCTCGAGGTCCAGGAGAACGGCCGGAGGTGTCAGCGCTCCAGCCGCGCCACGAGGCTCGACGTGTCCCAGCGGTTGCCGCCCATCGCCTGCACCTCGGCGTAGAACTGGTCGACGAGGGCCGAGACCGGCAGCTTGGCGCCGTTGCGGCGGGCCTCGTCCAGCAGGATGCCCAGGTCCTTGCGCATCCAGTCGACCGCGAAGCCGAAGTCGAACTTGCCCTGGTTCATCGTCTTGCCGCGGTTCTCCATCTGCCAGGAGCCGGCGGCCCCCTTGGAGATCACGTCGAGCACCGCCTCGACGTCGAGGCCGGCCCGCTTGGCGAAGTGGACGCCCTCCGACAGGCCCTGGACGAGGCCGGCGATGCAGATCTGGTTGACCATCTTGGTGAGCTGGCCGGCCCCGGCCGGGCCCATCAGCCGGCAGGCCCGCGCGAAGGACCCGATCGCGCCCTCGACCTTGGCGTAGGTCGCCGCGTCGCCGCCGCACATCACGGTGAGCACGCCGTTCTCGGCGCCCGCCTGACCGCCGGAGACCGGGGCGTCGATGAAGCCGAGCCCCTTGGCCTCGGCCGCCGCGGCGAGCTCCCGGGCGACCTCGGCCGAGGCGGTGGTGTGGTCGACGAACACCGCGCCGGGCTTCATGCCGGCGAGCGCCCCGTCGTCGCCCAGCACGACGCTGCGCAGATCGTCGTCGTTGCCCACGCAGGCGAACACGATCTCGGCGCCCTCGGCGGCCTGCCGGGGCGTGGGCGCGAAGGCGCCGCCGTAGGTCTTCACCCAGGCCTCGGCCTTCGGGGTGGTGCGGTTGTAGACGGTGACGTCGTGGCCACCCTTCTTGGCGAGGTGTCCGGCCATCGGGCCGCCCATCACGCCGAGACCCAGGAATGCGACCTTCGCCATTGTCGTGCGCTCCTCGCGGGCCCGGACCGCGCCGGCGCCCTTCCTTCTCCGACGGCGGGCGGCCCCGGAGCGCGGCGGCCGGGCCGTGAAGGGGGCGGGGCCGTGCCGGGGACCCGATGTGACAGATTGGGCGTCGTGCCGCCGCCGACGCTGCATCACAGCTCGGATCGCTTGCGTCAACGGCGGACCAATAGGATAACCCGCCCGTGTAGCCCGGGACCACGAAGTCCCAGCCGGAGCCCCCCGCGTGGCCCCGCGCGCGAGGCGGTCGGTCAGGGAGTGGGACATGGGTTCGGCGATCGGCAGGCACGGGCCCTGGGCCCTCGTGGGGGCGCTCGGCGCCGCGGCGCTGGCGATCGTGGCGAGCGAGCGCGGCGAGACGATCAACGCCCTCTGGATCGTGGTCGCGGCGGTCTGCGTCTACCTCATCGCCTACCGCTACTATTCCCAGTTCATCGCCGACAAGGTGATGCGGCTCGACCCGAAGCGCGCGACCCCCGCGGTGCGCCACAACGACGGGCTCGACTACGTACCCACCAACCGCGGCGTCCTGTTCGGCCACCACTTCGCGGCGATCGCGGGCGCGGGCCCGCTGGTCGGCCCGGTGCTCGCCGCCCAGATGGGCTACCTGCCCGGCATGCTGTGGATCCTGGCCGGCGTGGTCCTCGCCGGCGCCGTGCAGGACTTCATGGTCCTGTTCGTGTCGATGCGCCGGGACGGCCGGTCGCTCGGCGAGCTGATCCGGGCCGAGCTCGGCACCGTGCCGGGCATCATCGCCCTGTTCGGCACCTTCCTGATCATGGTGATCCTGCTCGCCGTGCTGGCGCTGATCGTCGTCAAGGCGCTCGCCGAGAGCCCCTGGGGCACCTTCACGGTGATGTCGACGATCCCGATCGCCATGCTGATGGGCGTCTATTCCCGCTACATCCGGCCGGGCAAGATCGGCGAGGTCTCGATCCTCGGCTTCGTCCTGCTGATGCTGGCGATCGTCGCCGGCGGCTCCGTGGCGTCGAGCCCGGTCTGGGGCCCGGCCTTCACCTTCACGGGGCCGCAGCTCTGCTGGATGCTGATCGGCTACGGCTTCGTGGCGTCGATCCTGCCGGTCTGGCTGCTCCTCGCCCCGCGCGACTACCTGTCGACCTTCCTCAAGATCGGCACCATCGTGGGCCTCGCGCTCGGCATCGCCTTCGTGGCGCCGCACATGCAGATGCCGGCGGTCACCAAGTTCGTGGACGGCACCGGCCCGGTCTGGGCGGGCAGCCTGTTCCCGTTCCTGTTCATCACCATCGCGTGCGGCGCGGTCTCGGGCTTCCACGCCCTGATCTCGTCGGGCACCACCCCGAAGCTGATCGCCAGCGAGGCCGATGCCCGCTTCATCGGCTACGGCGGCATGCTGATGGAATCGTTCGTGGCGATCATGGCGCTGGTCTCGGCCTGCGTGATCGACCCGGGCGTCTACTTCACCATGAACTCGCCCGCGGCCCTGATCGGCACGACGCCCGAGACCGCGGCCGCCGCCGTGACCAAGCTCGGCTTCGCCACGACGCCGGAGGTGATCACCCAGACCGCCGCCGACGTCGGCGAGCACACGATCATCTCGCGGGCCGGCGGCGCGCCGACCCTCGCGGTCGGCATGGCCCACATCATCTCGTCGGCCATCGGCGGCAAGGCGATGATGGCCTTCTGGTACCACTTCGCGATCCTGTTCGAGGCCCTGTTCATCCTCACGGCCGTGGACGCGGGCACCCGCGCCTGCCGGTTCATGGTGCAGGATCTCGTCGCGCTCGCGATCCCGTCGTTCAAGAACACCACGTCGTGGGGGCCGAGCATCGCGGCGACCGCCATCTCGGTCGGCGCCTGGGGCTACTTCCTCTACCAGGGCGTGACCGACCCGCTCGGCGGCATCAACACCCTGTGGCCGCTCTTCGGCATCTCGAACCAGATGCTGGCCGCGGTGGCGCTGACCCTCTGCACGGTGGTGATCTTCAAGATGAAGCGCGAGCGCTACGCGTTCGTGACCATCATCCCGACCGCGTGGCTGTGCATCTGCACCCTCACGGCCGGCTGGCAGAAGATCTTCTCGGCCGACCCGAAGATCGGCTTCCTGGCCCACGCCCAGCGCTACGCGGCCGCCGCCGCGGAGGGCAAGGTCCTGGCCCCGGCCAAGAACGCCGACCAGATGAGCCAGATCATCCTCAACGACCGCATCGACGCGGTGCTGGCGGCCCTGTTCATCGGCCTCGTCGTCGCCATCGCGGGCTTCGGCATCGCCGCCTGCCTGAAGGCGTGGCGCGCGGATCGCTGGACCGCGCTGGAGACCGAGCCGCACATGGTCGCGGCGGAGTAGGAGGTCCCATGCTGCCGTCGTCGAACCTGCGGGACCGGATCCGGACGCTGTCCAAGTGCGTCTGCGACGGCGCCCGGCTGATGGTGGGGCAGGGGGACTACGCGGCCTATGCCGAGCATGTCCGCCGCACCCATCCCGATCGGGCGCCGATGACCGAGGTGGAGTTCTTCCGCAACCGGGAGAACGCCCGCTTCGGGGTCGGCAACACCGCGGGGTTCCGCTGCTGCTGAGCGGCGGCCGGTGAGCCTGGTCGTCTCCGCCCGCAGGGACGGCGGCGCGTCTTCGCGGCGGACCGAGTCCCGCTCGCTGCGCGGACCCGATCCGGCCCGGCCGGCGTTCTCCACGCCGGGGGGCCGCGGGCCCTCGCCGGATGCGGAGGGCCGATGACCGACGACAGCGCGCAGGACGCGAAGGAACCCCGGGCCGTCAACACCACCCATGCCTGGGAGCGGGCCTACTGGGCGCGCCGGTTCATGGTCCCGGTGGAGCAGGTGGAGGCCGCCGTGGCGGCGGTCGGCGACGATCCGGCCCGCGTGGCCGCCCATCTCGGACGGGACTGGCCGGGCCACGAGCCCGCCACCTGAAGCTGGACCCCGGCCCCCGCGCGAGGACTAGTCCTCCGCGATCCCGGGCATAAGCTCGGCCGCATCTTGACTCGGCCGCCACAATATCCGCCATCTCAGGCCCGACGGGAGGTCGGCATGAGCATTTTCCAGGACGCCATCCTTCGGTTCGGCCGCACGATCATGTCGTACGCGGGCGACGCGGTCTTCCTGCAGGCCGCGGTCTCGTCCGCCGCCAACGTCATCGTGGCGGACGGGGACGTGGGCGAGGAGGAGATCGAGTCGGCGATCAGCGGCATCCGCGCCAACCCGATCCTCGAGAAGTCCTACGACACGCTGCGCGTCGAGCAGGAGCTCTACGAGGCGATCGCCCGTGCCAAGACCCGGGCCGGCCGGCTGGAGAACCTGCGCCATATCGGCGCCATCGCGGAGCGGCCGATCGAGCAGCGCCAGGACGTGTTCCTGATCGGCGCGGACGTGGCCGATATCGACGGCATCAGCGAGGTCGAGCACAGGGCGCTCGACGAGATCGCCGGGGCGCTGCAGGTCGACAAGTCCGCCCTGCTGCGCTGATCCCGCCGCCTCGGGGACGGTGCGCGCGGATCCCTCTCCGGCCCCGCGCCCTCATTCCGAGGTGCCGGAGCGCGGCGGAGGCCGCGACGGGACCCGCCTGCGAGGACCGCTGACGCGTGCGCCCCTGGGTGCGGGGGCGACGAGGTATGACGGGCCGCGATCACAACCCTGCGGCGACGCGGCCCGTCCTTTGCCTATCCGGACGTGATAGCGAAACATTCCGGTTCTAGCCGGTGAGCCGGTACGCAACGCGGAGCGGCCGGCCCGGGGCCGGACGGCGGAGACCGCATGGGCCTCGTCCTCTACGCGCTCAAGTTCCGGATCACGACCTACGTGCTCGCGGTCCTGATGATGCTCGGCGGCGTCGGGGCGATCGTCGTCGCGCCGAAGGACGTTCTCCCGGTCGTCGACATCCCGGTCGTCGTGGTGGTCTGGACCTATACCGGCCTCTCGGCGCCGGAGATGGAACAGCGCATCACGACCTACGCCGAGTACGGCATCTCCAACAACGTCAACAGCATCCGCCGCATGGAGTCGACGACGCTCCAGGGCACGGCCGTGCAGCGGATCTACTTCGAGCCCACCGTCAGCCTCGATCTCGCCATCGCCCAGGTGGTCTCATCGACCAACTCGATCCGCGCCGTGATGCCCCCCCGGCACGCAGCCGCCGGTGATCGTGCGCTACTCCGCCTCCTCGGTGCCGGTGATCCAGCTGGCCCTGACCTCGGCCAAGGACAGCCTCAACCAGGTCTACGACTACGCCCAGTACCGGATCCGCCAGACCCTGGCGCAGGTCCCGGGCTCGACCCTGCCGTCGCCCTTCGGCGGCGCGCCCCGGCAGATCATGGTCGACCTCGACCTCAACGCCCTCCAGGCGCTCGGCCTGACGCCGCTCGACGTCACCAACGCCATGACGGCCCAGAACCTGACCGTGCCGTCCGGCCTCGCCAAGATCGGCGAGCAGCAGTACCCGGTCCAGCTCAACGGCACCCCGCCGTCGATCGAGACCCTGAACCTCGCGCCGATCAAGGTGGTGGCCGGCCAGCCCGTGCTGGTGCGCGACGTCGCCTATGTCCGTGACGGCGGCCCGCCGCAGGTCAACGTGGTCAGCGCCGACGGCCAGCAGGCCGTGCTGATGCAGATCATCAAGAACGGCAACGCCTCGACCCTCGGCGTGGTCAACAACGTCAAGAAGGCGATGCCGACGATCCGCGCGGCGGCGCCCGAGGGGCTGTCGATCAAGCAGCTCTTCGACCAGTCGGTCTTCGTCTCGAACGCCATCGAGGGCGTGCTGCACGAGGCGCTGACCGCGGCGGCCCTGACGGGGCTCGCGATCCTGCTGTTCCTCGGCTCCTGGCGCTCGACGATCATCGTGCTGATCTCGATCCCGCTCTGCGTCATGACCTCGCTCGCCGTGCTGGCGGCGCTCGGCGAGACCATCAACGTGATGACGCTGGGCGGCCTCGCGCTCGCGGTCGGCATCCTCGTGGACGACGCCACGGTGGCGATCGAGAACACCTACCGGCTGTTCGAGGAGGGCGAGGAGTTCCGCGAGAGCGTGGTCCACGGCGCCGCCGGCATCGCCAAGCCGGCGCTCATCTCGACGCTGGCGATCTGCGCGGCCTTCACGGCGGTGTTCGCGCTCACCGACACGCCGAAGTACCTGTTCACCCCGCAGGCGCTCGCGGTCGTGTTCGCGATGCTGACCTCCTACCTGCTGTCGCGCACCCTGGTGCCGCTGCTGATCGACGTGATCGTGGCGCCGGAATACCGGCAGAAGCACGCCAAGGATCGGGACACGCGTGAGCCGCCCCGGCGGGGCCGGATCGCCCGCGCCGCCGGCCTCGTCGGCGCCCCGCTGATGCGGCTCGCCGGCCGGATCCACGCCGCCTTCGAGCGCGGCTTCGCGCGGTTCCACCGCGGCTATGTCGGCCTGCTCCACGCGGTGCTGCGCCACCGCGTCGCCACCCTGGGCGCCGTCGGCGGCGTCCTCGGCATGACCGGCGCGCTGTTCGTCTTCGTCGGCCAGGACTACTTCCCGCAGATCGAGGCGAGCCAGATGACCATGCATCTGCGCACCCGCGTCGGCATGCGCATCGAGACCGCCCGGCAGGTCTTCGCCGAGATCGAGGACACCGTCCGCGAGGTGATCCCGGCGGGTGAGGTCGACCAGATCCTCCAGAACATCGGCCTGCCGTCGAACAACTACAACTTCGCGTTCTCGGACGGCTCGTTCGTCTCCTACAATGACGGGCAGATGCTCATCAGCCTGAAGGAGGGGCACGGCTCGGTGGCGGGCTACACGAAGCGCCTGCGCGACGTGCTGATGAAGCGCTTCCCCGACGTGATCGTGTATTTCCAGCCCGCCGACATGATCACCCAGATCCTGAACTTCGGCGTCCTCACGCCGATCGACGTGCAGGTCTCCGGCCGGCACAAGGAGAAGGACCTGGAGGTCGCCCAGCGCATCGTGCAGCGGCTGAAGCACACGAAGGGCCTCGTCGACGTCCACCTGCAGCAGATCGTCAACGAGCCGCAATTCTACGTCGACGTCGACCGGCGCCTCGCCTCCGAACTCGGGCTGACCGAGCAGCAGGTGGCGCAGAACATGAACATCTCGCTGTCCGGCAGCTACCAGGTCACGCCGAACTTCTGGCCGGACCCGAAGACCGGCATCCCCTACCAGCTCTGGGTGCAGACGCCCGAGTACCGCAACAGCTCGCTGACCGACCTGCGCAACACGCCGATGTTCGTGCGCGCCGCCGCGACCGCCGGCTCCGGCCCCGGGGTGCTGACCCTGCTGTCGAGCCTCGCCGACATCCGCCGGACGCCGACGCAGACCATGATCAGCCACATCAACATCCAGCCGACCTTCGACATCTTCGCCTCGGTGCAGGACCGGGACCTCGGCTCGGTCGCCCGCGAGATCGACGCGATCGTCGAGGACGAGCAGAAGAACCTCGAGGCACCCGACAAGATCGTCGTCCGCGGCCAGATCGAGAACATGCGCTCGGCCTTCCTCCGCCTGGAGATCGGCCTCGGCATCGCGCTGATCGCCGTCTACCTGCTGATGGCGGTGAACTACCAGAGCTGGGGCGACCCGTTCGTGGTGATCGCCGCCCTGCCGATGGCGTTCTGCGGCATCACCTTCGCGCTGTTCGTGACCGGGACGCCGTTCTCGATCCCGTCGATCTTCGGGGCGATCATGTCGGTGGGCATCGCCTCGGCGAACTCGATCCTGCTCGTGACCTTCGCCAAGGAGCACCGGGAGGCGACGGGCTGCGGCGCCCTGGAGGCGGCGATCACCGCGGGCGAGACCCGGTTGCGGCCGGTGCTGATGACCGCCTCGGCGATGTTTCTGGGCCTCATCCCGATGGCCTTGGGCACCGGCGAGGGCGGCGAGCAGAACGCCGCGCTCGCCCGCGCGGTCATGGGCGGCATCGCCTTCGCGACGCCCGCGACGTTGCTGCTGGTGCCGTTCCTCTACGTGCTGATGCGCGGCGGCCCGGCGCAGCCGGTGCAGGATTACCTGGAGCCGGAGGGGCGGCCGGCGACCGCATAGGGGACCGCGGCGTCCGCTGCGGCTCCCTCCCCGGGGGGAGGGGCGCACTCCGGATCCCTTACCCCTCCTTGAACCCGTATTCCGGGGTGTCGTCGTCGTTGCCGTAGTACTTGTACGGCAGGAACTTGCCCGACATGGTGAGCTTCACGCGGTCGCCCTTGTTGTTGGCCTCGCGGGCCATGTCCATGTTGAAGTCGATCGCCGACATGATGCCGTCGCCGAACTCCTCCTGGATCAGCTCCTTGAAGGTCGTGCCGTACACCATCACCAGTTCGTAGAACCGGTAGATCAGCGGGTCGGTGGGCGGCATGGACGGGATCGAGCCGCGATAGGGCGGCTCGTTCAGCATCCGCTCCTCCGCGGCTGTGAGGCCGAAGAGCTCGGCCGCCCGCTTGGCCTGGGCCTTCGGCAGCTTCATCTGGCCCATGCAGGCCGCGGTGATCAGGAACGGCGACAGGCCGCCGATCTCCGCGTGGATGTGCTTCCAGCTCCACCCCTTCTCGCGCTTGATGTCGAGAAGCTTCTCGGTGAGGTCTTCGCGCTTCATCGTCGGCTCCCGGAGTTCGATCTGCGATGGGTCCGGTGAGGCCGCGCGCTCCGCGGCCCCACCCACCCGATGCGGGTGCACGTCCGGATCGCGACCGGTGAGGGGGAACGGTCGCGTCCGGACGCGGACATCCGCCGGGCATCGTCGCGGCGTGGCTTCGGGAGCCGCGCCGGCCGACGGGCGGACAGGCTCTGTCGGCAAACGGTATGCCAGTCTGTTTCCCGGGGAAATCGCGCGAGATGACAACGCGTTGGCGCGGCAGACGTCGCTCACGACATCTCGTCGAAAACGAGATATCGTGAGCGGATGACGACATTTCGTGAGCCCGGCGCCGCGGGAACCTTCGGGCCGGTCTTCGAGGCGAGTCCCGATCCCATGCTGGTCCTCGCGCCCGAGGAGGACCGGGTCGCGGACGCCAACCCGGCGGCGGCGCGCCTCCTCGGCTACGGCCGGCCGGCGCTGCGCGGCGCGCGGGCCAGCGCCCTGTTCCCGGGCCAGCGCCCGGCCCTCACGGTCTTCACCGAGGCCGTCCTGGCCAAGGGGCACTGGTGGACCCGGACGCTGGCGCCGCGCGACGCGGCCGGCCGCGACCTGCGGGTCGAGACGGCGGCCTACCCGCTCCCCGGCGACGCGATGCGCCTCCTCGTGACCCTGGCGGACCCGGACACGCTCCACCGCCGCCAGGTCGACGGCGAGGCCGAGGCCCACATGCGCGCCGGCCTCTCCGAGTGGCAGCGCGTGGAGCGCATCTTCCGCGACATCGAGCGCGGCAACCAGCTGATCCTGCGCGCGGCCGGGGAGGGGATCTACGGCGTCAACGCGGAGGGCGTGACCACCTTCGTCAACCCGGCCGCCGCGCGCATGCTCGGCTGCGAGGCCGGCGACCTCGTCGGCCGGGACATGCACGCCGCCGTGCACCACACCCGCCCGGACGGCAGCCACTACCCCCACCGCGACTGCCCGATCTACGCGGCCTTCCGGGACGGGATCGTCCACCAAGTCGATCACGAGGTCTTCTGGCGCGCCGACGGGACCTCCTTCCCGGTCGAGTACACCTCGACGCCGATCCGCGACCGGGGGCGCCTGCTCGGCGCCGTCATCGTGTTTCGCGACATCAGCCAGCGCCGGGAGGCCGAGGCCCGCCTGACGAGCGCGCTCGCGGAGGTCGACTCGCTCCGGGAGCGCCTCGAGCTGGAGAACGCGTACCTGAAGGAGGAGATCCGGGCCGAGCGCCAGCACCAGGGCATCATCGGCCGCTCGCCCGCCATCGCGGCGACGCTCCGGCAGGTCGACCGCGTCGCCGCCACCGACGCCACCGTGCTGATCACCGGCGAATCCGGCACCGGCAAGGAGCTGATCGCCCGGGCGATCCACGAGGCCAGCCGCCGCAGCGCCCGCCCGATGATCCGCGTCAACTGCGCGGCCATCCCCCGCGAGCTGTTCGAGAGCGAGTTCTTCGGCCACGCCAAGGGCAGCTTCACCGGGGCGCTGCGCGACCGTGTCGGCCGGTTCGAACTCGCCGACGGCGGCACGCTGTTCCTCGACGAGGTCGGCGAGATCCCCCTCGATCTCCAGGGCAAGCTGCTGCGCGTCCTGCAGGAGCGCTCGTTCGAGCGGGTCGGCGAGGCGCGCACCCGGGCGGTGGACGTGCGCGTGGTCGCGGCCACCAACCGGGACCTGCGCGCCGAGATCCGGGCGGGCCGCTTCCGGGAGGACCTCTACTTCCGCCTCAACGTCTTCCCGATCCAGGCGCGGCCCCTGCGCGAGCGGCCCGAGGACATCCCGCCCATCGCCCAGCACCTGCTCCGGGTCGCCGCGCGCCGCCTCACCGTCCCGGAGCCGCGCCTCACGGAGGGGGATGTCCGCCGTCTCTGCCGCTATCCCTGGCCCGGCAATGTCCGGGAACTGGAGAACGTGATCGAGCGGGCGGTGATCCTCTCCGCCCGGGGCCGCCTCCGCCTCGACCTGCCCGACGGGGAGGCGGCCGGGCCCGCCGACGCGGCCGCCCCGGCCGCTCCGCCGGATGGCCGGCCCGCCACCGAGGCCGAGCGCCGGGCGCGCGACCGCGCCGAGATCGTCGCGGCCCTGGCGCTGGCGGGCGGACGGATCTCCGGGCCGGGCGGCGCGGCCGCGCTCCTCGGCCTGCGGCCGACGACGCTGGCCTCGCGCATCAAGGCCCACGGGATCCCGCGCGGCTGATCCGGCCACCCCTTGATCCGATCTTAAGGTCGCTGTGCCAACGATCGCGCCGGGCCTTCCCCGCGGAGGCGCAGCGTCTCCGACCGATGCAGGACCTCTCCGATCCCGTCACCCTCCCGGCCGGCGCCGTCCTGTTCGACGAGGGGTCGATCGGGCACTGCGCCTACCTGATCCTGAGCGGCCGCATCGCGATCTTCCGGCGGCGCGACGGCGGAGAGACCGTGCTCGCCCGGCGCGGGGCCGGCGAGATCTTCGGCGAGATGGCGATCCTCGACGCCCTCCCGCGCTCCGCGGGCGCGCGTGCCGAGGCGGATTGCGTGCTCGTCCCCGTGAGCGCGGCGCAGATTCAACAGCGGCTCGCCGGCGCCGACCCGATCCTGCGCCTCTGCCTCGAGGGGCTCATCGCCCGGTTCCGCGAGACCCTGCCGCGCCTCGGGCCGGCCGTGGCGGAGGGGCCTCCGGCGCCGCTGTCGCCCTCCGCCCGCGCCGATTTCGACGCGACGGTCGCGTCCCTCGCGCAGGAGCGCGCCCTGCGGCGGGCCCTGGCCCGGGACGAGTTCGCGCTGTTCCTGCAGCCGATCGTGCGGCTCGCCACCGGGCGGCTCGCCGGCTTCGAGGCCCTGATCCGCTGGCACGATCCCGAGCGCGGGCTCGTGGCGCCCGCGTCCTTCATCCCGGCCGCCGAGGCGAACGGCCTGATCCTCGCGATCACCGCCTGGGTGATCGACGCGATCGGCCGGATCGTGCCCCGGATCCTGCAGGCCGGCCTCCAAGCCCCCGCCGCCGTCGAGCCGTCCCTGTTCGTGAGCTTCAACGTCACGGCCCAGGACCTCGCCCGGTCGGACATCCCCACCCTGATCGACGCGATGCTGCGCCGGACCGGCATCGCGCCCGACGCCCTCAAGCTCGAGATCACCGAGAGCGCGCTCATGCAGGATCCGGCCGGGGCAGCGGCCGCCCTCGCGCGCTGCCGCGCCGCCGGCCTCGGCATCGCGGTGGACGATTTCGGCACCGGCTACTCCTCGCTCAGCCATCTCAGCACCCTGCCGATCACCACGCTGAAGGTGGACCGGGCCTTCGTCCGGGCGATGCTGGCGGAGCCGCGCGATCGCCGGATCGTCCAGACCATCCTGCGGCTCGCCGAGGAGATCGGCGTGGTGGCGGTCGCGGAGGGCATCGAGGGCCGCGCCGAGGCGGAGGCCCTCGCCGCCCTGGGCTGCGCCCTGGGCCAGGGCTACCATTTCGGCCGCCCGATGCCGGTGGCCGACGCCCTCGCGGCGGCGGCGGCCTGGAACGCCGAGGCGTGGCGCGTCGGGCTGCCCCGAGGGACCGGCCAGGGCCGGCCGAGGGTCCGCGCCCAGGGCTGAGGGATTTGGGGGGCCCGGCGCGGTCTTTCGCCGCCTCCGCGAGCGTGCTTTCGATGCACCGGGCGGGCGGGAAGCGCGCGGTTCCGGGCGGAAACGCTTGCATCCGGTGCGTGTTTTCGGACCATGCGTCTTCGGGTCTCGGAGGCGGGCTTTGGGCGGAGACGAGCGGGACGGGCAGATGACCGAAGAGGCGGCGGGGACATCCGCGCGGCCGGCGCCCTGGGAATTCGTGCTGCCGGAGGAGACGGCCACCGAGGATCTCGGCCTGTTCCTCTCCGAGTTCCTGATGCCCGGGGACGTGGTGGCTTTGTCCGGAGGGCTGGGCGGCGGCAAGACCACGCTCGCCCGCGCCATCATCCGCGAGCTCGCCGGCGACGCGCGCCTGGAGGTGCCGAGCCCGACCTTCACGCTGATCCAGCCCTACGCGGCCCGCGACGGCCGGCCGATCGTCCACGCCGACCTGTACCGGCTGCGCGATCCCGACGAGCTGGTGGAACTCGGCTTCGACGAGATGGCCGAGGGCGCGATCACCCTGGTCGAGTGGCCCGACCGGATGCCGCCCCGCGACGGCCCGGTGCTGACCGTGGACCTGTCCCTGCGGGCGGAGTTCGGCCCCGAGGCGCGTCTCGCCCGGATCGACGGCGCCGGCGGCATGCGCGCCCGCCTCGACCGGGCCCGCGCGGTGCGCCGCCTCCTCGACCGCAGCGGCTGGGACATCGCCGAGCGGACCCTGATGCAGGGGGACGCCTCCTCTCGCGCTTACGAGCGCCTGACCAAGCCCGACGGCACCAGCGCCGTGCTGATGATCGCGCCGCCGCGGCCCGACGGGCCGCCGGTGCGGGACGGCAAGCCCTACAGCGCGATCGTGCACCTCGCCGAGAGCGTCCACGCCTTCGTGGCCCTCGACCGGGGTCTGCGGGCGCTCGGCTTCTCGGCCCCGAAGATCTACGGCGAGGACCTGACCGAGGGCCTGCTGATCCTGGAGGATCTCGGCAGCGAGCCGGTGATCGAGGGGGGCGCTCCGCGGCCCGAGCGCTACGCCGAGGCCGTGCGCGTGCTGGCCAAGCTCCACGCCAACCCGCTTCCCCCGGTCCTGCCCGTGGCCGAGGGGACCGAGCACAGGCTGCCGCCCTACGACATGGAGGCGCTGCTGTTCGAGGCGGAGCTGATGCCCGAATGGTACGCCCCGGCGATCCGGAACGTCAGCCTGTCGGCGGAGGCGCGGGCGGCCTTCGTCGACCTGTGGCGGGCGGCGCTCCAGGGCGCGATCCCGGACCGGCCGACCTGGACCCTGCGCGACTACCATTCCCCGAACCTGATCTGGCTGCCCGAGCGCGACGGTCTGGAGCGGGTCGGGCTGATCGACTTCCAGGACGCCGTCATGGGCCATCCGGCCTACGACGTCGCCTCGCTGCTGCAGGATGCCCGGGTCGATTCCAGCGCGGAGTTCGAGCTGCGGCTGCTCGGCCTCTACGCCCGCGAGCGCCGCGGCCGGGACCCGGCCTTCGACGTCGGCGCCTTCGCCACCGCCTACGCGCTGCTGGCGGCCCAGCGCGCCACCAAGATCCTCGGCATCTTCGCGCGCCTCGACCGGCGCGACGGCAAGCCCGGCTACCTCGCGCACCTGCCGCGGATCGAGGGCTACCTCGCCCGCAACCTCGCCCATCCGGCGCTCGCCGGGCTGCGGGCCTGGCACGCGGACCACCTGCCGGGCCTCGTCGCCCCGGCGCCCGACCCCTGACCTCCGGATTCCCGACCGCATGAGCGATCCCAGCCCCGCCGTCAGCCGCGCCTTCGTCCTGGCCGCGGGCCTCGGCAAGCGCATGCGGCCGGTGACCGCCACCGTGCCGAAGCCCCTGGTGGAGGTGGCCGGCAAGGCCCTGCTCGACCACGCCCTCGACCGGGTCGCCGAGGCCGGGATCGGGACCGCGGTCGTCAACGTCCACTATCTCGCCGACCTGATCGAGGGGCACCTCGCGCGCCGGGCCGAGGGGGCGGCCCCGGGACCGGCCACGACCGTCTCCGACGAGCGCGCGGCGCTGCTGGAGACGGGCGGCGGCATCCGCAAGGCGCTGCCGCTCCTGGGGGACGCGCCGTTCGCGGTGCTGAACTCGGATTCGTTCTGGCTCGAGGGGCCGGCCTCCAACCTGCGGCGACTGATCGAGACCTGGGACGGCGACCGCATGGACGGCCTGCTGCTGGTGGCGCCGACCGCCACCAGCCTCGGCTACGAGGGGGCCGGGGATTTCGTGATGGATCCGGACGGCCGCCTGGAGCGCCGCGGCGAGCGCGCGGTGGCCCCGTTCATCTACGCGGGCGTGGCGATCCTCACGCCGGGCCTCTTCGCCGACACGCCGGAGGGCGCCTTCTCGCTCAACCTGCTGTTCGACCGGGCGATCGCGGCGGGACGGCTGTTCGGAATGCGGCTCGACGGCCAGTGGCTGCATGTCGGCACGCCGGAGGCGATCCGCGCCGCGGAGGAGCGCGTGCGCGCGAGCGCCCGGACGCCGTAGGCCCCGCGAAATCCGAGGCGCGCGCACGGCCCGCACAAGTCGTTGCCCGAAGTGTCTTGCCAAGCCGGATTTGAGCCTCTAGAAGCCCCTTCACACCGGCGGGCCGAGAGCCCGCCGCCGTGTCAGGCGCCCGTAGCTCAGCTGGATAGAGCACCAGACTACGAATCTGGGGGTCAGAGGTTCGAATCCTTTCGGGCGCGCCATTCCCTGCATTTTCCCGTGGTCGGGCAGGAAAGCCCACGTAGACGGGTGCATCAGCACCAGAGTCGAAGACCCACGGTGCTCGCTCGAGCGCATTCAGGTCGCCCGACCTCCGTCCTCGGATCCGATTGACCGTTATCTTCGGAACACGCCCTGACCGTTGCCCCGTTCGCGCGGTGCAGGTCACAGCGGCGCTCTGACCGCGCGGAAGCCGGCCGTCTCCGCGGAGCATCCGCTTCGATGATTGTCGAAGGCGGTACCGCGACCGCCCGCACGCCACTCATGCGCCGCGCTCCGCCGACGACGCGGGCGCTTGGGCGCAAGGCCGTCAGCGCGGGCTGCCGGGAAGAGGGCAGCGGGGATAGGAACGCGGCGCGACCGTCAGCGCCTGCACACGCGCAAAGGACGAGACGAGGCGTACAAGAACAAGGCGCCAAGAATTGATGAAGCGTACATTGATGGCGTTCGGTAGGACGGGGGCGGTCAGAAGTGCAGCAGCCGTGACGGCTCGCCTGAGAGGGCTGTACCAAGATGGCAGTTGCCTCACGGCGCCCAGCGCCTTCCTGGCCGAGACGCGACGTCCCGAGATCATGTCCTGATGGATCTCGTAAATATTGTAGAAATACATTGACTTCGGGTCTCTAATCGTGTCGCTCCAGTTGTTTTGCCGCAATATCGATTTGAGATGGATGACCCGGTCGTTGAAACGGCGCTTGTGCTTCTCGAGAAGCGCTTGGGATACCCCGTTCTGGACTCCCGACTTGTTTTGACCGTGTATTCTATAGCATCCGAGCGGCCGGTTCAGGCTGACAATATCGCCAAAAAACGGCGCCGCCGTGAGGATAACACCGTCGACGGCTGTGTCGTAGGACGCATTCCGCAGTAACTCGCAGACATCTCTCCGGAACACATTGCCGGACGTTGGTGGAGAGATGTACGTGCCGGATTTTTTCACATGCGCCTGAAATTTATCCCGATCCCGTCCCATCGGGAGCGCGGGAAAAGCGGGTGCGATCACCGCGCCGGTCTCATTGATCCGCACCAATTGAAACTGGAGCTTAGAAATGTCCGCATCGAGCGCGTCTATGATCGCATCCAGAGAGCCGGGTAGAAGTTGATCGTCGGCATCGAGAAATAAAACAAAGGGCGCTGTCGTTTTCTCAATCCCTAGAAGGCACGCGCTGACCTGCCCTCCATTCGTCTTGCGAAAGGCGCGAACGCCGCTGTTCTGTATTATTGTCCAAGACCCGTCTGTTGAGCCGTCGTCTATGACGACGATTTCACAGTCGGGGTTGTTCTGAGAGACGACGCTCTGGATCGCGCATTCAATATAGCGCTCGTAATTGAAGCAATTGATGACGACTGCCAGGGCTGGAGGCCTCGTGCCTGTCAGGACCTCGGCTGCGACCGCATCAGTGCTCATGTATGCTTCGCAGAACGAGAGCTGCAGCTCATCATCACGATTGACTCATCAGGCGCAGGGCTTCCCCGGCAATAAACTATATTTCGCGCATTTCAGATCGGATTTCAAGGACGTTATAGGCCGGCGGCGCGACGAAAATCTGATTAGAGCTCGAACGTTTCGCGAAGCCATTTATTCCGCGGCCGGGCCGGAAACAGGAACAGTATCGTCGCGTCCGCTCGCGGCCGCACACCCCTCCCGACGCGTGCGCGGCGGAGCATCTGCGGCCGCGCTACGGTTCGAGAGGTCTGGATCGAGCGGGCGGATCGGCGGCACCGAGCCCGATCGACAGGCGCCAGCGATCTCGGAGCGATGCGCTCCGCGTGTCGATCGCGAGGAATTCCGGTTGCGAGCGCGAGCCGCGGCGCCCTCACGGCTTCGTCTACACGGCGTGCTCGACTACGCGTACACGCGAAAGTAGTCGACGCGCATGTGGACGAGCTTCTGGGCCTCGGTCAGTTGAGGCGCCGGGACGTCCGTCCGCAGCGCCAGTGTGAGGAGCGGCCAGAAGACGTCGCCGGTCTGCTCCATCTCCGAGGCGCGGGTGAGTGTCCAGATATTTAGCTGACCCGTTTTTGGATTGATAATTGGCGCACGCTCGAAGTAGGGGATGCATTTTCCGTCCTGTATCAGCACGCCGTAGCGGCAGTACTGCTCGGTCATGTCGACGGGGGTGGGGACGCCCGTTCCTTCGTTGTGCTCACCCGGTTGTCCCCATTCATGCAAGTAGGCCCCGTAGAGCTTGGGCTCGAAACCTTTGTGCTCGACGATGTCGACCTCTATGCTCCGCTTGGCATTGGTGATGCCGTCCCGGTTGAGAAGCCAGAACGCCGGCCACGTGAGCGGATGCTGCGGGAATCGCATCCGCGCTTCGAAATAGCCTTGGCGCCAGCCGACCGATACGACGCCGCTCCGGCTGCCGGTCTGTAAGTTCCCGGAAATCCACTGAAAGTCAGGTATACTGTTTCCATAGTAATTCACGACGCCCATATTGCGCCCGATATACTTTGCGGAGATCTGAAGGGCCGTGCCGCCCGTGGCGTCCGCGTCCGCGACGATCGCGTAGGGTTTGAAGCCTTCCGCCCCGGCAAGGGGAGCGAAGGCGGAACGGCCGTAGAATCCGGAGGGGCCCGTCGTGGCCTTCGGTCCGCCATTCCAGATCCGCCCGTTGATCTCCGCGAAGGGCTCGTCGAAGACGAGCGTGCGGCCCTGCGTCGGATCCGAGGAGGCGTCCATCGCCGCGCTCGAGCGGCTGGTCGGCAACAGGGACGCCGCCGCGCAGATCGGTAGATCCCGGAAGCACGATTTCAGCAGATCGCGGCGGACCCAGCGAAGTTTCGTCATGGCTCAGGCTCCGAGTTGCGGCGTGGCAAGGGCGTAAGAGCTTCGCGGCAGCGACATCCCTCTCACCGTGACACCATGATCTGGGGTGTGCCGGTGCCCGAGGGCACGCCGATGGAAACGGTGCTGACGGCCTTCAGGCCCCTGTTCGCTCCCGTGTTTCCGCTCGCAGGACCTCCAGCGCCCTGGTGCGGGCTTCGGCCATGCCGTAGCGGTGTCGATACCCGGCCTGCCGCAGGCGATCGTTGGGGAAGCGCATGCGCCAGAGAGGATTGCGCAAGGGCAGCGTCCGGTTGCGTAGGAAATCGTGGAGCCAGTCGACGGCGGCGGGCATCGGGATGACCCGGAAGCGGCGATCGCGGCTGATCGCGTACGCCCGTCGCATGAAGTCGCCGATCCGCGCATCGCGCGTCTCGTGGTCGGAGAGATTGAAAATCTGCACCTGCCCGGCCGGCCAAGCCCCGCTCAGGGACTGGGTCATCGTCCAGATCGCCGCGTCCGTGACGTCCCGGACGTAGACGTGATGGGAGGGCCGGTGCGCGGCGAAGAGGCGCTTCGAGAGACCCCAGTCGCGCAAGCCGATGAGATTATGGAGGTCGACGACGACCGTGGGGCGCAAGATCACGTAGGGAAGGGTCGCGGCGACCCGCAGGATGGCTTCCTCGCCGGCGAGCTTCGTTCGACCGTAGGCGCGAACGTAGTCCAGGGCCCAGTATTCGGACTTGACGTCGACGCTGCTGGTGAGAACCGGTGCCGTCTCCGTCATGGTGCGCGTGCGGCCGCTGCCATACACGGAGACGGTGCTCATGTAGCAGAAGGCCTTGATGCCGTGCCGCTCCGCGGCTTCGGCCAGGCGCCGCGTCGCCTCAACATTGATGGCCGGCATCCGGTCCTGCTTCCCGAGCTCGGCGGCGAGATGCATGACGGCCTCGCAGCCGCGGACGAGGGCGGCGTAATCCTGATCCGCCGTGAAGTCGAAGGTCCGCCATTCGATCGGACCCGTGCGCGGCTGCGCCTCGGTCAGGGGCTGGGACGTGACGGCCCTGACCGCGTAGCCGCGTTCCAGCAGGTCCTCCACCAGGATCCGGCCGATCCGCCCCGTCGCCCCCGTCACGAGGACGCGGAGACCGGTCGGGACGGGCGGGGACGCTCGGAGGCCGGATACCGCGGTGTCGCGCTGCCCCCGGACCTTCAGCGCGTCGGCGAGACGTATCGCCAGGGCGACGATCATCTGCGTGGGATTGCAGTGGCCTGCCGTCGGGAACACGGAGCTTCCCGTGACGAACAGGCCGTCGATCCCGTGAACTTGGCCCTGGGCATCGACCACGCCCTTGGTGGCGTCGTCGGACATGCGGGTGGTGCCGGTCGGATGGGCGACATCGACGAAGCTCACCGGGATCGGCGCCTCGTCGCGCACCCAGTCTGCCAGCACGGGCGCGGGCAGGCCCAGGCGGGCGAACTCGGAGACGACGAGCCGCGCCGTCTCGCGCATGGTGCGGCCTTCATCTTCGTGACTGCGCCAGTCGATCAGGGGCAGCCGGCTGCCCAGGTGATCCCGCTGATCGGAGAGCATGACCCGGCTCTCGGGATCCGGCCGCTGCTCGACCATGCATTCGAGGCTCAGCTCGGAGAGCTTCCGCGGGAAGCCGTTGCGGGCGATGAAATGATCCCGGCAGCCGCGCAGGAGCAGCGGCAGGTTCGACGCCAGGGTCAGGACGTCCTTCGCCCGCGGCTTGCCGACCAGCATCCTCCGGATCGCGTCGCCCGGGTCGTCCGGAGCCAGCGTCTCTCCGAGCCACACCGCGCAGTTCAGGAGCTGGCGGCTTCGCTGGACGTCCGGGCTCAGGCGGAGCCCGCCCCGGAACAGCCGATCCGCGATGGTGTAGCGGCCGAACCGTCGCTGCAGGGCGCGCGACCGGCGAACGTCGAAATGCGCGACCGGCCCGCGCAGATGATCCATCAGGTAGCGACCCACGAGGTCAGACGCGTTCCCGAGGCCGCCCGGGATCTGATGGTCGGAGGCGAGGAGAAGCCGCGCGTTCTCGATCCCGCCGGCACACAGGACGACGCGGCGGGCCGGCAGCTTGACGATCGCGCCGTCGGGCGCCGCGACCTGAACGCCCTGTACCCTGTCACCCGCCTCATCCACGTCGATCGCGACGACGGTCGCGCCGCTGATCAACGTGACGTTGGCGCCCAGCTGCTCGTCCAGCTTCCGCCCGAAGCGCGTGTACTCGAACGGATAGGACTCCGCATCGTCGCGGCTGAACTGCCAGAAGAAGGGCAGGAGCAGCCGCGGATCCGGCTCGGACCAGGCCGGCCGCGAACCGAACAGCTCCCAGAAGCGCGCGTCGCTGAAATGGTTGCCGTAGGCGAGCCCGAGATACTTGGCCGTCCGCTCGAGATAGGGATCGAGCGCGTCGCGCTGGAACGGCCACCCGCTCTCCGGGACCCAGGCACGCTGCTCGAAGTCGATGGTGTCGAAGGGCGCGCACCGGCCCCCCCACGTGTGAGAGCTGCCGCCCACGATCCGGTTCCGGACGGCCCACTGCGTGGCGCGCGGCCGCCCGACATTCACGATGGCATCCAGCGCGTCCGCGCTCTCCATCCGGTCGAGGCCGCCGCTCTCCAGCAGCACGACCCTCAGGCCGCTGCCGGACAGCTCGCGGGCCAGGGTGCTCCCGGCCGGCCCCGTTCCAACAATGCAGACATCGCAAGCCGCATCCAGAAGACCCTCGATTTCACTTGCGGCACGCAGCTGGATCACGGTGAGCGGCTCCCGGGCTCATTCCATCGAGACTATCGGCGCGGACGCACGGTTGATGCGCGGCGATAATCGTTCAAACGATCGGCGAGTGGCCGATTTTCTCAGCCGGCTTCTGCCAAGATAGGGAAAAATATTCGGAGTTCGCGGTGCGAAGCGGATGTGTGCCATGGATAGATCCGCCCCCATCCCGACGCGATGGATGCGCGCGATCGTGCGGACCGTGGTCCATGACGCGCCGCGGCGCGGTCCGGGTGTTGAACGTCGCTGATGCGGTTCGCAGATGCGACGGCCGTCCAACGGCAGGGGCCGAGGGAGCATGGGGCCGCTGCTCGACCGACGGCTGACCGAGGTTCAGCATGCCGATTGCCGGATCGCGTCGGCGTGAATGTGCACGACCTTTTCGGCGCTGTACTGGTCAATGTAGTCCTTCCTGAAATCGGAAAACGACCGTTCTGGCTCGATATTGTCGCAATAATATTCCATGGCTCTGACGAGTCCGTCCTCGTCGTCGGGCGCGACCAGGCGCCCGAGGCGTTGATCGACCAAGATGTCGCTGGGACCGAACTCGCAATCGGTGGATATGACGGGCAGTCCGCACCGCAAGGCTTCACAGATGGCCAGCGACCAGCCCTCCCATCGGGACGTCGCGACGAAGACGTCGCTGACGAAGAGCGCTCGTTGCGGGTCGTCCGGGTAGTGGATCAGCCGGACGGCGTCGGACAGATCGAGCGCCCGAATCTGTTCCGCCAGCGCCGCTTTGTCGGATCCGTGGCCGACCAGGTTGAGGCGCACGTTCCTGCGCCGCTCGTACACTCTCGCGAACGCGCGAATGAGAAGGTCCTGGCCTTTCTGGAAGGCGTAACGTCCGACGTTCACGAAGGTGATGACGGCGGGGTCGGGCCTGATGTCCTCGCCCGGAGCCTCGAAGTGCCTGACCGGATTGGGAACCCAATACATCGGACGCCTGCATTTGAAATCGGCTTCGAACGCTCTCAGCTGCCGCGGCGACGTCCCGAAAACGGAAGTGATCCGCGGTAGAACGTAGTATTTCAGGAAAAAGAATTTGATCTTCGATTTCAGGCTGCCGGATTCGCGCCGCGGGTTGCCGTGCAGGTGCATCGTGATCCGCTGCGGGATGCCCACCCGGGCCAGCCAGAAGACGACTGTCGGCTCGATCTGCGGAACAATGATCAGATCGTAGCGACCTCCTTTGCTGACATCCCGAAAGATCCGCATCAGGTGCAGGCGCGACGTGACCGGCCTGAAGATGCTTCTGTAATGTCGCGGCTCCGCCGGATAGTTCTCGTGTTGGGTGACCCGCAGCACGTCGATGGCGAACTCGGTGCCGCACGTCGCCGCGAGCTCCGCGCCGATCGTGTCGACCACCCGCTCAATGCCGGCAAAGACGGAGGTCCCAGGTTGAAGATAGAGGATCTGGAACTTCTCACGATTTCCGGCCGGCATCCCAACCAACTCCTTCCGTTCAGAGCTCCGACGATCCGGGCGCGGACCCGTCGACGGTGCCGGGGCCCGACTCACGCGCGATTGAGAACGGCGCCGATCACGTTCGCGCCGGCACCGATCAGGCCGTTCACCGCGTCCGACAGCTCGTCGACGGTGGTCCGCCCGGCCTCGGCGACGATCACTACGACATCCGCCCGACGGGCCGCGACCCGGGACTCGGCCGAGACGGAGAGCGGCGGCAGGTCGAGGATGACGTAGCCGCCCCGGCGCATCTGGTCGATGACGCTCTGGAAGATCGAGGAACTGAGGGACACGCCGGTGCCGACCGCCGTGTACGGCGACCGCGACGGCAGCACGGAGACACCGCCGAAATCCACGAACTTGGCCAAGGCCAGATGGCTGGGATTGATGATCAGGTCGGCCAGACTCGCGCCGACGCCGGCCTTGGAGTCCGGGGTCAGGAAGAAGGTTCCGGCGCCGTGGATGTTGGTGTCGATCAGCCGAGCGGTCCGGCCCCCCTCCTGCAGCAGGCGCGCCAAGCTCAGGCCGATCAGGGTCGTGCCCGTGCGCGGGGTGCAGCCGATGAGGGCGATGACGCAGTCGGTATCGTGACCGCGCGCCGAGAGGGCCAGCTGGATCGACGTCCGCAGATCGCGGACACCCGTGGAGAATTTGACGTTGAGGAACCACGGCGCGTTGACGTTGCGCAGATCCACCGTCTCGCGGCGCCCGTCGGCGGTCTTGCGCAGGACCTCGGGCATCACGGCGAGGCAGGGAATGCCGGCCCGCTGGACGAGATCCTGCGGCGTCCGGATCCTGCGGTCGAACGCCTGCAGCAGCGCCACGGCCAGCAACCCGCCCACGAGGCCGATCATCGCCCCGAGGCCGAGGATCAGGGTCTTGCGCGGGGCCGAGGGCTTGAGGGGCTGCAGTGCCGCGCCGATCACCCGCGCATCGGCATCGGGGGTCGGCGCGTCCGGCAGCGTGCCCTCGGTGACGGCCGCCGCGGCGGACCGGGCCTGTGAGGCGAGGGCGTTGACGCGTCCCTGGAGGAACTCGGCGCCGTTCTTCGCCGCATCGGCTTTGGCAGCGATGGATTGGAGGAGATAGGCCGAGACGGCCGCGTTCGCGACGCGCCGCGCCAGGTTCGGATCTCTGGACGTGTACGAGACTTCGACGACGTACGATTGGCCGACGCGCCGGACGGTGAAGCGCTCGGCGAAGTTCTCGAACTTCCTCTGCTGCAGGATGGCCGCCGTCGACGGCGGGGCGGTCCGCAGCCCCGACAATTCCGAGGCGCTCGGAGCCGGCTCTCTCGGGCTCTCGGCTTCCGGAGGGCCGAATTCCGGATTGTTCGCGAGCTGGAGACTGTTGAACACGTTCGCCAGCAGCCGTTCCGAGCGGAGAACCTGGAGCTCGCTCTCGGCCCGGCCCACATCGAGGCTCGGCATCAGGGCGCCCTCGGAGGAGCCCGCGCCCACCGGGCGCCGCGGCTCGAGCAGCAGCACCGCGGTCGCCGTGTAGGAGGGGGTCGCCGTCACGGTGTAGAGCGCCGCGCAGCCGATGCAGAAGACCACCCAGACGGCCACCGCCAACTTGTGCCGGCGGGCCGCCTTGAGGGCCGCCGAGACGACGGCCAGCGGGCCGTCCTGCACGCCGACGGACGCCGCCTCCGGGAAATGGGTAACGGATTGGGAAGGGTCCGGCGCGATCCGGGTGGTGTTGTAGATGTTCATCTCACGCTTTCCGCCGGATCTGCAGGGCGCGCTCGGGTTCCAGCCGTCCCAGGAGCACGTCCGCGGCGCCGCGCAGGTTGCCGCGCAGCCGGCCGCGCCGGTCGATGAACGGCTCGGGGGCCGCGAAGCGCGTCACGTTGCTGAGAACGTTGCGGGTGATCTGGCCGAAGACTTGAGACAGGGTCATCGTGCCCTTCCGCAGCATGTATAACGGGTTGACAATCTGCGAATAGCCGAGCCGATCGCCCGAGATACGGCCGCCTTTCACGCCCATATGGACGCCGCGGGCCTCCAGGCATTTGACGAGCCGGCCGCCCTTGGCCGCCAGAGCGGCGCCGAAATCGCGGTCCTCGAGCCAGCCGTACAGGACGAGCCGCTCGTCGAATCGCAGCGTGCCGATGGCCGAGCGACGGAACGCCATGTTGCAGCCGTACGGGCTGAAGGCCTCGATGGGCGCCGCCGGCTCGACCGGACCCAGCGCGGCGAGCATCCGGTCGACCTCGGTGAAGCGCAGTCCGGGCCCCTTGATGCCGTCCGCGACGACGTCGCCCGTCAGGCCGACGATGTCCGGCTCGTCTTCGAAGCGCTGCGCGGCCGCTTCGAGCCAGCCGGCCTCGGGGACGAAGTCATCGTCGAAGAAGACCACGATATCGATCGCCTCGGGCAGCGCGGCGAGGGCGGCATTTCTCTGAGTGGCGAGGCCGGGACGCCCCGTGACCACCGTCACGCCGGGCCACGTGGCCGCCTCGCCGGCATCGTCCGGGGTGACGCAGGAGATCAGGATGGCGGCGGGCTTCAGGGTCTGCCGATCCAGGATCCGCCCGAGGGTGCCGGTCACCACCTCGGGGCGGCCCAGCGTCGCGATGGCGACGGCGATGCTCGGCGGCGGCGCCGGTGCCGCGTCGCGCGCCGCCGTCTGCGCGACCGGCCGCACCTTCGGCCCGCGCATGAGATCGAGGTAGCCCTGCGCCGAAGCCTCCCACGAGAAGAGGGCGGCCTGATCGCGACCGCGGCCGATCAGGTCCGATCGCAGGTCCGGGCTGGCGGCCAGGGCGCGGATCTGGGCGATCCAACGGTCCGGCCGGTCCGGCGGAGTGAGCAGGGCCGCCGACCCGCAGATCTCCGGCAGACTCGCGCGGTCGGTCGAGACGACGGGGCAGCCGCGCGCCATCGCCTCCAGTGCCGGGAGCCCGAACCCCTCCGTGAGGGAGGGGAAGGCCAGGCACAGGGCGCGTTCCATCAGGTAGGCGAGATCGTGGTCGGTGACGAAGCCGAGGTGGCGGACATTCTCGCCGCGCTTCAAGTCCTCGGCGGCGTAGATGGTCGCCTGGCCGCCCGCCACCACGAGGTCGAGCCCGAGTTCGCCCAAGGCCGGCGCCAGCTTGAAGAGCAGATCGAGGTTCTTGTGACGGGCGCGGGACCCGAGGGCCAGCACGAAGGGGCGTTCCAGGCCGTCGGAGTCCCTGTCCAGGCCCGCCGGGGCTCGGACGGCCTGTCGCGGATCCCAGGCGTGCACGTGCTCGTGCCCGTTCGGGAGGACGGCGATGTCGGAGGCCCTCACAGAGAGATGGTTCGCGATCTGCCCGGCGGAGAAGGTCGAGACGGTGGCGATCCGCGCGGCACGGCGGGCCAGAAGCGGCTGGAGTGTCCTGTAGAACGTCCGGAACGACGCGCTGTAGCTCTCCGGCGCATTGAACACGTTCGCATCGTGGATGCAGACGACCTGATCCGTCTTCAGCGCGGGTGCGGTGTTGCAGAGGTTGAGCAACCGGCCGGGCCACGCGCGCGGCAGGACGAATTGCTCCCAGGCATGCCCAGCCGCGGGTCCGACGGTGCGGAGCGGCGTGCCCGCGAGCCGGGGATCCTCCGCGTCCGGCACGGACAGCAAGGGGGCGCTCTCGCCCCGCGCGGCCAGGGCCGCGCTCATCGCCCGGGTGACGTTCATCGCGTAGCGCTGAACCCCGGTCATCGGCTGGGTGAGGAACCGACCGTTGATTCCAAACGATCCGACTGCCGTCATGCTGTCGCTCTACTCCCGTCGGAGGCCCGCTTCTTGGATCGAATGCGAGAACAAGAGTGTTTCACCTTTCGCGAGAGCGGCGTGGTCGGGCCCGCGATCTCGGAAGCCGGGATCGCGCACGACCCCGATCGCACGCAGAAATTCTATATCTAATATAGGCAAAAAATCGCGGCGCTAATTATTTTATAGCCAGCGCTTCGACTTTCTACAAGAAAATCCGAATGCAGAAGCGGCGGCCTGAGCGCTGCATTCAACGGCACCTGGAAATCCTCAGTTCGCGCCGGAGGCCTGCCGACGCCACAGGGGCGGGTCCGCGCGCGCCTCGAGCGCGGGCTCGCGGCTTCGCCGGAGACGGGACGTGGCCTCTCTGTGGACGGCGCGTCCCGCGTAGACCGCCTCGATGACGGGAAGCAGGAGCCGACCGGCCCGCGGGAAGCAGCGGAGAAGCGCGCCTTCGCGCCAGAGACTGTCGCGGATCTGCTGCACGGGCCGGGTCGGTCGTGGCGCGGCGTACTGCGCGCTCAACTCGACGCGTCCGAAATCGCGGGATCTGCCGCCGAGGCTCAAGGTCGAGACGGCCCGGTCATCCGGCCAGATGACTGCCTTCTTCAGGGCCGTCCAGGCCCGCGCCGCGTCGTCCGGGATCGCCGCGACGCTCTCGGAGCCTAGGCGGTCGATGTGGGCCAGGACGCCCGTGAAGAGGTCCGGCCGCGTCGATGCGATCCGCGCCTCCCAGCCGTCTTCCTGGAGATTGGCCCGCGGCGGCGATCCCGGGACGGGCTGCGCGAAGGTGCGGACGCTCGGCAGGTCCGGTTCCAGGCAGGCCTCGATCAGGTGCCAGAAGCGCAGCACCGATGTGCGCGCGTCCCAGGGCTTGTACCAATCGCTCTCGACGCTCAGGCCGAGCGTGCGGCGGAAATGCGGTGTGGCGAGACGCTTGTAGTTGCAGCGGGCGAACTGGAGCCCGGACCAAGTCCGCTCCGGCAGGCCCTCCTGAAGCATGCGGACCGTGCTGCCGTAGAGCCCGGTATCGACCAGAACGCAATGGCGCGCCGGGCCCGCGCAGGCATCGAGATGCGCGCGGAAACAGGCATCCTGCTGGGCGACCGCGGCGTGCAGTCGGGCCACGCCGGGCTCGTTGCCGGCCAGGAGCGCGGCGAATGTCGCGTCCTGAAAGGGCGCGTCCCAGGACGCCGGCAGGGCCAGATCGTCGCGTTGCGCCAGCGCCGCCGCGATCTCCGACATCGACCGGCCGCTGAACTCCCGGCCGAGCTCGGAGAGAACGCCCGGGCTCGGCGGATCGAAGGCGGTGCGGGCGGCCACGAGGCGCGACACCATCAGGGACGCGTGCGGGAGATTCTGCGGCAGACCGGTCTGTCGGAGGAATCGCGCGTAGACGAGCTGCAGGCGCAGGCCGCCCCGGGCGCAGAACAGGAGGACGGTCCTGTCCGGCGCGAGGAAGCGTTCCACGAGCCAGAGGCGTAGGCAGAACTCGGCGAGGATCGGACCCAGCACGCGCTGCCCGAACGCGACCGCGTCGTCGCCGGCGGCGCGGCGTGCGGCGTCGGCGGCGGTCACGGCCCGGTCCTCCTGGTCCCGTTCCGGGCGACACCGATCCAGTGCCGGTGCATCGCGCGGGCGCGGACGGCATCGAGGCGGCGACGCAGTACCACGTGGCGCGGCCGGAGCAGCTGTGCCGTCCGCAGGCCCGCGGCGGCGGCCATGGTCACGTCCGCCAGCGTGTCATCGCCGAGGTGGAGGATCTCGGCGGGCGCCACCTTCTCGTTCCGGAGAACGACGTCGAAGAGCGCCCGGGTCCGCTTGGTCGCGTCGTGATCGGCGCTGGTGTAGATGTGCGCGACGGGATGGCCTGGAGCAAGCGTGTCCAGCAGATGCGCGATCGTCGCGCCGCGGTGGTAGGTATCGCTCACCGCGATGATCCTGTCCCCGGCCTGCGCCCGCCGCTTCAGCCAGGTCATCAGCGGGGTATTCGCGCGCAACTGGGCAAGCTCGACCGTGATCTCGGCCCGGTACAGAATGTCCGCGGCACGATCGTCGAGGCTGAGGACGCGCGTCATGGCCGCGAGCATGTCGGCGAAGCGCACGTCGCCCGAGGGATTGGCCAAGTCGAGCGCGCGGTAGGCCGCGCGCTGCACCTGCAGGCGCGCGGCGTAGATCGCGCCGGGACGGGGCGCCGTGCCGTGCTCCGCCGCGAGCGCCCGCGACGCGACCGTCGCGATGTCGTGGAAGCGGCGGCGCTCGGATCGGTGGTCGCGATGGAGCAGCGTGTCGAAGACGTCGCAGGATACGATTCGGGCCGCCGTCTCGGGTAGGTGCATGGTGGCTTGATCTCTCCCGATCGGTTGCGACCGAACCCGATTTCCGGTTGCCGGACGGTGTCCGGCAGCCTCCTGCAATGACGGTGCCGTGTCGGCGCGAAGCCGCGCACGACAATCGTACTCTGAGCAGTATAACAAGAATTTGTCCCGTCCGACATGAATGAAGACGTGCTGCTACATCCATAAGCATTGACGAGACGGCAACGCTCCCCCGGAAAGGCGGGTTGATCGGCCCGGCCGCGGAGTTCGCCTCCCGGGATCGAGGGCCCATACGAGGCCTGGAAACGGCCAACAAGACCGCCGTTTGGTGGAGGCGCGGGGATCAAAGGTACAACCACCATCGTGAAGGCGGACGGGCTGACACCGCCGGCCGCGACGACCGACGTTCTTCGCGTCCTCGGACGGCGCTTCGATCTTCAGCGTCCCGGCTCGGCCGGGGATGATTATCGATCAATTCGCGATCACGGAGAATTGATCTTTGCCCCGGATCATCGTCAAGTGCCGAGATGGGCAGTGCCAAATTCAGCAATCAGAACTGAGTTTTTGCCGCTCTTTCAGGGTTTTGACTGTGGATTTCAGTGAGGTGCCGTGGTAGCCACCCTGTGTCGGGCGCTCGGGGCGGTGAGATACGGGAGCGCGAAGCGACGAGCGAGAAAGACATCTGTCGTGGCCACGGATCCTAAACTCGCAGTCATCATCACCTGCTTCAACTACGCGAGTTATGTCGGCCAAGCAATCCAGAGCGTCATCGCTCAGGGTAATGACGCTTGTGAGATCGTCGTGATTGACGATGGGTCGACGGATGACTCGTGGTCAATTATCCATCGGTCCGGCATCACCGCGTTCCGGATCCCGAACGGCGGTCAGAGGGCGGCCTGCCTCTATGGATTGGCCAAGACTCGGGCCCCGTTTCTGCTCTTTCTCGACGCGGACGACGAGCTCCTGCCTGGCGCGCTCGACCGCATCCTGCCGGCGCTGGACGCGAATGTCGCCAAACTTCAGTTTTGTCTGACGTGCGTCGATTCCGCGGGAGCAGTGCTGGCGGATCGTTATCCCGCTCTCGACGCGTTCCGCGGGCAGGACAGGACTGTCAACGACATCCTTAGATCCGGAGTCTACCAGACGCCGCCCACGTCCGGGAATGTGTTCCGTCGCGACGTTTGCGACCTGCTCCATCAATGTGACTACGACCAAGCTGTCGACGGCGTGATCCTGCTGGCCGCCCCGTTCATGGGCGAGATCGTCAGTCTCTCCGACAGTCTCGGGCTCTACCGCGTCCACGGCCGGAATGACTCGGGTCTGGGGCGCGTCCCGCAGGCGGCGACCTTCGAGCGGGACCTGCAGCGCTTCCAGTCGCGTTTGAAACATCTGCGAGATCTGCTCCGGAATTGGCGGCCCGGGGTCTCGCTCATCGAGCCGGAGAAGACGTACTATTTTCAGTTCCTCGAGTTCTGCATGGCGATCCTCCGGGGTGTCCGGTACGGTGGTCGGCCGTTCCTGTGCCTGCTCAGATCTGTCCTGACCGAGCCGCGTTCGCTGAAGTGGAAGGTCGCGAACGCGCTCTTCGTTGCCGCGACGTTTCTCGCGCCCGTTCGCTGCGCACAGGCGCTGCTCGCCTTCCGCTTCTCGATCAAGCGCCGGCCGGTCCGCCAGATCCTGCGCGCCAGGATAGGCGCGGGGCTTTGTTGAAAATCAGTAAATCGACGGATTTTTCTCTTGCGTCGGGTCGCGTTTTTACACCTAAATGCCTGAAATATGTAGCGGCTCTCCTGTTCGGCTGGAGTCGTATCGCGCGCCTTAATCAGCGCCGCAGCTTGCATGGGCCCCAGCGCAGGCCGAGGCTCGGATCTGACACGAGCGCTAGTGAATCATGCGTGTTCTCCATCTGCTGAACCATACGCGCCGGTTGAACGGCCATGTCCACGCGGCCGTCGATCTCGCGTGTCAGCAGGCGCAGTCCGGACACCAGGTCGCGATCGCCAGTCAGGGGGGGGATTTCGATGCTCTGCTCCAGTCCAATGGCGTCGAGTCGATCTTCGCGAGCCACGCGCGCGCGCCGGCCCAGATCCTGAAGTCATTCCTCGGATGTGGCGGCGTGCTCCGGCGTTGGCGTCCCGATGTCGTCCATGCCCATATGATGACCAGCGCCGTCCTGGCTTGGCCAACCTGCAAGCTGTTGCGCGTTCCCCTCGTGACGACCGTCCACAATGAGTTCGAGAAGGGCGCGATCCTCATGGGCCTTGGAAACAGGGTCATCGCGGTGAGCGGCGCGGTCGCCGCGTCGATGCGGAAGCGCGGCATCGCGGATTCCCGCATCGACGTCGTGCTCAACGGGACGATCGGCTCGGCCCGCATGCGCGGCCGCTCGGAGGAACCGCAGAGCCTGGATCATCCCGCCATCGTCTTCGTCGGAGGCCTGCATCCCCGGAAGGGACTGCCCGATCTGCTCAAGGCCTTCGACACGGCGTTCACCCACAATCGCGCCATGCGGCTCTACGTCGTCGGCGGTGGTCCTCACCGGGACGCCTACGTGCGGACCGCGCGCGCGCTCGCCTGCGCGGATGCCATCACCTTCACCGGTCCGCGGGATGATCCTTACCGCTGGATGCTGGGCGCCGACATCTTCGTCCTCCCGTCCCACGCCGATCCGGCTCCGCTCGTGCTGTCAGAAGCCCGGGAGGCGGGTTGCGCGATCGTCGGCACCGACGTCGACGGGATTCCCGAGCTGCTCGACGGGGGGAAGGCGGGCGTTCTTGTCCCGGCCGGCGATCCGGACAAGCTTGCGCAAGCGCTGATCGCACTCACGACCGACCCGGCGCAGCTGAGCGCGTGGAGGGCGAGGAGTCAGATCAACCTGGATAACCTGCGCATCGCCCGGGTGGCTGACGAGACCTTGACGGTCTATCGGCGCGCTGCCGGCCTCGCGGGGTGATGCGCATTCCAGTGCGCGGGACCCGGGCACCGGGCCGCGTCCGCGACGCACCGCGGCTCGATTGCAAGCTGACCGAAGTGACTAGATTGATGCCGCTGCCGGATGCTGGTCCAGGACTGCCTTGCAGAGCGGGTCAGGATCGGAGACGCCATGTTGCCCAGATCCGGATCGATGTCGTGAGGACGAGGCGCGGCGTCGTTTCGGGCGGGTGTGACGACGGTCATCGCTCCGTGGGACACGTTCATGCTCGCCTTTAAGACGCTGCGCGGCGCCGGATGGAGTGTCGCCGCACGGATCTCAGCGCGCGCGATCGACCTCGGCACGCTGCTCATTCTCGCGCGGGTCCTGTCACCGGCCGATTTCGGCCTGACGGCCATCGCCGCGTCCCTGGTCTCCATCGTCGAGATGATCCTCGAGATCCCGCTCGTTCAAGCCCTGTTGCGCCTGCCGAAGATCGAGAAGTCGCATCTGGATACGGCATTCACGCTGGGTCTTCTCCGGGGCGGGGTGATCGCCGTCCTGATGGTGGCTGCCGCATGGCCCGTCGCCCACATCTACGGCGATGCCCGCCTCATCCCCATCACGCTCGCGCTCTCGTCGGCCCCGATCGCGCGAAGCCTCTACAGCCCGGCCATGGTGCACCTGTTCCGCAACATCGACTTCCGGGCGTCGTTTCTGGCGGATTTTTCCGGCAAGGCGGTCGCGGCCCTGATCTCCATCGGAGCCCTCTATTTGGGGGCCGGCTATTGGGCCCTGGTCATCAATCCGGCCGCATCCGCAATCCTGCCGACCATCCTGTCCTACGTGCTGGCGCCTTACCGCCCCGGGCTCTCCCTGGAGCGATTGAGCGCCTTCTCGGCATTCACGGGCTGGTTCACATCCTCTCAGATCCTCGCGGCCTTCAGTTGGCAGTATGATCGCATGTTCCTCGGCTACCACGTCGACAAGGCCGTGCTCGGTCGCTACGGGGTCGCGAGCGACTTCTCCGTCCTTCCGACCCAGAGCGTCATCGGCCCTGCCATGCGGCCCGTCATGGCCGCGTTCGCGACGATCGCCGATGACCGCCTCCGCTTGCAATCTGCTTTCCTGAAGGCGGCCCGACTCACGATGATCATCGCGCTCCCGGCTGGAGTGGGAATTGCATTGACCGCCGACCAGATCGTGAGCGTCGTCCTCGGCTCGCAGTGGAGTTCCGCAGCACCCTATCTGCGCTGGCTGTCGCTGGCCATCATGTTCACCGCCTATTATCAGCCGGTTTCATCTCTCTGTCTGGCCATGGACGAGCCGAATGTGATGCTCAAGATCACGCTCTACGAGTCGATCGTGAAAGTTTTGAGCATGACAATAGGTTTCTACCTCGGCGGCGTGATGGTGATGATCTACGCGCGTCTTGCCACCGCCTTGTTTCACTTCTTGATCAGCGCCTTCTATGCGCGGCGTCTCGTCGGCGCGGGTGTGGCGAGACAGATCCGCAATCTGTGGCAGATCGGCCTCTCGTGCTTGGTGATGACGGCGGCGGTTCTCGCGCTGCGGGTCGTCTTGAGCCGCGTCGATATCGGGCTCACCGGTCTTCTGACAGCCATGATCTTCAGCGGCGTGGCGGCTTACAGCCTGACCATGCTTCTGCTCGGATTTCGCCTGCGGACCTTGCGTCCCTGAGGTCAATCTCGAGCGGGCCGGGGGCGAATATCGCTGGACTCATCGGGGTCATCGGTCTGACACACAGGGCCGCGCGCCATGAAATCTTAGTGGAACCTGCGCCGACCACTCGGAAAGGCGCCGGCCGCAAGACAGACCTGGGATCGATAAATCTTGGCTAATCTGGCCGCGTCTGCTACGATTCAATATGGCTCTCGGGACTCTGTGCTTCGGATACCGTAGGGCCGGCGCGGCGCACAGATTCATACTCAAGATCTGGGTCCGGTCGAGGAGAATTTGATGCGTCTGCGTGTAGGTGCGGCGGCTTGCATTTTGCTGTTCGGCGGCCCGCTCGCGAATGCGGCCGCCGACGAGGCGGGTCGATACGTGCTCGGCCCTCAGGATCATCTGACGATCCGCGTCTATGATCTGCGTCGCAACACCGGCGAAGCGTACTCGTGGACGGCACTGAACGGTCAATTCGTCGTCGCGGCGGATGGAACAGTGTCGATGCCGCTGATCGGACAGATCAAGGCGGCGGGCGGGACGCCGATCGATCTCGCGAACGCCATCGGTGTCGCGCTGAAGCAGGTGGCCGATCTCGCGGAGAAGCCTGCGGCCTCCGTCGAGGTCGCGACCTACCGTCCATTCTACATCATCGGCGCCGTCCAGCAGCCCGGCAAGTACGAGTACCAACCTGGCTTGACCGTACTGCAGGCCGTGAGCACGGCTCAGGGCCTGATGCGAGGCACCGATCCGCGCAGCATCCAGCGCGACGCGGTCACGTCGCGCGGCGAGCTGCGAAACTTGGCCGCGGAGCGCGTCGGCTTGGCCGCCAAGCTGGCCCGTCTCGAGGCGGAGATCGGGGGCGCGGAGACGATCGCGTTCGGAGGCGATCTGAGAGGCACAGTGGACAAGACGTATGCGGAGCAGGCCGTTCGCGGTGAACAGCTCCTGTTCGACACGCGTCGGAACGCGCTGAAGGCCGAGATCAAGGCGATTGAGCAGTCGATCGCCAGCTTCCAGAATGAGATGAGCACCCTTGATAATAAATCCAAAACCCTCGACCGCCAGATCGAGCTCAGCCGCGGTGAACTCGGTCTGATCAACGATCTGGTCTCGAAGGGGCTCACGATCGCCCCGCGAAAGCTCGCCGCAGAGCAGAGTCAGGCGTCGTTCGAGAGCAGCCGGCTCGACGTGCAGGTTGCCATGCTGCGCGCTCAGCAGAGCCTCACGCGCGCCGAGCGCGATATCATCGACCTCAAAGCCCGGTTCCGCCGCGAAGCTCTGTCGGAGGCCGCAGATGTCCGTCAGAAACTCGCCTCGATCGACGAGAAGACGCGCACGGCCGAGCGGCTCACGGCCGACGCCGAGTCGCAGATGGTCGGCAACACCGATGACGCGTCCGAAACCTTGAGCGCGCGCTACGAGATCACTCGAAAGCAGGGGGTGAAGGCGGGCACATGGCTCGCCTCGGAGGAGGCCGTCGTCGAACCCGGCGACGTCGTGCGCGTGACGCTCGTGCGTCAGCCGGCCGATAAACCCGGGGAGACGCGGTCATCCCCGACGCCGCGGCACGGATCGGCGGGCGCGCCGGTGAGTCGCGGTCCGGCCGCTTCGGACGCGCCACACCGGCCGACCGACAGCGCCAATCGCTGAGCTGGCCGGTGCGTGCGCGTCGCATCGATCGGCGGGGCGATCAGGCGACGCGATCGTCCGATACAGGCCCGGCCTCGATCGTCCGACCGGTGATGCGTCGCCCGAGCGCCGCTGCCGACCCGTCGTCGATCATGCCTGGACCGGCCTGACATGAGCTTCGAACCGATAGGTGCCATCACGGTCGTCGTCGGCCTGTTCTGTCTCCTGCTCGGCCGGGAATCGGTCGTGATCGCCTTCGTGGTCTTCTGTAATCTCGGATCGGCCGCGGCTCTTCTTCTGGGCGGCGCCAACGTGCAGCCGGCGCATCTCTTCCTCGTGTTTCTGATGATTGCGACACTGTTCTATCGCAACATCTCGACACTGGTCCTGAGCTCCTTCCGCCTGCCGGAAGCGGGCTTCTGGCTTCTCTGCCTCACGCTCTACGGGGTGGCGAGCAGCTACATCCTGCCCCGGCTCTTCGCCGGCCAGACCTATATCGTGCCGCTGGGAACCTCGTCACATCTGATCACGAGCGACGGCGTCGTTCCCCTGGGCCCGGTCTCCAGCAATTTCACGCAGCCGATCTATCTCATCGGCGATCTGGTCTGTTTCAGTGTCATCACCGCTTTCGGATCCACCAAGAACGGGATCGAGACGCTCGCGAGAGCGCTCATCATCTATGTGGCCGCTAATATCTGCTTCGGCATCATCGATGTGCTGACCGCCGCGACGGGCACTCAGGAGGTCCTGCAGTTCATTCGCAACGCTCAGTACACGTTCCACGACGAGGAGAGTGTCGGCAGTATGCGGCGGATCATCGGGGCTTGGCCGGAGGCGTCGGCCTTCGCGGGGATGACGCTGGGCGGTTGCGGTTTCACCGGCATGCTCTGGCTCTGTGGCCGCAAGCCCTCGGTGACGGGACCGCTCGCCTTGATCTCGCTGCTGTTCGTGATCCTATCGACATCCTCGACCGGCCTGGTCGGCGCCGCGGTCCTGATAGCGATCCTCTACACGATCGCGCTGATGCGTTGCAGCACGCATCGGCAGGACCGTTTCAGTGCCGGACTGGTGGTGGCCGGTCCGCTGGTCCTCTGCGTCCTCGTGCTCCTGGCCCTCTCCGTCAACGGTGTGGCCGAGCGCGTCTACGATTATGTCGATACGCTTGTTCTGAGCAAAGCCGAGACAAGTTCGGGTGTTCAGCGCTCGGCCTGGAACGCCTACGCGTGGCGGAACTTCGTCGACTCGAACGGCCTGGGCGTCGGCCTCGGAACCAACCGCACGTCGAGCTTTCCTCTCGCGGTGCTGTCGAATGTCGGGATACCCGGAGCCGTGTTCTACGTGCTGTTCCTGGCTTCTGTGTTCGGATTTCGGCGCGGAGCGCCGCGCACCTACGCGAGCGATATCCGCGCCGCTGGCCGCGTCGCCTGCCTGTGCCTGCTCTCCGGCAGCATCATCGCGGGTCCGACGGTCGATCAGGGCCTGATGTTCTATATCTTTGCCGCGACCGCGTGCGCCTATCCCGTACGCGGTCCGGTCGGGGGGCGCAGTGTTTCCGCGGCCTCGATCGCGCCGGCCGCAGCCGCGATACAGGCCCGGCTCGTTGAGCCAGCTCGGCAGCTGGCTCGGAGTGGATCACTCGGCACGTCGGAGCGGGCCTGAACGCCGATTCGGCGAGCCGATGATGGGCACCGGCAGCCGCCTGTCCGCGTGCCGCTCCGGGAGAAACACTGAGGTCCGCGCCGTCGCGCCGCGATGGCCGACACCGACATGGCTCGCGGTTCTGAGGAAACACCTGGGGCTGCTGGGCAGATTCGACTCTCTTGATCCGGTGGCTCCAGGGTATGTATCGGGCTTATCATCGATTTTACTCTGCTGCCGAGCGGTCGTTGCTGCCGCTGCCGCTGCCGGCCGCACGGCGGCGGGCGCCGCTCGGCCCGTTCGAAACGGGTGGCGAGGGTTGGCGTTGGACCATAGGCGGTGTTTCGGCCCGCGCCATGGCATGTTTACATATTCCGGATCGTTAATGCTGGTGACGACTGGGTTCCGGTCGGTTCTTATGGTGTCGATGCGAAAATTTCGGTATGATTCGAGCTCTCGGCGGTGGTAATCACGTTCTGCCCGGGCGATCACCATGCTCCGCCATCGTCCTATCTCGTCTGACGCCATCGCCGGTGCAAAGCGAAGCATGACCGACTCTTCGAATCTCGACGGCGACGGGCGATCCGAAGATGAGATGTTCGATGCGATCATCTTAGGGGCCGGGATTACCGGCATCGTCTCAGCCTCTATATTGCACGATCTCGGGTGTCGCAGAATTGCCGTCATCGATGAATTTCCCAATCTTGGGGGAAACCATATCGACCGGGCTATCAAGGGGTATACCTTCGATGTCGGAAGCCTGATCTTTCAAGACGATTCGCCTTTGCTGAAGTATTTTCCCGAGCTGCTGGAGCATTACGTTCCGATCAAGCCGACGTGGGGAAAGCTGACACCTCAGGCTTTCGTGACCTCATACCCGCTGTCGATCCGGGACGATGTTGTCCGGGCGGGCCCGTGGGGAATCGTGAGGATCGCGCTGTCGGCCGCGTTCTCGCGCGTGGCGCGGCGCAAGATCGGGAATGCGCGGGAGTTCGCCCGCTACTGGATCGGTGACTATCTGCTCAGACGGTCCGGCCTCGAGAGCTACATGAAGCGGTTCTTCGGCGTGCCGGCCGACTGGGTCGATCTGGAATTCGCCGAGAAGCGGATGCTCTGGATCAAGGAGCACGCCACGCCGCGCGTCTTGTTGCGCTATGTCCGCCGGCATCGCTCGCCGGGTCCGACCAACCGGCAGCTGGCGCGGCCCCGCGAAGGCTTCAACGCCCTCTACGAGGTGGCCGCGCGGACCCTCCGGCAGCGCGGCTCGGCCTTTCACATGGGTCAGCGGATCGTATCGATCACGCGGCGCGGGACACAATTCGATGTCCGCACCGAGAGCGGCCGCTTCACCGCCAATCGACTCATCTCGACGATTCCCATTGCTCGGGCGCTTGCGCTCTGCGGTATCCGGGAGGATCCCGGTCTCGCGTCGGTGACGCTGATCAGCTTGTATTTCAGCTTCAGCGGGACCCGCGGCTTCGATTGTTCGGTGCTCTACAACTTCGCGCACGACGGGGCGTGGAAGCGGCTCACGATGTATTCGGATTTCTACGGTCGGGTGGAAGGGCGGGAGTATTTCGGAGTCGAGGTCATTGCCGGACATGCCGGCGACTCCGCGACGATCGCCGAGCAGGATTTTCGGGCGCACGTCGCCAAGAACGGGCTCTTCGCCGGTGATCTGGTTTGCGAGGGCAGTCAGATGGTGCCCTGTGCCTATCCCGTCTACACGGGGAAGGCCCATCAGCGGGTGTCGCGCGCGCTCTCGCAGCTCAGCGATTTCGGGATCGAGTCGTTCGGTCGGCAGGGTGGCTTCGACTACCAGCCGACGGCCCGTGTTTCGACCCTCAACGCGGCGGCCCATCTGATGCCGGCCGGCACGGCCGACGCTTAGTCGAGGCGATCCGACCAGAGGACGCGTCGCCTCGCCCTCTGAGACCGGTGCCACCCGCTCGTCGGTCGTCGCCTCGGCGGTTCAGCGCAGCCCCCGGATCCGCCCGCCGCTGTCGCGGGACCGTGTCACTGGACCAGGTAGGCGCGGCTGGACTCGCGCGGCGGGCGCGGCGCCGCGAGGCGCTCGCGCGCCAGCACCCCGTCGACGAAATGCCTGATCTCGTCCGCGAAGCGGCCGACGCCGAAGTCGGCGGCGCGGCGGACGAGGCGCTCGGGTTCCACGCCGATCAACCGGCAGCGTCGGACGGCATCGATCAGCGCGTCGACGGATTGCTCGTGGAAGAAGGTCCCGGTCACGCCGTCGATGACCGTCTCTGTGACACCGCCTTTGCCAAACGCGACCACCGGCCGGCCGCTCGCCATGGCCTCGACGGGAACGATGCCGAAATCCTCCTCCCCGGGGAAGATCAGGGCCTGGCACCGTGCGTAGTGGTGCTTCAACACCTCGAAGGGCTGCGGACCGAGGATCTTGATGTGCGGGCCGGCCATGCTGCGCAGCTCGCGCAGCATCTCGCCGCCGCCGATCACCACGAGCGGCTGCTCCAACCGGTTGAAGGCCTGGATCGCCAGTTCCGGCCGCTTGTAGCGGACCATTTCGCCGACCATCAGATGGTAGTCACCGCGCTCGCTGTCCGGAACAGTCTCGAAAGCGGCGGTATCCACCGGCGGATGAATGACTTTGGCTTGGCGCCGATAGTAGGTCTCGATGCGCCGCGCGACCGTGTCCGAGTTGGCAATGAACTCGTGGACCCGGCCGGCCGAGACCGCGTCCCAGTTGCGCACGTAGTGGGCCACCGGCGGCATCAGCATGCGCGTGAGCAGCCCAGTCCGTTCGCGATAGTCATGGTACATGTTCCAGACGTACCGCATCGGCGAGTGACAGTAACAGATATGCAGCGCATCCGAGGGCGGGATGATCCCCTTCGCCGGACCCGATTCGCTGCTGATGATCAGATCGTATCCCCGCAGGTCGAGCTGCTCGAGGGCCATCGGCATCAGGGGCAGATAGGATTTGTAGCGGCTGGTCGCGAACGGCAATCTGCCGATGAACGAGGTTCTGACCCGGTGTGCCCTGATGGTCGGCGACATGGATTGCGGCGCGTAGGCGTGCGTGAAGATGTCGGCTTCCGGATAGAGATCGCAGAGCGCCTCGATGACCTTCTCGCCGCCTCGCATCCCGACGAGCCAGTAATGGACGATCGCGACCCTCATCGATCGGACCCTGCTTCCACGGTCATCGCGCAGGTCGGGCCGGCGGATGTCCGATCTGCCGCTGTCAGGCAGCTGCTCCATAGGCAAGGGACCATGATTGCGATGTTCTCAGCTTGATCGGATACGGGCGCCATCAGCTGGACCAGATTGAGCCGAGCCTCGGGTGCTGCCGGCGGTGGCGGAATTCAGAAGGTCGCGATGAGTCTCACGACATCCGCTGTGCGGCGGTGGTCCGGAGAGGGCGTGCCGACCGGGCGGGTACTCTCTGGATCCGCATCAGGCTCGGGTCTCCCGGCATTCGCCCGAACGGGCGGAGACCGCTCTGCGCGCCGCGCACCTCGGCACCCTGCTCTCTCTCTCGGCGCATGCGTCATAAGCCGCCCCAACCCGCACTGACTTCGGCATTGTCGCCGCTCCTGCACGTCGGATGCCGCTTAGCCATCCGCAGGATACTGAGTTCGTCCATCCGGGTCACGCCGAGGCTGCCGCCGCCATAGTGATTAGTCCGACGGCGTCGGACCACGGCCGCGCACGCGCGTCCTGCTGCGGCGCGGCAACCGATTTCCACGATCCGGTGCGCATCCCGCCCGTCGACGGCGTTCGACGTACTGTATCGTCAGCCCACCCATAGAGAGCGCCCTCTCCGTTGTCATGGCCGCGTTCGAGACGAAATTGATCTGGCGGAGCCATTCCGCGGCATCCTGGCGATCGCCGCCGCGGCCACCTTCCGGAATACCTGCGCCGGGGATTCCGGACATTGCACAGCGTTCCCCACGCGAGGACGCCCCGATCCGGATGAGGGCCGCTCGCGCGGAAAAAGCACAGAGCCGGGCGTGGCTCAGCTCTCGATCATCAACCGTTGGAATGCGCGGCATTCCTCGGCCCGGACGCACGCAGTGCACAATGATGGGTGAGCATCCGGCCGAGGTAGGTGTCTCGCGACATTGCGGGGATGGCGAAGCTGAACCCGATTCGTTGCGGCGTCGCGGGACAGAGTCACGGTGCCACTTCTCTTCAGCCTGCAAGATCGAAATCTATTCTTACAATTTACAGTGAAAAATGTACTGACATATAGGGCGCGGCTAAGCTTGATACAGACGCGATGATTTGATATCGGATCGTTAACAATTGATTAATCGTTGCTGCACCCGGCGGCCCCCTGCCGTCACGAGGAGCCAAAACCATGCTGCGCGACGTCGGCCCACCGCTTCAGCCTACCTTGCGTGCACCGCAGTACAGTGTTGAGCTGGCGGACCAAGTGGGCGAGGCGGCAGAGGCGGTCGCAGAGGCCGTTCTGCCAGCGGCGCCGTTCGTGGCGCGGGGTCTGCGGCTGGGCTGGGCCGCCAAGCGCGGTCTGGACATCACCGTGGCGGCCACGGCCTTGTTTCTGCTCCTGCCGCTGCTGCTCCTGATCGCCGCGCTGGTCTATGCCGGTGATCGCAAGGCACCGATCTTCCGCCATATGCGAGTGGGACGGGACGGGCGCCGTTTCGGCTGTCTCAAGTTCCGCTCCATGGTGACGAACGGCGACGCCGTTCTGACGGCGCACTTGGCCGCAAATCCGCAAGCCCGGGCCGAATGGGCGGCCACACACAAGCTCAGCGACGATCCGCGCGTCACCGCCATCGGGTACGTGCTGCGCAAGACGTCGCTGGACGAGCTGCCGCAGCTCTGGAACGTGCTGCGCGGTGAGATGAGCTTGGTCGGTCCGCGCCCGATCGTGCCGGCCGAAGTCGCCCGCTACGGGCGGGCCTTCCCCACATGTTTCGCCGTGCCGCCGGGGGTGACCGGGCTGTGGCAGGTCTCGGGCCGCTCCGACACGACCTATGCCGAGCGCGTGGCGCTGGATCTGGACTACGCCACCCGGTGGACCTTGCACCGGGATCTCGCCATCATGCTGCGCACCGTTCCCGCGGTTCTGGCGCAGCGCGGGAGCCGATGAGACACGGGCGGCCCGCGGCGCCGCACCGCGCCGGATTGCGGCGCGCCCCGGCGCAATCGGGGTTGGGACGGCTCCGACGCCGCTGGCCCTGGCCTCGGCTCCGGCGCGGTGCGACGGCGTGACCCGAACCACTTTCCGAGGTGCGGATCGACGGGACGAACGTCGCCGGGCGGCTATTCGCGCCGCGTCGCGACGTGGACGATATCACGGACATCGGGGTGCGCGAGACCATCACCCGGCAGCGCCGGAGACGGCCACGCGGCGCGCGGAGCCTGAGACTCGGGTCTTGGCCTCGACGAGACCGGTCGACAGCTTGCTCGTTCGTCGGATCGAGCCGCGGAGAATCCAGCGATGGTCAACCATGAACCGTGCCGGCACGAGGATCCGATCTGGTATGATCGGATCGAGGTGGACGAGCCGCCCGGCTTGATCCTCGATCTGTTGGCGCACGTGTTCGTGGCGATCATGGCCGGGATCGGTGCGGCAAGAACGCTGTACTGGCTGCCAACGCAGCTGTGGTGTCGGGCTTCGCGCTGGGTCCTGCACCGTCGGGCCGCCGCGGCGAAGCGTTTCTGAGGCGAGCGCAACATCGGCCCGGCCGAGCCTTCGCCGGGCTCAAGCGGCCCATCCCGGGATTTCACAAACCCGGGCCCGTCGCCGCGGCTGCCCACCGTCGAAGCACCGGATCGCGGCGGGGACAGATCGGCACTGCGTCGATGATCGCCGTTGACGAGCCAAACCTCAGCCGGAGGCGCGATCGCAACGGAGTCGCCGACGTTCGATCCCTTCGGCACCTCTGCTGTGCAGGCGGTGCCCTGCGGGCGTTCGGGCGCAGCGATGAGTCGTGGATCGCACGGATCGGAGCGCGCGATGACCCGCGGTGGCTGCGCGATTTTCGGCGGATTTGATCTGAGTGTTCGTTCGACCTTGGTCGCCAGAACGACTAAGCTTCCTGCGGACGGAAGATCTCTGAAATGTCCGGACTGAGGCTTCGGGTCTGGTGCGTCATCGTGCTGAAATTGACAATATTCACATTTTGATATATGTTTTGTTGGTATGTAAAGTCGGCGAAGCGTGGGGACTCATCGGTCGGGTCTAATGTATTCGCCTGTGTGGGATGGCGAGTGCTGGTATGAGGCTTTGGGAGACGGGAGTTGGCGTTCGACGCTGGCACTTTGGCCTGCCTCTGCGCACGCGCAGAATGACCGCCAGAGAGCGCTCTTCTTCGATCAGCGTTTGCCAAACGTGTGGTGCAAAGGTGGAGCATTCTGGAATTTATTGTGTTCCCTGTGCAATAAACTATGCCGACGACGATGTGGCGTATTTCGATCGCTGGGTGTTGATATTTATCTGGATCGCTGCGGGTGTGGTTCTGTCTGGTGCTGTTTATTATGTATTGAGATTTTTCAATGTGGGATTTTAGCGATGCATCACTGTCCGCTCCTGCCCAGCCTTCGCTTCATCGGCCCGGTCGGCTCTCAGCGGGCGCGAAGCGCGCACCGATCGACGCGGGACGTCGGCGACGCCATCCGTCCGAACGCGCGCGGATCACGGCGCCGCAGCCGGAAGGAGTGGGGGTAAAGCACCGTCGCGGCGAAGTCCGCGGGCGCCGCAGGTCCAGGCAAGTGCTTGCGGGGACGAATTTGGCGGCTGGAACTCGCGTCTCGGTCCGAGATCTAGAAGTGATCGAGACGGTGCCCGACTTCCAGTATGGCCAAGTGCGTTCGTTGATGCTCCGGGGCCCGTCCCGTATAGGCTCTCGTCGGGAATGGAGCGTGTTGGCACGCGATTAGGTACGGGCCGGCGCCCGTGCGTTGGATCTACGGACCATCCGGCCCGATATTCCGGTGAATGGCATGTCGATGTACCTCTATCGAGTGATGGGTACTGATCATCGCTAGGTAAAATGGCCGTGGGCTTCGTTGTTCAGAGTGCGGCCGCGGCTCGCGATATCTGCGATACGATCGCGTCGGGTCTGGTCAGGTGACGGGTTGAGGGTGAGGGCAGGATGCTCGGCTTGATTTCGACTGCGGCGCTCTCAGGAGCGCTGGCGCTTGTCTTCAGCATGTCCGCCTCGGCCGCCTCCGATATCACGGTCGCTGCCATCGCCACTGGCCGGCTCTATGTCGTCGGTACAACCGACCGCCCCCACACGGCGGTGGTCTTGGATGACCGGTTCCGAACCGAGTCCGACGCGAGCAGGAGGTTCCAGTACGAGTTGGTGTACCACCCCGCCAGTTGCGTGGTTTCCGCCGCGATCGATGGGACGATACACGAGGCGGTCGTCGGCAATTGTGGACAGCAGGTGATGCCCGGCACCTGGCTGGATCCGAAGCCCGCCATGACGAGGCCGGCTCCTCTGGACCGGGTCCTCTCGCCGAAGGCCGAGTTGCCCTCCACTCTGTTCTGCCCCTCGGTTCAGACCGAGCGATCGCAAGATCCCACGCGGATCGAGCTCGCTGACCGTACACCGCCGGTGTTCACCGTCGTGACAGGGATGGACTTCTCGCCGCGCTACTGACGCCTCGCCGCAGGTCGGAGAGAGGCGCAGAGGGCCGGGGCGATGGCTGCAGCGCAGGCGCCCTCGTCGCCGGTGAAGGCGCGATCGTCGGTGACGATCGCGGACCGGTTTCTGGGTGGCGTCGGCTGAGGGAGTTCTCTGCGAGAGGGATCGCCGCTTCGCGTAATGGGGGCGTTGACGGCAGGTCAAGGCGACGGGTGAGAGCGCGCCAGATGCTTCCTGATCGTGATCGAGACTTCGCCGTCCACCGCCCCGGCCGCGTCGGAGGGCGACGCTAGCATCCAGAGCATACGCTCTTCGAAGCGTCCCGGCCGCCCTTCAGGAGCGCTGCCATAGCCGCTTCGCGATTGTACTCCGACATGATCCGCTTCGTGGCGAGCTCTCGGTCGAAACCGGGGATGTTGTCTTTCCGTGTGGCTGAGGTCTCTCCGACGTCGACACCGTTCGCCATCCGGGACAGGCCGGAATAGATCGGCGGCTTCGTCAGATTCTCCGGATGGAGACTCTTCCAGCTCATGCGGTTGCGCATCGAGGAATCGAGCACCGCCAGAGGATTCACGCCGCGCTGGCCGATCTCCGCATCCCTGAGCTTCAGCGTGCCGGGAATGACGACGGGCGGTGGACCGATATCGGCATCAGCACGCGGCGCGGCGGCGTCCACGAGCGGTCCCGTCGACGCGGCTGCGGCGGGTGTCGCTGTGAGGGGCGGCAAGGCGCTGTAGGCGGTCGGCATCGGCGGCGCATGCGAGCACGCGCTCGATGTCAGCACCACCACGAGCGTTCCGATACGTCTGAAAGCCATGGCCGCCCTCGCGCTGCGCCCGGCCATTCTAGCCAAGCTCGGACCCGGCATACCAGTGTTGGCACGCCCGAGTCCAACCCTTATAAACTGCTCATGGCAGTACCCATGGTCTGAAATAGCCGAAAGTAGTACGAATTTCGGCAACCGTTCTTGGCGGAACCAGTCTTGAGGTGGGTCGGTTCGCGGCGACGGATTCTGGCGTAATTTCCCGCTGCGATTGTCATCGTTAAAGTCGTTGTAAAGTAATGCTATGAAAATTTCTCTCGCTTGAATTCTGAAATTGCGAGATCGTGTGGAAGTAATATCGAGTGACTTCGTTGTACCGAGCAGGCACGCCTGGGAGGCTCCGCGCGGACGATGTCATGCCCTGCCAGAACGGGCTCTCAGATGGTGGGCCGGTCCAGTTCTGGCCGGATCGGGCGGCTCGCCATCGAAACACATCCGCCCACTGGCCTCGCCGGACACGGGATCAGGACAGTCCGACGGTGCACAGGACATGGGCTAGGATACGAGATGCGGTCTGTTGAAACGGACGACGCGCCGCACACAGCGGGAGGACCCGGTCGGCGAGCGCATCATCGGGCGTTGTTCGTCCTGTCGAGATCTCGGAGCGAGCCGAGCCGTCTCGACCGAGGACCCCGAAGGTTCCTCGCGCGGGCGCATTGGCTGGCTGCCCGCCAGGCGCGAGCGATCGCCCGGGCGGCCCCTCTTGCGGGCCGGCCTTCACGCGAAAGCGCCGCGATCAGGACTGCCCTGTGCGGAGCGCCGCTGCCCCGTGCGGGAACACCCCGTTCGGATTCGCGCATCGTCGGTGACGAAGGGCCGGAGCCTGGAAAGGCCGGTTCCTAGCGGAGCCTGGGGAGCAGAGCGTCCGGGTCAGCGCAGACGAAGTTCGGGTTACCCGCGTTGCGCCGCCGCACGAAGTGCCGCTCGATCCCGTGCCAGCTCAGGATCCCGAAGCAGAACGCGATCGGTATCGTCAAAACGATCAACAGAAGTGGCGTGATCCCTGGAATCTTCTGAATGAGGAGATTCTGCGTCGGCCACGCGTAGAGGTACAGACCATAGCTCGGATCCGTGCGGTCGACCCACTGGCTCAGGCGATTGGCAGGCGTTGCCAGCGCATACCAGAAGATCAGGTAGCCGCCGAAGATCGCGAAGGCCGGCTCCGCCAGAGGGGGGACAAACAGGAGGCCCGTACAGGAAATCAGCGCCAGTAGAGCTCCGCGCCCCGTCAGAGGGATGACGTCCCGCCAGAGGTAGAACGCAGATCCGATGAGGAAGATGAAGGTCAACCGGATCGTTGCGCTCGAGCTGCCGAAGATGGGGCTTCCGTGCGGTATGTCTGGCACCGCGTGACGGAAGCCGTAGAGGATGCCGAGCCCGACGATGATCGCGAGGCAGTAACGCCGTCCGGCGAGCGTCGAGAGGGCGCCGATACCGATCGCGAGCACGTAACAGCGGAACTCGTACGAGATGGTCCACATCGACCCGTTGAGGTCCGGATGCGGCAGGCCGGCAAACGCGCCTGGGACGACAGGCAGACCGAGAATGAAGAGCTTCGTGACACTTTTGACGGCCGGAATGTCGCTCAGCGATCCGCCCGACAGGCTTCCAAAGAGCAGTATCGATACAATGAACGCGGCAATGAATCCGGGATAGATGCGCGCGATGCGCCGGGACAGATAACTCTTCAACGATCGTGAGGACTGGAGGCTCTTCGTGATGAGGTAGCCGCTGATCAGGAAGAAGCCGTCAACGGCCAAGTCTCCCGAGAAGAAGCTGCCGGTGATCCGTACCAGGAAGTCGCGCGCGCGATCGCCGTCGATCAGTTCCGGCGCGTGTCCGATAATGACCAACAGAGCGAGTGCGATCCGAAGAGAGCCGAAATTATTCCTGCGGGCGCCTCTCTCAACACGCGGGGCAAGGGTACTCA